>CANJRC010000012.1 GCA_947476535.1 Betaproteobacteria bacterium
ACCAGGCGCATCAGGCAGCGCGACAGCGTGCTCTTGCCGCAGCCGGACTCGCCCACGAGGCCCATGGTTTCGCCCGCAGCGATACTAAAGCTGACGCGATCCACGGCGTTGAAGGGCGCCCCGCCCGGCCCGCGCGCGCGATAGGTCTTGATGAGGTCGCGCACTTCCAGCAGGCCCGCTTCCGACAAACCTCTGTCCGGCATGCTCACCAGCCCTCCTCGTACTGCAGGCAACGCACGCCACGCTCGTTGCCTCGGTCCGCGAGTGCGCTCCACCGCGGCACCCGTGTGCTGCAGGCGGGCCGCGCCAGCGAGCAGCGCGGCGCAAACGCGCAGCCTTCCATCACGGAACCGGGTGCAGGCAATTGACCCGGAATGTCGCGCAGCGCGCTCTTTGGTGCAACACCCGCAATACCAGGGCTCGCCTCGATGAGGGCAGCGGTATAGGGATGCCGCGCCTCGGAAAAGATGCGTTCGGCCGGCGCGGCCTCGACGAGACGCCCGGCATACATCACCATGACGCGATCGCAGCGCCCGCCAATGACGGCCAGGTCATGCGAGATCAGCAGCAGCGCCAGGCCGCGCTCGCGGCGCAGGCGGTCCAGCAGAT
Source organism: Betaproteobacteria bacterium (assembly GCA_947476535.1). Taxonomy (GTDB): domain Bacteria; phylum Pseudomonadota; class Gammaproteobacteria; order Burkholderiales; family SG8-39; genus CAIYPG01. The sequence goes on from CANJRC010000012.1 coordinate 610, forward strand.
CGAGGATCTGGCTGGCGATGCGAGCATCGAGCGCCGTGGTGGGCTCGTCGGCGATCAACACCACCGGCTCGCCAGCCAGCGCCATGGCGATCATGGCGCGCTGTTGCATGCCGCCCGAGAGCTCATGCGGGTAGGCGCGCAGCACACGCTCGGCGTCCGTCAGCCCGACTTCAGCCAGCAGCTTTCTCAACTCGGCGTCCTGCGCAGCGCCCTTGAGCCCGCGATGGATCTCGAGTGATTCGCCAATCTGGCGCCCGATGCGCATCACCGGGTCGAGGCAGGCGCCCGGTTCCTGGAAAATCATGCCGATGGCCCCGCCGCGCACGCGGCACAAGGCGTCCTCCCCTGCCCCGAGCAACTCCTCGCCGCGTAGCGTGACGCTGCCGCTGGTCACCTTGGCGCCGCGCGGCAATAGGCCGAGGATTGCCAGTGATGTCATCGACTTCCCGCATCCCGACTCGCCCACCAGGCCCAGGGCCTCGCCCGGCCTGATGGCAAGCGATACGCCATCGAGCACGGTGGCACCCGCAATGTTGACGCCGAGCCCCTTGACCGCCAGCAGTTCGTCGCGTGTGCTCACAGGAATCGCTCGCCGATGTCGAACACGTCGCGCAGCCCGTCGCCGAGAAAATTGAAGGCCAGCACTGCCAGCGTGATGGCGGTCCCGGGAACCAGCACCGTCCAGGGCGCGAGCTGGAAACCGCTCATGGCACTCTGCAGGTCACTGCCCCAGCTGGGCGCGGGCGGCGGCAGCCCCAAGCCCAGGAAACTGAGCGAGGCTTCGGCAAGGATGGCAAAGGCTACCGACAGCGCCGCCATGATCAGCACTGGTTGGAAGCAATGCGGCAGCACGTGCATCGCCATGATGCGGCCTGAACCAAGGCCGCTCCCCTTGGCGGCCTCGATGAAGGGGAGTTGCGCCACGCTCAGTGCCTTGGCGCGGGACATGCGCGCAAAGAACGGCGTGAGCACCAAGCTGATCGCGATCACCACGCTCAACAGCCCGTCGCCCAGCACCATCTTGGTGACGATGGCAAGCAGGATCACCGGGAACGGCAACAGGAGATCGACCACGCGGCTGATCACCCAGTCGGCAACACCACCGACATAACCCGCGAAGGCGCCGATGGGTACGCCAATGAGCACGGCCACCAATGTCGCCAAAAGGCCCACGGCCAGCGACAAGCGACCACCATAGAGCACGCGGCTCAGCACGTCTCGCCCCAGCGCATCTGCCCCTAGGAGATAGTTACTGCCAGGTGCCGCGTAGGACGCCGCCGCATCGATAGCGTCGTAGGTGTGCGGCGCGATAAGGCCCGCGCCCACCGTGACAAGGAGCAGCGCCAGGATCAGAAAACAACTGTAGCGGATCTTGGCGTTGTTCCAGATCCGCCGCGACAGGCTGGCGCGCGCGCGTGCGTTACTCATGCGGCAGCCGTCCTCGGCCCGATGCGGATGCGCGGGTCCAGCCACACGTACAACAGGTCCACGATGACGTTGGCCACGAGGAAAATCGTCGCCACCACCAGGATGAACCCCTGCACCGAAGGGTAGTCGCGAGCGAACACCGCGTTCAGACCATAGGCGCCGACGCCCGGAATGACGAAGAGCTTCTCCACTACCACGGCGCCGGCCACCAGATAGCCGATCTGCAACCCGATGACCGTCACCACCGGGATGAGCGCATTGCGCACTGCATGCACGAACAGCGTGGCCTTGCGGCTGAGGCCCTTGGCGAGAGACGCCCGTATGAACGGACGCCCGAACACCTCCAGCAGCGAGCCGCGCATCAGGCGGCAGATGACGGCGGCGCGTGGCAAACCCAGCGCCAACGCCGGCAGCACCAGATGTGAAAAGTGCTCCCACGACCAGGCAAAGCGGCTGAAACCCGTCGCCGGCAGCAGTCGCCACTCCAGCGAGAAGGCCAGCATCAGCAAGGCGCCGACAAAGAATTCCGGCAGCGATATGCCAAGCAGCGTCGCCGTGAGCAAGGCATGGTCGGTGGGCCGGCCGTAGCGCCACGCCGCCCAGATGCCCGCACCGATGCCCACCGGCAACGCCACCAGCAACGCCAGCACGATGAGCTCAACTGTCACCGGAATGCGCCGCAGCAGTTCCTCAACCACCGACAGGTTGGTCAGCACCGAGGAACCCAGATCGCCCTGGAACAGGCGCTGCACCCAGACGAAGAATTGCTGGCCGACCGGCAGGTCCAGTCCGTAGAAAGCCTTCAGGCGGTCGTAGTCCGCCTTGTCGTAGTTGGAGCCGAGCCAGTTCAATACCGGGTCGCCCGGGATAAGGCGCATCAGGAAAAAAACAACGGCCGCCACGACGAGAAGCGTCGCGACGGCCGTGGCTATGCGCGAGAGCGCGGTAAGGAAAAGCGCGTTACGCAATCGGTCTTCCCGTGTTGCTCACCGATATCTTGTTCAGGGCGCGAGCCACACGTCGTCGAAATAGCTGACGTTGTAAGGCAGGTGCACATAGCCCTTCACCTTGTTGGACATCACGGCATTGCTTGGCACTTCCATCAGGGCCATCCATGCGGCTTCCTGCGCGCCCAGTTCCTGGATGCGATGGTAGATCTTCTTCCGCTCGGCTTCGTTGATCACGCCCTGCGCCTTGGGCACCAGATCAAACAGTTCCTGGTTGTTCAGGCTGACGAAGTTGACCGGGTTGTCCTTGGTCCAGAACATGACATAGCTGTTCGGCTCCGGGCCGCCCGTGCCACCCACCGTGGAAGCTTCGAAGTTGCGTTCTTTCAGAACGCGGGCAAGCCACGCCTGGTGCTCAAGCACCTGGTGGTCCACTGTGACGCCAATCTTTGCCAACTGCGCCTGGATCACCGTGGCCTCCTGAGCCAGCTGCGGCTTGACCGTGGATGAGTACAGGGTGAATTTCAGGTTGCTCTTGCCAGCATCGGCTAGCAGCTTCTTGGCCTTCTCCGGATCGTAGGTGAAGGTCGGCAGCTTCTTTGGGTGCGCGAACGAATTGGCGCTGGCAATCTGCGAGGATGAGCCGCGCGTGCCCTTGCCGTACACCGCCACACCCAGCGCATCACGGTCGATCGCCATATTGATGGCCTGGCGCACGCGCACATCATTAAATGGCGGCTTGGCCGCATTGAGCGCGAACCAGTCAAACGAATAGGCGTTCTTCACGCTCGGCACCAGGCTCTGCTCCTTCTCCAGCAGCGGCAGCAACTGGGTCGGGATGTCGCGCACCAGGTCAAGCTGACCGGTGCGCAGGCTGGTCGTCAGCGCCGTGGAGTCCGGGATTACCTTGAACTCCACGCGATCAAGGTAGGGCATCTTGGCGCGGAAATAGTTCGGATTCTTGGTCAGCACAATCTTGTCGCCAGACTGCCAGTCGGACAACTGGAACGGCCCCGTGCCCACCGGTTTTCGAGCGAAACCCGCATTGCCGAGTGCCTTGACGGCCGTCGGCGACGGGATGCCCATGCCGCCCACGTAGACGAGCTGGTAGAAGAAGCCCGGCCAGGCGTTTGCCAGCACGAAGCGCACCGTGCCCGGATTGATCACCACCACCTGCTCTACCGGCTTGAAGAAGGTGCGGTAGGGCGAGGAGTTGGCCGGGTCGAGGATGCGATCGAACGCAAACTTGACGGCAGCGGCATCGAAATCGGTGCCGTCATGGAACTTCACGCCCTTGCGAAGAAAGAAGTCAACGGCCTTGCCGTCATTCTCCACCTTCCAGCTGGTGGCGAGGTCGGGAACAATCTGCATCTTGGCGTCGTATTTAACCAGCGTATTGAATATGCTGGATACGATATGGCCCGTCGCACCGTCGGTGATGACCAACAATGGGTCGAGGCTGCGGGGCTCCGACTGGATTCCCACACGCAATACGCCCCCCGATCGTGGCTGCGCTTGCTGGGCGGCAACCGGCCAGACGCTGCCAGCCAGCGACAGCGTCATTGCCAGCATCACGAAAGTTCGCTTGAGCATGCTCGCTCCTCCTGTAAGTAGTCCCGTTGAACTGCTGTTCGTAACGGGCAGTCGATTCACCCGATTGCAACTGCCAACATCCAAATGATCGATGTGGCGGTGCTGAGCGGAGGATTCTACTTCGACTCCCCGCTTTTCAGCACCGCACTTGTTGAGGCGCCACTCAAGATTATCGCGATTTCCCCTGCCAAGGCCTTGCCTGCGGCGTCGATCCATGCGTCGTTGCGCGTCCACACCGGGTGCTCAGCGACTACGAAAGCGAACCCGGGCAGCCCTGCCCCTTTGGCCGTCAGGCGTGCGAGCCCGCTGAAAGGCGCAGTCACGACGGCCGTCGATGGCAATCCGGCTTCGGAGCAGTGCGTGGCGTCGAGCAAACTGTTCGACGTGCAAGCCCCTCAATCCCCGACACCGCTGACGACCAGATGGGCGCGCGCGGCGATTTCCGCGCGCACCTCCTTCGTTATGGGATATGACGGACTCGGTTTCGAATACAGGAAAAAGGAGCCAACGACGCCGTGTGCAACCAGGCCGCGCCCCACGGCCTCCAGCAAGTCGCGCGCCCGCGCCTTGGTATTGTCGATGAGGCACAGGACCGGGTTTGCAGGCAACGGTTTCCATGCATGCACTACCGTCGGCTTTTCAGCGGGTTTGCCACTCGCGCCATGAATCCGCGGAACGGGAAAGATCACTTCGATGCTCATGTTGTTCTCCCCTCGGTTCTCGTCTCGTAGAGTCCGTTTCAGTATGAGGGGATACATCCCCTCATACCCCCCTACATCGGACGGTTGCAAAATGAGTATTGCAACCGGTTCTTCGTTAGGCGAAATCCAGTTCCGAGCGAGCCGCATCTCGTTCGTGACGCGCCCTCCCCGGCACCTGGACCGCGCGGGTCACCGGGTGCTGCGTCAGCGCCCAGCTCCAGCAGGGAATTACCATCGACCAACCGGCACCAAAGCCGCCGGCCGTCAGTACCAGGATGTTTTCTGGGATCACCGTGGCCATGCGACCGCGCCCATCCGGCTTGCAATAGTTCGTGCCGGATGCATCGTACCTGATGCCGGCCGCGGCCAACTGTTCGATGCTCACCGCCGATATATCACTCAATGAAGCGCGCACGTCGCGCGGTTGCAGTCCCCCGTCCACCAGCACGGAGGCGTGCTCCGGCCCCAGCACCACGATGTACCAGGATTTGCTACCCGTGCCACTATGCGCCGGGTCGCGCATCGCCGCGCCGACCACTTTCAACATGTCATCCGGGGTCGGCTGCCAACGGTGCATGACCTGGCGCGGCGCGTCGGCCGGCATCACCGACACCGTAGTGGATCCCACGGGAAAGCCCAGTTGCTCGCGAATGCTGGGCCAGCCCTTGGGCGGCTCCGATTCGGCAAAATGAAAGCTGTACTTGCCGCCATGGCCGAAGCTCCCCGCATCCAGCTGCCCTGGAATGGCGTTCAAGGCGCTCATGCAGCCCAGGCGCACGGCGCGACCGATGGTGGCATTTGCGCGATTGCCCGGCCCGAACACGCCGCTGCCTGAACGCATGCCGATCTCCTCAGCGTACGGTCCGGATACCACCGCGGCCAGCGCGGCCCCACCGGTGGAAGTTAGTGCGCCATCCAGGTTGAAGCGTGGCTCAAGAATGGCGTCCCAGGTTGCCAGCACCACCGGGAAATAATGTGGCAGGCAGCCTGCCATCACCGCGCAAGTGGCGGCCTGCCATACGTGAATGGAGAGATTGCGACCCTCAACGGTGCCAAGGCATTCGTTGCCTGGCCGACCGCCCGCAGTAATCATGTCATCCACTGCTTCTGGCGTGGGAAGCGTGACCGGCAGGCCATCCGACCACGGTTCATCGAAGAAGGCGCGCGCGGCCTCTACATAGGAACCGAATTTTTCGAGATTTCGAGGCGGAGATGTCACGGTGTGCGGGTCTGGGACCCCGAACCAGGGCTTTGAAGTCTATAGCAAAAGACCCTGAAAGACCCGCTGTAGGGCGTTTGCGGCATATCTAGGATGTCCGCTCCCTGCCCTTCGGTTCCGGGAACCTGTGTGCGCATGGTCCCCGGCCAAGTGTCACCTCAGTTTCCTTGCTTAGTTAGACTCCTTGATCGTCCTTCCCATGCTGGCTTGCACGGGGCGCGCGTTCATCGGGTACATCCGCGAAAAGAGATCCAACTGGTCAGCAGTCGCCTGGACTGGTTGTTTCATGACCACCCAGAGCACGTCCTCGCTGCAGGGCGGCGTTGTGAGCGAGCCCATGTAGGTGAAATAGCGGCGGCCCTGGGGAAGCATCTGGGAGAGGTCCAGGCTACTAGAGGTAACCGCCATTTCTTCGCCTTTCTCCAGCGGCAGGTTGTTGAGCACTGCCTGGATGACGGGTTGGCGCGCGCCGACCTCTACCAGCACAGCGACCACGGCCAGCCGCTCCTGGCTGTCCTTGTGCACCAGGTGGACCACCATTTCGAACTGCTTCCCATCGATCATTTCCTCGGACGGCCGGTGGAAGTGAAACTGGACCAGGCGGAACACGCGCCCCATCAAACGCATGGAGTTCCAGCCATTGACGCTGGCCTGGATGGTGTGTCCATTGTCGAGAACCTTGAAGCTGCTGGGCCGGTACTCGAATGTGATGGGTTCAAGTTCAAGCTTCATGCCCTCGCGTATGTCGATCGGCGATTGGCGCTGGCCGCTACCGCACTTGGAAAATTCCGGCGCGAGCTTGGCCCAGGCATGCGGGCCGGTTTCTCCCTCATAAGACCAGTGCAGGCTGTGCGGTTTGTGCTCTGCGACAGGCGCTGGGCTCTCGATCGCCTTCGCTACTTCGACCGGTCGCGCGGGCTCGGTTGCTGTCTGTGCGGAAACCGCTGCCGTGAGCAACGCGTTGCGGCGTGGCGCGGTTGCCGGCCTGCTGCGCACGGGCTCGGACGCCGGGGCAGCCGCCCGCTCTTTGACCGGCGCTTTGTCCAGCGCCAGTTCCTTGGCCTGGGCATGTTCGAACGTGGCAAAGGCCACGGGCGGTTTGGTGGGTGATGTTGCTGATTTGCTGGCAGTCGTCGCTGACTGACTTGCCGTGGCATGCTCGGACGCCGCCTTATGTTCTTCGGCAGCCGCAGCAACGCACAGGACAAGCCCCGGGACAAGCAGCCCGAAACGAAGGCGAACCGGGAGCATCATGATGAGGGGCCTCAGGTGATGAGTTGGGGATGGCCTCTCAACGGCAGAAAACACTGATTCTTTAGCGCGGCCGGATTTTTCTCTCGGCGCTATACTTCGGCGAAAATCGCTTCATGAAGTCCGGATCGGCACACAGGGATGGATCGAGGGCCTTGAGAGCGACATGTCCTCCACTCTCCCCGGCTTCTGCAAGGCTGACCTTCGCTGTCGCACCTTCGGCGGAGGTCAGGCGAACGGGATTAAGATCAGCTCCGTCCGCGGCGCCCAGCCTGTGAGCAAGCAAAAATAAATACGCCACACTGGAATGCCCGGCATCGCGCCAGGCATGCTACTTACACCGCCATCTTGCGCGCCAGATCCCTCTTTCCAAAGCTCGCTTTTTTCAAGCGTAGGACGCTCCAGATCAACAATGACCCTGCAACGCAGAACAGCAGGGACAGCCAGGCAACCGAACTGATGTCTGCCCAACTCTCGGGGCGCACCCAATCGATCGATTGATTGAAGCCGAATGACGCGGCCAGCGCGTCGAGTTCGAGCACATTCAGAAAATTGAGCTTCGACTTCTCGTGAAGTCTGTCAACGCCGCGCTCTCGCGCAAGAGGAGCTGCAACAGTTGCAGCCTCGCGCCCTTCAGGCTCTCTCGTACCGCTCTTGTCAGTGCCTATCGCAGGCTTGCCCGGTTTAAAACGATTGTCATAGGCTTGACGCGCGTCGGCGTTGATCAGCGTGTCATGGATCCTTTCTATCTCGGCGTCGATGTCTTTCCACAACAGTGTCCGCCGCATCGGCTGGTACCGGTACCAGAGAGCCAGACAGGCCTGCTCTATCTCGTCTCGACTTGCGTCGCTGGAGATCCCCAGGAGTTGGTAATAGCAGTGTTCCCCATGTGCACGCATAGTGTCGAAACCATTGTTTGCGATCACTTTAGCCACTGATGTCATCGGCTGCCCCAGAAACCAATGCGAAAGAATACAGTAGCACGCACTTGTACATTGTCTTGTAAGGTGATCAAGACAGTTGCCATTCGGAGCGTAATCTACGTAGTCCTTCGCATGCGCTGTCGCAACCATTGCTTCCTCACGACATAGGTAACCGCAACCTGCGTTGCCGCGAGCGCCCAGAATATGGGGCTCAATCCCAATGCCGCCCCAATCGCTCCTGACAATAACGGCACGACTGTCTGCATGCTGTTTCCCATCAGGGTCCGCAAGCCCATCACTTCTCCAATACGGTTTGACGGGGCGATCTCATACAGCATTGCCTGGGAAGTCGGAGTCGCCATTCCCAATCCCAATCCCAGGCAGAAGGACAAGACGGCCAGGGCCAGGAAGGTATGAACGAGGGCAAAGCCCGCAAAGCATAGCCCTGCAATGCAGCCCGAGATGATCAGCGTCTGCCAAGGTGTTAAATAGCGCGACATGGGCGCGACCATCATGCGAGACGTAATCGACGCAAGCGCGTAGCAACCCACCACCACGCCGATGCTTGAGGCGCTGAGGCCGATCTCTATGCAATAGAGCGGTATGAGGAAGCTGAACAGGTTCCAGGTGATGTTCAAGACAAGGGACACGGCATAGATCCGGCGCAATTCCGGATTGCGCAACAAACGCCACACGCTCTTTTCGCCAGACCCCGTCCCGGTGCTTTTTTCATGCTTTTTCTTCATTGGGAATGGCAAGTGCCCGGAGCCGATCACGACCAGAGGGATCAGCGGCAGCATGGCCACCAGCAAAAACGTCTCAGGGTGGCCCAGGTGATCGATGGAAAATCCCGTTATCAGCGGCGCAATAAAGCTCGAAATCGAAATGCCGACCGAGGCGATACTGAAGTTCTTGACCCGCTCTGCTGGCGTGCCGTACTCACCGACGAGTGGCTGGTAGGCGATGAAATACACATTGAACAATGTGCCGACCACGGCACTGACGACATAAAGCGCGGCGATATCGCGCCATACGAATGCGAGGCCTGCACCGGCCACCATTGACGCCGATGCCACCAGCATGGGCGTGCGCGGCCCCACGCGATCGATCCACCTGCCAGCGCTCACCGATGTGATCGCGCTCAGAAGCCCGAAAATCCCCATCAGAATGCCCACGGTTGCGAGCGAGGCATGCAGGTGCACTGCGTACAGGGCCACGCCCAATCGCACGCTTGAAAAACACAGGTGATTGATCGCGGTCAGCGCAACGAGGCGAAAGAAAGGGGACACGCGCATCAAGTCGACGGATGCATGGGATGCGCTGGCGTTGGCGCGACAGATGTCAATCGATCAACGCCCCAACCCAGTGCTTGCCAAAGACGCTGGCCGGATTCATTGCGTAGGTGTTGGGTAGATGATGAACGAAGCAGCGCTCGTCAATCATCTGGGAATCCAGATGAACCGGGACCACATAGCGGAACCGAAATCCCTCCGGCACACCGGAGAACGCCAACCCCTGGGATGCCCTCTCGCGGATTTTCCAGGTGCCGAAGTCCGGGTGACTGGACTCTCCGCCCAGGTGCTCGGCCATCGACTCTCGATCGAGAAAGTACATCGCCTGATAGCAGGACCGGAGGTTGATGAAACCAATGGTACCGGGTTCATCCACGACAATCGAGCATGTTTCCATTGTTACGGCGCCAATCACATCCGTTGCATACCACTCTGCACCCGTAGTCTTGCGCTCCACGCGCAGGATCGCAGGAAGCAATCCAGCGCCACGCAGAAATTCCCTCGCCTCCAACAAGTAGCCTACGGTTTGCTGCCTCACCAGCAAATCGTCTTCCTGATACAGAAAATGCGTGAAAGACGGGTCGGCATGCTTTTCGCGCATGACCGGGAAATGCGACCAGGGCAATAGATATGGATGCCCCAAACCCACTGGAGAAAAAATAGACAGGGTCAATCCGTACTTGTTGCCGAGTCCGGAAATGGCAGCGATCTCCTCCATACCGGTCGCATTGGTGATGATCGTGACATCAACCTGCCGGGCCAGGTTCGGGAAGTTGGCGCAAAGCGTTTCGAGGTACTGCAGGCGATCCGGCGCAAAGTGAAACGCCACGCAAATCGCAAGCTTGATGTCTGGTCGTGCGGAGACGGACATGGCTAATCAGTGCCGCGGTATCGCATTGGAGTTCTCGTAATCCTGCATCGCATCATTCAATCTTGAGGTTCTGCGCCTTGACCATGGTACGCCATGACTCAAAGTCGGCCGCAATGAATTGACCAAGCTGCGCCGGTGTTCCCGCCGCCGCCTCCAGCGCATCGCTTGCGAAGCGCTTGACCACGTCGGCATTTGCGACAATGCGATGCAGTTCCGTGTTCAACCTTGCAATGATTGCCGCTGGCGTTCCTACTGGGACAACGATCCCGAAATAATTCAGAACATCAAACCCGCGCAGCCCCGACTCCGCCATACTGGGCACATTGGGCAGCGCACTGGAGCGCTTCGCACTGGTGACTGCCAGAGCCTTCACGCGGCCTTCGCGAATGTGGCCGAGCAACGCCGGGATCGTGCCCGTCACCAACTGGATCTCTCCACTGATCATGTCCGTGGTTGCCGGCGCAATGCCTCGGTAGGGAATATGCGTGATGTACACCCCTGCCTTGGCCTGCAATAATTCCAGCACCAGGTGGTTGACGCTGCCCGCCCCCGCCGAGCCGTAGTTAACCCGGCCCGGATTCTTGCGCGCAAAAGCCAGCAGCTCGAGCATGGTGTTGGCGGGCACCTTGTTGTTGGCCGCCCATACCAGTGGCCCCGTGGCGATCAGCGACACTGGTGCGAACTGTGCCACCGGGTCATAGCCTGCATCGTTCACCGAGGCTGCGGTGGTCGTGAATGGAGAAGCGATCAACAGAAGCGTATAGCCATCCGGTGCTGCCTGAGCAACCGAGCGTGCACCGATGGCGCCCGAGGCGCCAGTGCGATTTTCCACGATGACCTTTTCATTGAAGCCTTCCGCGAGCTTTGCACCGAGCAGCCGGCCCATGGCATCGGTGCCCGCCCCGGGGGCAAAAGGAACGACGAGGGTGATCGCTCGGTCCGGGTAATTGGTCGACTGCGCCCTGGCCTCTGGCAGTATCAGCGACGCACACACTACCGCGAGCATCAATGTTGCAACGAGCACTTGCCGGGAAACTATCGCTTTCATGAATTGACTTTCTGCTGTTCAGGAAAAACACCTGAGAATAGAGCACGATTATTACGGCCGGAAGATCAAACTGTGCCGATCATCGCGATTATACGGTTCGACATTGACGGAGGCCTCGGGGTGACAGCGGGTGCCACTCTCACGGGCATCACGTAGGTCGGCTGCGAAGCGCAGGGACGCATGCTTTTCAGCGATGGGGGCAATTCGAAAGCCGTGCGAAAATGGCTTGCCCAGTAAGTCTACGAATTAGTATAGGGACCGACTGCCTGACCATGACCAACGATTCCACAATTCACTGCGACGTCGCCGTTGCCGGTGGCGCCCTGGCAGGCCTGTCGGCTGCGCTCTTTGCCGCCGGCCAAGGCCGGTCAGTCGTTGTGCTCGAGGCCGGGCAGCGGACTGGCGGGACGGCACTGTTTTCCGGAGGCGCAATCCACATCGAAGGCAGGCAGGGTTGGGATGAGTATCAAGGCCTCGTGCCCCTCGCCGACCCTGTTCTCGGCAAGATGTTGGCCGAACGTTACGAGGAATTCATTCAGTGGCTGGCCTCGACCGGAGCGCCGGGGCGAGTCGGGGAATTGGTCTACAGGGACCGCTCATTCTTCGGCTTCCAGATGGGTGGCACCTCCATGCCCGTGGGCAAGCTCAAGTTCTTCGACTACCTGCATCAAAGGGTCGAGGAACTCGGCGGCAAGGTCCTGCTCGGCGCTCGAGGCACCCGGCTGATCGTCGAGAATGGCCAGGTGAAGGGCATTGTGGCCCATCAGGGCGCGCGCGAGATCACCGTCAGGGCAAGGAGCGTCGTCCTTGCCACTGGAGGATTCCAGGCCAATCCCGCACTGCTCGAGAAATTTGTCAGCCGCGCTCCGGACCATGTCGCCCAGCGCGCGACTTCCAATGCCCGGGGCGACGGGCTGCAGATGGCGCTTGATATCGGAGCCAAGCTCAGTCCCCGAATGGAAACATTCTACGGGCACCTGCTGCCGGCACCGCCCTGCAAGATCAATTGGACGCATGGCTACTACCTCGATCCAATCCTGCTGTCGTCCTACTATGCCAAACACGCCATCGTGGTGAACATCCATGGTGAGCGTTTTGCCGATGAAGGGCCAGGGGAAACGAATGCGGTGCTGGCCAACGAGGCCAGCCGGCAGCCGACTGGCGGCCTGTGGGTCATCATGGACAGCACCATCAGGCAGAATTTTGCGCGCTACGAGATTCCGCGCGACGCGCTGAAGCGACCGAGCAGCATTCGTCACATCGGCTTCCTGAAATATCTCGGGCTCCTGCGCACGGATGGACGCCTGGTCGTCGCCCTGGACAGCCTGAGGCTGGCGCGGGATCGTGGCGCCGTCGTCATCGAAGCCAATTCCGTAACTGAGCTTGCGGCGCGGCTAGGGCCTCACGGCGTCAACGATGATGGGTTGCAGAAGACCTTGGCTGATTTCAACGCTAAGGTCACCCATGGTGCCGCGATGGAACTGCCAATTCCCAAGACGAAACTGGCCCACAAAATCGCAACGCCCCCATTCTTCGCCATCAAGGTCGTCGCTGGCGTCAGCCTCACGCACGGCGGGGTGGCAATCAACGCTAAGGCTCAGGTGCTCGACCAGAATGATGCGCCAATCCCAGGGCTCTTCGCGGCCCCGGGGACGGCTGGGGGAATTCATCACCTGTATTACGGCGGATCGCATTCAACCTGCGGCGTATTCGGCATGATCGCGGGGGAAAGTGCCTCGGCCGCGCTTGGCTGATCCGACAACGCTCCCAATGACCAAGAATTGGTTGCCAATTTCATTTGGCAACCGTCCAATGTGGGGGAGTATGAGGGGATGTATCCCCTCATATTGAAATGGCTCTAAATTTTTAGGCCGTACAGCGCCGCCGCATTTCCACAGACAATTTGCTGCCGGACCTCGTCCGGCAGGCCTCCGAACTGCTTGTCGATGTACATCTGCGAGTCGGGCCACACGCCGTCGGGATGCGGAAAATCTGATCCCCACATGAGCGAATTCGCTCCGAGAATGTCGATGAGCCGTAAGCCCGTGGCATCGAATTGGAACGTGGCCTTGCACTGTCGCCGCCAATAGTCCGATGGTTTCATGGGCAGGATGTCCCGATACTGCTCCTCCCATTGATAGTCCATGCGATCAAGCACATACGGTATCCAGCTCAGTCCCGTCTCGGCGAACACCATGCACAGCTTCGGGAATCGCTCCAAGGCGCCTCCGAAAATCATGCTGACCAGATGATCGACGGCGGCCAGCGGCATTTTCGTGACCATCAGCGCGTTGGCCGACCTTGCCTCCCGATGGGTCCAATGAGGCGCAATGGCGGGCGGAATCGGCGGCGTAATGTGAAGGTGGATGGGCAGCCCCGCATCCGACAGCATTTGCCAGAGTGGACCCCACTGTTGTTCGAATAACGGGATTGCGTTTCCGGACATCGACATTTCCACGCCGCGAATGCCGCCCTGAATCAGATTCTTCGTCTCCGCCAAAGCAGCCTCGACATTGTTACCCGCAATCACTCCCAACCCGATCAGTCGCTCCGGATAAGCCTTGCAGAAATCGACCAGCCATTCGTTGTAAATGCGCGACATTTCAGCCGCGGCCTTGGCATCATTCACGCGGTTGACTGCACCGAGGATGCCGTAGAGAACCTCCGCCTGCACGCCGTCGCGATCCTGATCCTTGATGCGCTGTTGCGGGTCCGTGACGCGGCGCGAAGTCCGGCTTTCGTCGCCGTACAGGCCGGTTGCAGCCATGCGGTCTGCGCGCGAGATCATGCCGGGCACGTACTTGCGGCCGAAGGATCCCATGCCGCACACAAAGCCGAATTGGCCTCCCTGCTTGTTCACCCACTTGCCCCCGTCGTCACCATCGACGATGCGCGGCATGAAGTCGAGCACATCCCTGGATGCGTTGCTGGTGAACAGATCAGGCGGCAGCCAGCTGAGGTCCAGGTGGCAGTCAGCGGAAATGCAGCGGTAATTCATGTGAGGTCCTCTTGAAAAAGGGTCTGCGGACGGACGCGTTTCGCTGCGTCGACTTGCATTCAATCGAGTGACGCGGATCTCACTATTTCGAAAAAATCACGTCCCACTTCTTCTTGTAGTCGGCAATCGAGTTGGCGTTGTACACCGAGGGATCGAAGGCCTGGATTGAATTGACATCCGCGCTTCCCGGTATTTTGGGCAGCGGGCTCGCCGACTCTCCCCGCGAATGCCATGCCGTCTGGCCGCGCGGCGACATCAGGTAGTCCATCAGAACCTGCGATGCATTGGGGCGCCGGCTGCTTGCAATGATTCCGGCGCCCCAGCGAATGCCCAAGGCGGGGTTCGGGATCACCAGCTTCACCGGTGCGCCGGTTTCAATCAGCTGCATCACGGCTGCGGGGACGCTGAATGCGGTTGCGCCGATCTCGCCCGATGCCACCGCCTGGGCGTTGGGAACAGCCCCGGTATAGACGCGCGGTCCCTGGGAGGCCATCTTCGCCAGGAAGTCGCCGCCTTGGGTTTTCTCCAACCACTCGTACCAGGCGACGATGGAGAGCGCCTGCACTCCTGTCGTTCCGAGACGCCCCTTGAACTCCGGCCGCAGTAGGTCCTGATATCCCGTGACGGGCGATTTGGCAATCGAGGTGTTGTAGGCCATCACGAGTGGCTCAAGCGACAACACTGGAATCGTGTCGCTCAGCAGGTACCTTCCCGGCCAGGCTTGACGCGATGGCCCGACGGGCTTGCGCAGATTGCCTTCCTTCACGCGATCCTCGAGCCAGAGTAGCTCAACGGTGATCGCGACGTCGCCGCCATCCGAACCGGACTGGCGTTCCTGGTCCAGCTTGGTCAGTATCGAATTCCCCGTGATGCGCACCACTTCCAATGTGATGCCCGGGTACGCCTTGGCGAAGTCTGCCTTGATGCGGTCGTTGATCGAGGGGACGATCTGCGTGTAGAGCGTGACGCTGCCCTCCTTGCGGGCCGCATCCAGGACCGCTGGCCACGAGGACTCCGGCGCAGTCCGCGCCGTCGCCTGTGCGAATGCCGCACCCGACAGCCCGGCCAGTAGTGCCATAAATAGCCCGACGATCGCGCTCGATCGCAACCCATTCACATTCCACTCAGCACCCGTGTTCATCCTCTTCCTCCTCAATCCTCAGGCAGATGCCAGAGGCTCAATTCACATTCGTCTCACTTCATTCACATCGGCTGGCGCAAGCGCACCAGATGAGTAGCCACCTATTCGTAGCCGAGCAGCTTCGCGATACGGGCCGTGTTCTTTTCCGCATCCGGACTCGGCGCCACATACTGCTTGGGCAGCGACATGCCGCCATAAACGGAAAGGCTGCCCGGATCGCTGTTCATGACGGCATTGCCCTCTTTCGAGAGCACGTAGTTCACGAACAGGCGGCCCGCGTTGGGGTTCTTCGACTTGGCCCTGGCTGTGAGCATGACGTGGAATTCGAGCCCGGTGTTGTAGTCCGGCATGACGCTGTCGACCGGGGCGCCCTTGGACTTTACCGACTGGGTCTGGGAGCCGATGGTCGGCAGATGCACAGCACCTTCGCCTGCGGCCAGTGCCTGCACCGCAGGCACGCCGCTCGCGTAACGGCGAGTCGACTGCGCACCGATTTGTGCCAGGAACGGTTCACCATATTTGTCGAGCATGGCCGTCCAGAACTCCTGATAGGTCACGGCGCCGCGCGGGTCACCCAGCAGGATCTGCCCCTTGTACTTCGGGTCGAGCAGATCGCGCCAGTCCTTGGGGAAGTCCTGAGGTTTTAGCTTCTCCGTGTTGTAGGAAATGAGCCACGGTGAAACCTGGGCAATCGCGGTGGTGCCCCTGTTGAAGCGGGCAGGAAACTCGCCGCTCTTGATGACGGGCAGATTGGCATTGGCGATGGGCTCCGCCCAACCCTTCTTGATGCTTTCCGCGGCGTAATTCACTGCGGTGGTGCCGCCGGTCAGGATCAAGTCGGCGGCAATGTTCCCCGAGTCGGCTTCGGAGGAATAACGCTGCAGCAGCGGCCCCGATGTCAATCGGACAAACCCGGCCTTGACGCCATACTTGGCATCGAATGCGTCGGCCACGCGCTTGGCAACCGGCTCGTTGGATGACCAGTAGAACGTCAGTTTTCCTTCGGCCTTTGCAGCCTTGATCAGGGTGTCGAGTTCGGCCTGGGCATTCGGGCTTTGCGCGCCGGCAAGCGTCGCCACGCCAAACAGCAGGCATGCCACAGTGCCGCGCGCGGCAGTCCTGTCGCCGGTCGATTTCGTCCATCCGAATAGATTCCAATTCATTTCAAGCTCCCCCATTCAGTCACTCCCGGTAGCGGTAATTTCATTCCAAATATTCCTTCGAGCTGTCGTAGACGCGGCCCGTAGGTGTCCCCCGCAATGTCGTGCGGCTCATATCCCGCACGTGGCTCATGTCGTAGTCAACAGGCGCCAGATGCATGGTGCAGCGGTTGTCCCACATGACAAGATCGTGCAGCTGCCACCGGTGCCGATAAACGAATTCCGGCCGCACACAGTGCGAATACAAATACTTCAATACCCCCTCGCTCTCCTCGGGGGTCATGCCATGGATCTTCACCGTGACAGTCTCATTGCAGTAGATCGCCTTGCGGCCGGTCTCGGGGTGCACGCGCACAACGGGTTGCACGGTCGGCGGCCACTCGATTCGTTCCCTTGCGGCTTGTTCAGGGGGAATCCAATGCAACTCAGGTGCCGCCAAACGATCGTTGACCACCTCCAGAGGGGCGATGAGCTTCCTGAGGCCTGGAGAGAGACGCTCATAGGCCATGTACATATTGGCGAACAGCGTATCGCCACCGACCTCGGGTAGTTCTTTGCAGTGCAGCAAAGAACCCATCGGCGGCACCAGGGCGAAGGCACTGTCCGAATGCCAGGTCCGCCCGACATTGCGCGAGATGGATGGCTTGCCATCGACAACGCGGTTGGTGACACGAACGATGCCAGGGTTCGCGGATTCGCGGTAGTGCTTTGTCAATCCAACCTCGAGTTCGCTGAAACGACAACTGAAGGCGATGTGTTGTTCTGCGGTGATGTCGGCATTTGGAAACACCAGTACCTGATGCTCGAGCCACGCTGCGCGGATTTCAGCGATTGTCGCGTCGCTGATTGGCTTCGCCAGATCGACGCCGGTGATTTCAGCGCCCAGGGCGTACCCCAAACGTTTCACTCGAATAGTCATGTTCTCCCCCTTAACTGATGAGCCTCGATAGCAGGTCTCTGCCCGATTATGGACAGATTTCTCGCGCCGGTGGCAAATAAAATGGGGCGGTATCAGGCACTCTTCGCGGGCTGCGGCAGGACCTTGCCCGCGTGCGGCGTCACGCGGCGCAGCTTGAACTTCCATTGGCCGTTGACCTTGACCAGGGTGTCGTCGTAGCTACCCATGACATACGGCACCATGCCGCCGCCGTTGATGTTCCAGGCCATCACGTACATGCGCAGGGTGGCATTGTTGCCCTGGCCTTCGATGATGGTGTTTGAGGTGAAGTGTCGAATCTGCTGACCGCCCCTCGCAGACACCCGCATGTACTCCTCGAGGTCCGCGCGACCGGCCGCGCGCAGGTTGCCGTCCGACCAGAGTGCACCGTCATCGGTAAACACGTCGGCCCATTCCTCGGCTAGTCGGTTGTCGATGGCAAAGTTGTAGCGCGCGGTCAGTTCCATGATTTCCAGCTTGTCTTCCGTGGTCAGCGGCATTGCACATCCTCCAGTACTGATGATGGGTTGATCATTCGTTGGTTATTGACGTGCCGGGACGTCCACACCCGACTGTGGGCGGGATCATGCATGGCCACTTCCGGTTGTGCTGCCCTACTGCAGCGGAACGCCGGCCTCCCGTACGATGCGGGTCCACTGCTCCACCTCGGCCGTAACGAGCTTTTGCATGTCCTCGGGTGAGGTCCATGCCGGGATGTAGCCGTATTTCTTAATGTATTCTTGAAAGGCATCACTGCGCAGCGCTTCGCGCGATGCGCTGTTCAGCCGCTCGATAGCGGATCTTGGCGTGGCAGCAGGAGCGAACATGCCGATCCAGAAGCCGACCTCGAGGTCGGGCCCACCGGCCTGGCTCACGGTCGGTATATCCGGCAGGTTGGACGATCGTTCCTTCGACGCCAGCGCCAGCAACCGGCTCTTGTCACGGGGGATGGAAGCCGGATCAGTAACAAGGAACTGGATCTGCCCGGCCATCAGCGCGCTGGCCGCTTCCGCACCGCCCTTGTACGGAACGTGGACGAGATTGACGTTGCCGAGGCTTTTGAACAATTCACTGGACAAGTGGATCATGGAACCGACGCCGGACGACCCGTAATTCAGTTTCCCGGGGTTCTTGCGCGCATCGTCGATCAGGTCCCTCACCGAACGGTAAGGCGCATCGGCAGAGACGAACAGGCCCAGTGGCCCGCGCAGGATGAGTGCGACCGAAGCAAAGTCCCTGCGAATGTCGAAGTCCGGCTCCTTCAGGACGGTTTGCGCAATCGTCGAGCCGTTCGCATGCCACAGGAGGGTGTAGCCGTCGGGTGCCGACCCCTTGACCACGCGAAACGCCACGAGCCCGGGGCGGTTCTCCACCGTAAACGGCTGGCGCAGGCGCTGTCCCAGTTCACGTGAGAATGTCCGCGCGGAAATGTCCACGGTGCTGCCTGGCGTGAAGGGCACTATTAACGTGACGGGCCGGCTCGGATACTCGGCTTGCTGGGCGACGCAGGCGTCGCCCAGCAAGGTAGAGAGGATCGCGAAAAATACTCGCGCCAACCCTCTGCTCATCAAAATACCCATTGCAGTTCTCCTCGGTGGTTGCGGGCATCCCAGGAAAAGATTGTGATGCACAAAATCAACTCAATATGATTCTATTGAGTATTGGCTGCGCCTGCCGGTCCGTAAGTGTGTTCAACCCGCCCCTCGTCCCCTCTATTACCTGGTGGATTCCAGCATAGGATTTACTCACCAAGTGCTAGACTTCAAGCGCTCTTGGCGTCATGCCAGCCAGCCCCTCAGCAGGACCTGGCGCCTTGCACAACAACAAGGAACTCACATGAAATCTCTGCGTACACTCGCCCTTGCGGCCGGCCTCCTCGCGCTCACTACCGCACCCACTGCATGGTCACAACAAAGCTGGCCGACCCGGCCCGTCAAGGTGCTGGTCGGTTTTGCCCCCGGTGGCGGCGGCGATATCCTGACGCGTGCGTTTTCAGCTGAGCTAGAGAAGTCGCTGGGACAGCCGTTTGTCGTGGAGAACCGGCCAGGTGCGAATGGCACCATTGCAATCGATGCCACCGCAAAATCGGCGCCGGACGGCTACACGATGGTCCTGGTCATCTCGGCGAACATCATCGACGTCCTTGTACGCAAGGACATGCCTTTTGACCTGATGCGCGATATTGCACCAATCTCGCTCATCGTGACCAATCCGCTGGTGCTCGCCGTCAATCCCAATTTTCCCGCCAAGTCGTTCAAGGAGTTCCTGGAGATCGCCAAGTCCAAGCCCGGCACAATCAACATCGGCACCCCCGGCAATGGCTCGACCAATGAGCTGCTCCAGGAGCTGATCAACTACCGTGCCGGCGTGAAGACCAATCAAGTGGCCTACAAGGGCGGGGCGCCGTCGCAGACCGCGGTCCTTACCAACGAAGTGGACGGGGCCTGGGTGAGCCCGACCCAGTCGATGCCACTGCTCAATGCCGGCAAGATGCGTCCGCTGGCCATCAGCACGGCGCAGCGTCTGCCACTTCTGCCCAACCTGCCCAGCGTCTCCGAGACGCTGCCCGGCGTCGCGGCAGACGTATGGTTCGGCTATGGCATGCGCTCCGGCACGCCGCCTGCCATCGTGAACCGGCTGAATGCAGAAATCACCCGTATCAACAAGACGCCGGAGATGACCGACCGGATCAACAAGCTTGGCGCAATCCAGCTATTCACCACGCCGGCCGAGTTCGGCGCCTTCATCAAGGCGGAGATCGATAAATGGGGCGAGCTTTTGAAGAAAGTGCCGATCAAGTTCGAATGAACGTCGGAAAAAGTGAACCAGCATCGCGTCGCGGAAGCATCACCTGCCCTGATTAGAACATCGACTAGTTGTGACGAGCCTTAGGTGGGTGTGCGGCCATCGATTTTTCGATTCTTGAGCTAGACGGCGATCACGGGCTTGCTCGCTCTACATCCAGCATGTACATAGATGTCAGGAAAGATGCTGTTTATTTCGTCTAATCGGATAGTTGTATAAGAAATTGTCAGTAATTTGTGTAGGCTAACTGAATGGGCAGCGGCCCTTCAGCTATCCTTCTGCGTCACCACCACCAGCCGGCCCGCACCCTCCAGCCGCCCCAGCGCGCGCTGGCGCTGCGCGGTGTACCAGACCGTGCAGTAGGGTGCCGGCGCCACATCGTGTGGCCCGGCGCCGGCGGGGACTTTGAAGTAGCGGACTTCCAGGGCAAACGCGGTGCCCGCGAGCAGGGCCAGAACTGCGAGGCTGAATTTGAGCAAGGTACGCATGGGTTACTCCTTCCGGCTGATGGGGAGGCGCGCCTTTGCTACTGGAGCGCAGCCGCAGCTGTCGCAGTGCTACTTGGCTGCGGCCGGAGCGCGCAGGAATCCCTCCACCTGCGCCAGCACCACCCCGCCGATGATCAAGCCGCCGCCCAGGAGGTGGTAGGTCTCGACGCGTTCACCGAGGAAGGTGACGGCGATGGTGGTGCCGATGAGCGGGATGAAGTTGATGAAGACGGCGCTGGCCACCGGCCCCACCGTTTGGATCGACTTCATCCAGAGGAACGGTGCCACCGCCGAGCCGAGCACGCCGGCGATGGCAACCAGGCCGGCACTGTACGCGGTGAGTGGGGACCATGTTCCGATCATTGGCGCGGGGGCGGTGGCAATCACCGCGATCAGCACCTGCGCGAAGAACAGCGTCGGCGTGGAGAGCGGCAGTTTCCAGTGGCGTAACAGGACGCCGTAGAGCGCGTACATGACCACGGCGACGAGCAGGTAGAGGTCCGCTATATCGGGCACGTGGGAGAACACGGCCGCCGGGTTGCCCTTTTGCACCAGTTCGACCGCCCCGACGAGGGAGATCGCGCAGCCCAGCAGCACCAGACAGCCCGGGCGATAGCTCAGCAACATGACCGAGAAAATCACCGAAATCATCGGGATGAGCGAATTGACGATGGCCAGTTGCGTGGCACTGGTGCTCGCCGCCGCCACGTACACCAGCCCCTGGCAGACCACCATGCCGAGCATCGAGAGGCTGAACAACTGCCACAGGTGCCGCCGGACCACCGGCCATTCCCTGATCAGGCCGCCGGTCAGGAAGGGCGCAATCACGACTGCGGCGACCAGCCAGCGGTAAAACGAAATGGTTTCGGGCGCGATCGCGGTCGCCGCGAGTTTCGACACGACGATGTTCCCGCCGTGGATCAGGACGAAAAAAATGGGCAGCAGCAGGGCCCATCCGCTGTGCCTAGGGCCTCTCTGAACTAGGGCTGTCATCCCGCCCCTACCGGGCGCGGTAGGCAGGCGCTGTTAGGCAACCTTCCACACCAGCGGCAACGCCTTGGGTGTCCACACCAGCCCCCCGCCTTCGGCCTCGATTGCCTGATTATTTTCGATACCCATAGTGGGAAAGGTTTTCGTCCACTCCTCGAGCAGGACGCGGATTTCCAGACGCGCAAGGTGTGAGCCGAGGCAGCGGTGCGTTCCGGCGCCAAAGATCCAGTGCTTGGGCATGGGCCGGTCGAAATCCATTTTGGAGGGATCATCCGTGACGCGATCATCCATACCGTAGAGTGGGGTGATGAACACCACACGATCTCCCTTCTTGAAGGGCACGCCGCGGTACTCGAAGTCATGGGTCACGCCGCGCTCGGGCTGCGACACGCCGCTCAGGCGCATCAGCTCTTCCATGGCCGTCTCGATCCTTGCGGGATCGTCAACCAGCCGCTGGTAGTGTTCCGGCGACTGCGCAAGGCGGGTGAAGATGAACGACAGCGCCGATTTCACAGTATCCAGGCCAGCCAGGAACAGCAGCACGCACATTCCTTCGCGTTCGTCGTCATTCAACGGCCGGTCGCCTATCTTCGACTGGGTGACCATCGTCAGCAGGTCGCCACGAGGGCACGTCACCCGCTCGCGCAACTCATTGTTCAGGTACTGACCCAACCGCCGCACCGCATCCTGCCGATCCACAAGCTCCGGCGAGCGGGTGTACTTGTCGGCCATGGACACCAGCATCTTGACGTCCTTCATGGGGGCGCCGGAAAGGCGCATGAAGATGGTGATGGGGTAGCGCAAGCCGACATCCTGCACGAACTCGCAGCGCCCTTTCGGATACAGGTCGTCGATGATCTCGCGCGCAAAGGCGCGGATGTCTTTCTCTAGCAGTCGCACCGCTTCGGGCGACAGGCGCTCCCCCAGCGGCTTGCGATAGGCCGCGTGCTCGGGCGGGTCCGACTGGATGGGCAGCATGCGCGGCTTGAAGTCGCGGTGCTTGTTGTGCTCGGGCAGGCTGGAGAATTTATCCGGCTGGCGCAGCATGTCCACTGCCGCCTCGGCGCGTGCCACGATCCAGTGGCCGCCGTTGTAAGGGGAATAGAACACATCGGGGGCCTTGCTGTGCAGCAAGCGGCTCACCTCGCGCTGCGGATCGTGGCCGAGTTCCGGCGCACGAAACAGATCGTAATCGAACACCAGAGATTTGGGAATGTGTGCCGGGATATCTGCGGCTTCAAAGCTCATGAGAATCGCCTCCGGAAGGTTTCGGCGGGAAGCAGACGACGCGCCCGCAACAGGTAAGAGGGGCCGGCTAGCCCGGCACGAGTTCGAAATGCGGGACGGTCATGCCGTCCTTGTGGTCTTCCCATATCACGCGCACCTTGCCGCCGATGGCGATGTCGCCTACGCGCGCGCCGACGATGTTGCTCACCAGGCGCGTGCCGCCGCCCCCCTCCAGCGTGATCACGGCCGGCACATAGGGAATATACGGCTCCACGGCCGGGGACATGGCTCGCGTGATGATGGTGTAGCTGTAGATGGAGCCTTCGCCCGACAGGTTTACCCAGTCGATTTTCTGCGAGTGGCATTTCGGGCACATGGGCGACGGCGGCAGGCGGAACTTGCCGCAGTTGCCGCACTTAGCGCCCACCAGCTTGTGTTGTTTCGCCGCGTCCCAGAAAGGTTGCGTCCACTGGTCGGTGGCGATATGCACCATCTCCTCGGGCGGTGCCTTGCTGATGGCATCGGGCATTGAATTTGTTGCATGGGCGCTCATCGTCATCTCCTAAGGATCAGGCCGCTCATGGGGATGTTGGACGGGCCGCCGGTCACGAGGCATAGCTCCGCATCCTTGACCTGGTTCACCGCCGTGCCGCGAATCTGCTCCACGGCCTCCTTCACGTGGCTCATGCCCCAGATGTAGGCGCAGGAGAGCTGGCCGCCGTCGGTATTGACCGGAATCGAGCCGCCCTTGTGGCGGATGGCGCCGCTGGCGACGAAGGGCCCGCCTTCGCCGCGCTTGCAGAAACCGTAGTCCTCGAGCTGCATGATGACCTGCGAGGTGAAGTGATCGTAGATCTGCGCCACATCGATGTCCTTGGGGCCGACGCCTGCCATCTCGTAGAGCTGCTTGGCCACGGTGTTGTGCCCGGAGGACGTGAACAAATCATCGGGCATGTTGAACCAGTACAAGGAGCGGCCCCAGTTGCCGTCGCCACCGTGCGTGGAGGCCAGGATGTAGGCAGGCTTTTGTTTCAGGTCCTTGGCGCGCTCGGAACTCGTGACCACCGCCGCCACCGCCCCGTCGGTCTCCAGGCAGAAGTCGAACAGGCAATGCGGGTCGGAGATCATGGGCGCGTTGAAGTAGTCCTCCTTCGTCATGGGCTTCTTCATCAGCGCGGCAGGATTCGACAGCGCGTTCAGGCGCGTGGACATGGCCACTTCGGCGAATTGCTCGCGCGTGGTGCCGTACAGGTGCATGTGCCGGCGCGCCAGCAGCGCGAAAGCCTGGCCTGGAGAAACGAGACCTGAGTAAAGATAGAACGAGCTGTACGGGTCGGCCGGGTGCGACGAGGAATAGGTGCCATAGCGCAACACCGCCTGCTGCACACCGCATACCACCACCACGGTCTTGGCGAGGCCGCCCACGATGGCAGAAGCTGCGAGGCCCAGCGCGCCCGCAGAGCCACCGCCCGCGCCAGTGAGCGTTGCGGTGAACCGGATCTCAGGTATGCCGAGGATTTCGGTCAGTAGCGAGGTGTCGTGCCCGCCGGCGAAGTAGGCGAAACCATCGACATCGGTGATCTTCAGGCCGGCATCGTCGACGGCCTTGAGCACCGCCTTGGCGATGAGTTCTTCCATCGTCTGAGGCGCGGATTGGCCGCGTTTGGTGTACGGCGTGGCACCGATGCCGACGATAGCCGTCTTGTCCTTGATAGTCACTTCTCCCCCTCTCTTACGCAGTGAGCCCGCGCGATCAGATGCGCTTGAGCTTGTCCGAACCTGCCGACGATCCGCCGGTCATGGCCGCCATGCGGCCTGCTGCCTGCGAGGCCGTCTCGGCGGTCCCGGCAATTTTCGATGGATCGACGATCTCGGCTATGGTCTTGAGCTCTTCCTTGCTGAGGCTGACATTCACCGAGCCGACGTTCTCTTCCAGGTATTTGATGCGCTTGGTACCCGGAATCGGAATGATGTCATTGCCCTGAGCGAACAGCCACGCCAGCGCGATCTGGCCCGGGGTGATACCACGCGCACTGGCAATTGCCTTCACTTGATTGACGAGAAGTAGGTTCTTGTCGAGGTTGTCGCCCTTGAAACGCTCCACCGTGAGGCGCACGTCGTTGGCGGCCAGTTGCTTGGTGTCCTGCACTGCGCCGGTGAGGAAGCCGCGCCCGAGCGGACTGTAAGCCACCAGCGTCACGCCCAATTCACGGCACACCGGCAAAACGTCCTCTTCCGGCCGGCGGTGCCACAGCGAATACTCGTTCTGCAAGGCGGCGATCGGATGCACCTTGTGAGCGCAGCGCAATTGCTCGCCGGTGATTTCCGAGAAACCGATGGAACGCACCTTGCCCGCCTTGACCAGTCCTGCAATGCTTTCCGTCACCTGCTCGATCGGGCGCGTGGTGTCGTAGCGATGCGCCGAGTAGACATCGATATAGTCGGTCCCCAGGCGTTTGAGTGCCGCATCGCAGGCCTGGCGGATGTATTCGGGCGAATTGTCGAGGTCGCGGTCGTGCGTGCTGCCGTCGGCGCCGTTCGGATCGCGCTTGAAGCCGAACTTGGTCGAGATGATGACCTTGTCGCGCTTGTTTTTGATGAATTTTCCCAGCAATTCCTCGTTGTGGCCGCGGCCATACATGTCCGAGGAGTCGTAAAACGTGATGCCCAGCTCGAAGGCGCGCTCAAGGGTTTGCATCGACATCACGTCGTCGCGCGGTCCGTAAAACTCGGACATCCCCATGCAGCCCAGGCCGAGCACCGAGCTCTGGGTACCGGACCTGCCTAGCGGAATCTTGCGCATCGGACCTCCTAAAATGTGCCTGAAAGAATGCGCCACATTGTACACCGCACCCCTTGCCAAGGCACCGAACCGCCGGGTACGAAGCTCACCTAGACGCCGAGGTATTTCAGGTGCAGATCGGGGTTCGCGCGAAGACTTTCGGACGTGCCTTCATACTCGGTGCGCCCCTTGACCAGAATCTGCGATCGGTCGGTGATCGCCGAGACCGCGGCAAAATTTTTGTCAACGATGACGGTCGCAATGCCGTCTTCGCGAATTGCGTGAATAATGCGCCAGATCTCGCGCGCGATCAGCGGCGCAAGTCCTTCGGTTGCTTCGTCGAGGATGAGCAGATCAGGATTGGTCATCAGCCCGCGACCGATCGTCAACATCTGCTGCTCCCCGCCCGACAGCTGCCCTCCCCCATGTGCGATGCGCTCTGCGAGCCGCGGAAAAGTTAACAGTACGCGCTCCAGTGTCCATGAGCAGGCACCGCCAGGGCCGGGCCTTGCCGCCATCACAAGGTTTTCACGCACGGACAGATTCGGAAAGATGCCCCGCCCCTCCGGGACATAGGCAATTCCCGCGCGAGCGATCAAGTGCGGTGCCGCCCGCGTCATATCCCGGCCATGCACGCGGACACTTCCTTCAACCCTTGCCTGTGGCGGCCGCAATAGCCCGAGTAGGCTGCGCAGCAGCGTCGTCTTGCCCATCCCATTGCGCCCCATCAGCGCCACGGTTTCGCCGCGCTGAATCGTGAAATCGACGCCGCGCACGATATGGCTCGCGCCATACCAGGCGTTGATATCTCGGGCTTCGAGGATTGGCGTGTCGGTCATTGCAGGGTTCGCATTTCAGGTACCGCCGGCAGATCCCGCCGGTCAGGCGCCCTATTGTAATCGGGGCGCCTCAAGGCACTTCCACCAAGCGCTCTTGGTCTTCGCGGAAGTGCCTATAATGCGCGCTCCATCCTCAGGGAGTACGCCATGAGCCAGAAACCCGTCTACCAAATACTCGCCGAAGACATCAAAGCCTTGGGCGTCGACTCCGTGTTCGGCCTGATGAGCGACGACATCTGCCAGCTCGTCGCCACGCTGGACGCCATCGGCGTGCGCTTCATCGGCGGGCGCCAGGAAAGCCACGCGATCATGGCCGCCGCAGGATACGCCGCGGCCTCGGGCAAACTGGGTGTGGCCCTGATCGGCCGCGGCCCCGCCATGGCCAACGGCATCCACGGCAGCGTCTCGGCCAGCCGCACCGGCCACCCGGTGCTGATCATTAGCGGCGAGGCGCCCATCATGCGCGGTGCGACCAACCTGCTCGGGCCGGACCTGAAGGCTTTTCCGGCCGCCAACGTGTTGCGCGACATCGGCATCGCCACCTTCGTTCCCACCAGCGCCGCGGCGGCACGCCAGACGCTGGCCGATGCGGTGGCCGAAGCGTCGCTAGGCCGCGCCGCAGCCCTCCTGTTGCCCACGGACGTCCAGACCGCATACACCGAAGTGGCCGACGGCCCATCTCCGGTGAAACTCTCCGTGCGGCCCGCGCCGCAGAAGGCGCGACAGCAGTCCATCGACACCGCGGTCGCCATGATCAGGAATGCCAAGCGGCCGCTCATCGTGGGCGGCATCGGCGTGCATCGCGGCGGTGCGCGCGCGGCAGTCGACGCGCTGGCCGAGAAGATCGGCGCGCTGTGCGTCACCACCATCAAGGCCAAGGATCTGTTCCGGGGCAGTCCCTGGGACATGGGCATTCTCGGCTCCTCCTCGCATTCGCTCGCCCGCCGCCATATCGAGCAGGCCGACGTGGTCATCGCCATTGGCGGTGCGTTGAATTCGCTCACCATGAGCTCGGGCATCGCCCTGCCGGCGGTGCCGTTGATCCACATCGACACTACACGCACCAACATCGGCCGCTGGTGGCATGCCGACGTGGCGGTGGTGGGCGACGCCAAGCTCACGGCAGAGCAGCTCGTCGCTGCCCTGCCCGATCGCAGTGCAGCCGAGAAACCCTTTCACACCGACGAGATCAAGAAGGCCATCGCGGCCTTTGAGCACACCCAGGATTTCCAGCCCCAGCACACCGCGCGCACCCTGGACCAGCGCTTGCTCGCGCTGGAGCTCTCCAAGATGCTGCCGGAGAATCGCCACATTGTTTTCGACGGCGGCAACTTCATGGCCAACTGGGCCTATATCACCGTGCCCAACCCCGGTCACTTTACGCACACGCAGGACTCGGGCTCCGTGGGCCTGGGGTTCGGCACGACGGTGGGCGTCAAGCGCGCGCAGCCCGACCGCACCGTGGTGCTGTTCATCGGCGACGGCGGGATGCTCATGACCATGGGAGAGATCGAAACCTTCATCCGCGAAGACCTGCCCGTGATCGTGATCTGCATGAACGACGCCGCCTACGGGGCCGAGGTGCACATTCTCAAGGGCCAGAACATGCCGCCGGCCAAGGCGGCCTTCCTGGACGTGGACTTCGCGCCCATGATGGAACCGCTCGGTTTCGATGCGCATACCATCCGCACCATGGACGAGCTGAAGAAGCTCGCGCCGCTACTGGCCAACCCCGACGGGCCGATCTTCATCGACGCCAAAGTGAACGTGGATGTCATTGCGCCATTCATCGTCGAGTTCACACACAAGGACGAGAAGAAGAAGTAGCCGGCGCGCGCTGTCGCGCGACGGCCCCGGGCCCGGATCACCTTCTCAGGATTACCATCGATCCGTGCGCGTGTCCGCCCCAACCGGTGACCACGCCGAGTTCGGCGTCTTTTACTTGGCGCTCGCCGCCGTCATGACGCAACTGCACCACCGCCTCAACGACGTGGTTCATCGCCACGCAGTGCGCCTGCGAGAGCAGGCCCCCGTGGGTGTTGACGGGTAACTCACCACCCAGCTCAATGCGGCCGTTCTCGACAAACGGCCCACCCTCGCCCTTCTTGCAGAATCCCGCCGATTCGATCTGCAGGATGGTCTGTCCGGTGAAGCAGTCGTAGATCTCGGCAAAATCGATGTCCGAGGGTTTCACTCCGGCCATCGCATAGGCGCGTGGCGCTGAAAAATCGAGCCCGATTTTCAGGATGTCGGGGCGGTTGGGGATATCGTGGGGCGGGTACGGGTGGCCGGAAGCGATCCCGGTCACGTACACCGGCCGCCTCCTCAAGTCCTTTGCCCGCTCGGCCGTGGTCATGATGAACGCCCCCGCCCCGTCGGACTCCAGACTGCAGTCGAGCAACTTGTACGGCCAGGTGATCCACCTGGAGGCCATGTAATCGGCCATGGTCATGGGCTTGCCACGCATGATGGCGTTCGGGTGCAGCTGCGCGTGCTTGCGCATGGCGACCGCAACCGCCCCCAGCTGCTCCTGGGTGGTGCCGTACAGGTGCATGTGCCGCTGCGCCATCCATGCGTAATGCTGCGGCGGCGCGCCGGCGCCGAATGGAATGTAGTAGTCGCGAATGGCTTCGGCCGATTGGGTGCCCAGGTTGGTGTTGGACGACATCTCGCGCGCCCGGGGGCCGGAATACAGCAGGCTGCAATGCGGGATCAGCGCAACCGTGGCACCACCACACGCCAGTGCAAATGCCGCCGCCTCAATGGCGGACACTGCCATTGCGCCCCCCATCTCCTGCAGCGAAACCGTAAATCGCAATTCCTCCAGACCGAGATTGGCGCAAAAGTCCCCCGCCGTGCCGCCACCACCAGCACCGGCCGGCAGCACCACTGCATCGATGTCTGAAGGCTTGAGCCCCGCGTCTTCGATAGCCATGACAGAAGCTTCCAGCGACAACTGGAGCGCGGTCTTCTGGGTACCGCGGGTGAATGCAGTCTCGCCAATACCGACAATGCAGGTCTTGTCCCGCAGTTCACTAAGAGCTGGCATCAGGTGTCGCGCATACGGTTTAGTCTCAATTGCGATTCAATTCACGGCCACGTCACAGGCCCTTCGGGATCGGCAACCCGGCCAGCAACTCGTCCGTCAGGGGCTCGGCTGGCATGACGCCCATTCCTGCGAGTAAGGCCTCCACTTGCCGGGCATGTTGCGCGCTATGCCACACCGAGCGTTCGAGAAACTCGTGCAGGGTCTGTTCACCGAAGTACGTTTCGAGCCTGGTCGTGAGCTGCGACTCGGCCCCCCCGCCCCACCAGGCAGACAAGCGCGCCATCGTGCGATTCGCGTAATCCACAAACTCCTGCGGCGTCCGGTAGGACCCGGCATCCAGTTTGCGCTCGGAGTGTTCAAGCGTGGCCGGCGTGCCGTCTTGCGCCGATTCGACATACGACTCGGCGATCCTGAGTATGTGGTGCCCGACAATGCGAACCGTCCGGTCGTTGCCGGGCGTAATCGGCGTATCGAACCCTTCCAACGGAACCTGCGACAGGCTGCGGCTTGCTGAACGCAGCACCCTCAACCACTTGCCTACCAGCGTCGCCGCTGGCAGCAGCTGGTGCCGCTCTAACTCCAGCCCGACGAATTCAGCGATCTTCTGCAGGTCCACGGCGACCACCGATTCACCGCCGCGCGCCAGCACGGGCAACACCGCCCGCTTCAGGGCAGCGAGTCGCGATGCGCCTTCTGCGGAAAGCGCATCGACAAGTTCGAACGCCACTTGGTGTTGCGAAAGGAACTCTTTCGCTCTAAGGCAGGAACTTCAGCCGCCGCGAATGAATAGGGAATAGGGCGTTGTTGTCATGTTCGGTTTGGAACTGTGCTTTCGAGTAGATGCCCGGTTCGGGGCTATTGCGGCTGGATTCCGGCCGCCTTGATGATGCGCGTGAGCAGCGCGACCTCGTCGCCGACCCGCTTCGACGCGGCCTCGAGCGATGCGGACGCAGTCGGCGTCATCCTGGCCTTGAGCAGGCTGTCGCGGATGGACTGCTGTTGCATGACCGTGGCCACGGCGGAGTTCAGCCGCAGCAGTGCAGATGTCGGCGTACCGGCACGCGCACTCAGCGTAAGTATGGTGCCGCTCAGCATGTCGGGGAAACCCAGTTGCGCAAACGTCGGCACCTCGGGCAGCGAGCCTACCCGGCTGCCGCCGGTTACTGCAAGGATCCTTGCCTTGCGCTCCAGGAAGATCGGTGCCGCCGCCTCGACCGTGACGACCAACTGGACTTCGTTGGCGAGCAGGCCTGCGTTGATCTGCGCGGTGCCCTTGTATGGGATCGAGACAATGTCCAGGCCGTAGCGCTGCTTCACTGCCTCCACCAGCAGCATGCCGATACCGAAGCCCGAGCCGCCGAAATTGAACTTGCCAGGATTCGAGCGCACTGTGCTGACAAACTCGTTGAAATTGCTCCAAGGCGCCTGGGGGGAGGATGCCAGCAGCAGCGGCGACTCCGAGACCACCGAGATCGGCGTGAGGTCGCGTAGCGGGTCGGCCTTGAGGTTCTTCGCGGTCAACGGCAGGATGAATACGCCCGGCGCGGAAATCAGCAGCGCATGCCCGTCAGCCGGCAGGCTGATGGTCAGGAACTCCAGTGCCACTGCTCCGCTTGCCCCGGGCCTGTTCTCCACGATGACCGGCTGGCCGAGCAGCTTCGCCAGTTCGGGCGCCATCAGCCGTGCCTGGAAGTCGGTGTTCCCGCCGGCAGCAAAGGTATCGATGATGGTGATCGGGCGGCTCGGAAACTCCTGTCCCGACGCGGCGAACGGATTGAACGCGGCCACTGCGACCAGACAAGCTCCCAGCCACTGACGGACCTGGCAACTCCCCATCGGTTCCTCCCTTGATTTAGCTATCGCACACCACCGTCGCGTACGGGGGGAAAGCTGCGCCCCCGTTCTGCAGCATCGGTCCCGTTCAGAGGCTCCTACACGCCCTCGAACCCATACAGCGACTTTACGTTGTCGTGAACGATCTTGCGACGGTCCTCCTCGGACACGCCTGCGAGGTTCTCCCCCATGATCTGGCGCGAGTTCGGGAACGTGCACGCATCGTGCGGGTAATCGGTCGACCACATGATGCGTTCGGTCAGCCCCGCCATGCCCTGCGTCTTCACGCCGAACGCATCGGTGATGAATGTGTGCCAGACGTGCCGCCTGACATACTCGCTCGGAAGCATCGCCAGGTTGAGATCGTGACCGCGTCGCTTGCGCACCCCGTAGTAGCGGTCCGCGCGTTGCATCATCGCAGGCACCCAGGCGATGTCTGCCTCGCCCATGACCAGCCTCAGCTTCGGAAACCGGTCGAGCACCCCGCTGAATATGATGTGCAGCAACGATCGCTGAAGGCTCGCGTTGCTATTGATCATCTCGCAGTAGATCAGCCCCCAGTTGCCGGCATGCTCGGGCGACAGGAAGTTGTTCTCCTTTGAATAGGTGCCCAGGTGCAGGTGAAGCGGCATGTCGAGCGCCTCCGCCGCGCGCCAGAGCTTGTCGTACTCCGGCACGAAATACGGCTTCGTCTCCGGCGGCAGGCCCCAGATCAGGGCACCCCGCAATCCCAGCTTCCTGCACCGCTCGAGTTCCCTCACCCCCTGGTCGATATCGAACAGGGATACCATGCCCAGCCCCGCGAACGCCCGGGGCGCGTGGCCGCAAAATTCGCTCAGCCAGCCGTTGTAGGCACCAAAAAGCGCGCGCTGCAGATCTTCCTTCTTGCTGCCGAACATGTGCAACCCGTAGGTGGGATAGAGCACGGTAGCCGCCACACCGTCGGCCGCCATGTCCTTGAGCCGCACTGCAGGATCCCAGCCGCCCCGCCGTTTCTCCGGGTCGAATCCGCCGCCGCCTTCGTTGGTCTCGGCAGCGCCGTCCTTGTCACGGGAAATCAGCATGGAGAACGTGTCGAACACGGCCCACTTGCCCGGCTTGCCCTTGTAGTCCATGACCACGCGCGGGGCATCGTCGCGGAATTTTGCATCCATGCGCTCGGCCCACATGCCAAACGGTTCGAGCATGTGCGAGTCGGCATCAATGAGGCTGTAGCCCGTTCCACCGCCCGCCTTCCCGCCAGCCTGTGTCAATTCGGAAACCTGATTCATTCGCCCTCCTTTTTCATGGGCCCTCTTTGCCGGTCTTCACGCAGCGCACTGACTGTCCGGCCGCATCCGCGCAACTTGCAATCACCGGATAGCTCGGCATTGTCCAGCCATCGATCGTCCACAAAACCGCCGCAAGCGATACTACTATATGAGCGGTGAACGGTTGTCAGGGGTGCTGGAAAAAAGCAATTGTCCATCGTCCAGCTCTGTGGGAGTATCTACCGGCACATGCAAAGTCCGCCGTGCGCAGTCGGTGGCCCACACCGGGCATGCCGGGCTCGAATCCATCCATCCGGGAAGTCACTCAGGCATCATGAAGATCAAGCACGGGCTCATCAGTGGCGATTCCCACGCGCAGGTCCACCGCGATGCATTCACCAGCCGGATGTCAGCTCGCAAGTGGGGCGACCGGATCCCCCATCTGGTAGAGACCAGCGACCGAAGCCACATGGCCGATGCGGTCGAGGGATCGGTACACCGATGGGTGATCAACGGCCAGATCATCGAACGGCGCGGCGTATCCAACTGCCCTGCGGCCATGGGCGACGAAAGCCGCAACCGCCACCCGCAGCGCTGGGAAGAAGTGCCGGCGGCGGCGTATGACCCGGTTGCCCGGCTGCGGATGCTCGATGCAGACGGGGTGGATGCCGAAGTGCTGTTCCCAAATCCGCCGGTGCAATCCGCTTCGTTCCTGCAATGGGACGCAGCGTTTGAACTCGACTGCGTGATGGCCCACAACGATGCGATGGCCGAATGGCGCGAAGAAAGCGACCGCTACATCCCGCTTGCGCTGATTCCCTACTTGAGCGACGTAAGCGTCGCCATCAAGGAGGTGGAGCGCTCGGTACGCAGGGGGCACGCTGGCGTCCTGATGCTCGCAGAACCCATGCGGGTCGTGCAGGGCAAGGAGAATCTCTTCGGCAACGTGGGCAACAGCGCGCTCACCCACGACATCCCGTGCATCAATGACCGCTACTGGGACCCGTTCTGGGCCGCCTGCCAGGACCTCAATGCGCACGTCCACTGGCATGCAACCGGCGGCATTGGCATGCTCCCACCGCGATGGCCGAAATACAACCGATCGCAGGAATCGGTAACCACGTTGCCGACCGGGCTCTCGGTGCTCAGCCAGTACCTGCCGACGCTGCTCTTCTCGGGTCGGCTGGAGCGCTTCCCGCGACTGAAATGGGTTTGTGCGGAAACCGGCATGGGCTGGTTTCCCTATGTGCTCGACGCCTGCGACCACGAATGGGAGCGCCGCCACCTCTGGACCGAGGGGTTGCGACGCCGCCCGAGCGAAGTCTTCCGCGAACAAGTCTACGTGTCGTTCTGGTTTGAACGGTCGGGCGTTCGACTGAGAGATGCGATCGGCGTCGACAGGATCCTCTGGCAGTCGGACTTTCCGCACAACACCTCGACCTACCCGGATTCATGGAAACAGGTGAAGCGAACGATGGAAGGGGTTTGCGCGACGGAACAGGTGCGGATGCTGTACGCCAATGCCCTGCAGCTCTACGGATTGACGAGTGAATAGCCCGCCCCTGCCGGCATTCGGGGGGCATGGTTTCGTCAGCGCCGACGACCATGTAATGGAAGCCGCCGACGTATGGACGTCGC
The DNA here is from genome assembly GCA_947476535.1 of Betaproteobacteria bacterium. GTDB lineage: Bacteria > Pseudomonadota > Gammaproteobacteria > Burkholderiales > SG8-39 > CAIYPG01. The sequence goes on from CANJRC010000012.1 coordinate 35,020, forward strand.
GCATGTCAAAATCCCGCTGGGGAGACAGGATCCCCCGCATCGCGGACCTCCCTGACGGATCGCAGCAATGGGTGATTGACGGCCAGCCGCTGCCCCTGAGGCTGGCCGGCCTCGCCGGTGCGATGCAACCGGACCGCACGCTGGAACCGCGCCGCTGGGACGAATTCGATCCTGCGGTGCTCCGGGCCGATGCGCGGCTAGGATCCATGGATGCCGACGGCACGAGCCACGCCGTGCTCTACCCCACTGTTGCCGGGCTGGCAGGCGGCACCTTCGGACGAGTGACGGATGCCGCCCTGGAACTGGCGTGCGTGCAAGCCTACAACGACTGGCTGGTTGAAGAGTGGGCTGGTGTAAGCAAGCGTTTCATCCCGCAGTGCATCGTGCCGCTCGGCACGGTTGACGCGATGGTGACGGAGATCCGACGGGCGGTGAACATCGGCCACCGGGGCGTCGTCTTCCCGATGTTTCCGCAGCTCCTGCGCGACGTACCGCACATCAACGACCCCGCCTACGATGCCTTGTGGGCAACCTGCCAGGAGCTCGCAGTTCCGCTCTGCCTTCATGCCGGCGCGTCCAGTGAAATGCAGTACCCCGCAGACCCAACGCTGTCCCCAGTCCTCACCGATGCGCTCGACGCCATCACGCGCCCGCTAAGCAGCATCAGCGGCGTCTCGAACCTGCTGATCTCGGGAATCCTCAGCCGATTCCCAGGCATGAAAGTGGTGTTCGCGGAGAGCACCTTCGGGTGGGCCCAGTTCGTGCTCGAAACGGCCGACTATCACCATGGCACCTTCCAGCTCGGGAAACAGGGCTACGATCTGATGCCGAGCGACCTGTTCAAGCGGCAGTGCTACCTGACCTCCTGGTACGACCGAACCGGCCTCAAGCATTCGGTCGAGCAGATCGGGGCAGGCAACCTGCTCTGGTCGAGCAATTTCCCGCAGGCGACTTCGCGGTGGCCCGACAGTAGGAGCACCAGCCTTGCGTGCTTCGGGGACATTGCGGGCCCGGACAGGGAGCGTATCCTTCGCGCCAATGCGTTGGAACTCTATCGCATCGAGGTTTAGTCCGAGATCCCGAGCCGCCAGCTGCGCGAGGCTTCCTGCACCCGAATTCATACAACCAGAAGACAGAAACAGGAGAAGGCATTGGAACCAGACCGGTCGCAATCGCTGCCACTGAGCGGATTGAAGATACTCGAGGCCGCGACCATCATTGGTGGCCCCATGATCGCCGCGGTACTCTCGGACTACGGCGCAGATGTCATCAAGGTCGAGGACCCCGGCGCAGGCGATCCGCAACGGAACGTCGGCCCCAAGAAGGAGGGCGTGCCGATCTGGTGGCAAATCAGCGGCAGGAACAAACGGTGCGTCACGCTGAATTTGCGGCACGCGAAGGGCCAGGAGATATTCCGAAAGCTGGCAAGCGAAGCCGACGTCGTCGTCAATGGATTTCGTCCCGGCCGGATCGAGAAATGGGGCCTGGGGTACGAAGACCTGCGCAAGATCAACCCCCGAATCATCATGGTCCACATTTCAGGTTTTGGCCAGACCGGACCATACGCGCATCGGCCGGGTTATGGAACGCTGGCTGAGGCAATGTGCGGGTTTGCTTACACCAACGGACACGCTGACCGCCCCCCCTGCCTGCCGCAGATGGGGCTGGCCGATAGCGTGGCGGCGCTCTATGCGATGAACGCGGTGCTGACTGCGGTGTACGAACGGGACGTGAAAAAGTCCGGGCTCGGCCAGAGCATCGACGTCAGCCTGATCGAGCCTCTACTGACCTTCAACGCGCAGGTGACCTACTACGACCAGCTTGGAATCATTGCGCAGCGCTCGGGCAGCCGCACGCCCGAGGGCGGCCCGCGTGGGACGTACCTGACTGCGGACGACCAATGGGTCGCATTCGCCGGGTCCAGCCCGTCGACGGCGAAGCGCATCCTGAATCTGATCGGCGGAAAGGCTTTGGTCGAAGATGAACGCTTCGTCACCAACCCGGGGAGGGTGAAACATGCCGATGCGCTGGACAAAATCATCGGTGCATGGATTCGTGCGCGGCCGATCGCCGAGGTGCTGAGGGCCTTCGAGGAGGCTGATGCGCCGATTGCGCCCGTCTACGACTCGAAACAGATACTCGAGGATCCCCAATACATCGCGCGGGAAACCATGATCCCGATGCCCCACCCGGTGCTTGGACAGATCAAGGTGCCGAATGTCGTGGCTCGACTGTCCCGCACGCCGGGAAGAATCAGGTGGCTGGGGCCTGACATGGGAGCGCACAACGACGAGGTTTACCGCGAGCAGCTCGGCTACTCGCCCGAGGAGCTTCAGGAACTGAAGAAGGACGGCGTCATCTGACCCTCCGTTTTCGGATCCGCCGGTCCCGTGACGCCTATTTCGCGACAATTCCCGATGACTGGGCGAGCGCGGTGTAGTGCTTCGTTTCCCTGGCAATCAGCGCCTGTATCTCGCTCGGAGTCGCCCTGAACGGATTGACGGCAATGCGCTTCATGAACTCCTTGGCCGCCGGCGTGTCCAGCCCTTCAGTCAGTTCCTTGTTGAGCCTTGCAACGATGTCGGCAGGAACTTTCAACGGGCCGTACAGCCCGAACCATGTCGAGGCAAGCATGTCCAGGCCCGATTCCTTGAGCGTCGGCACGTCCGGCAGCTGCGGGTCCCGGTCCGCCGAGCCGAACGCCAGGGGAATCGCCTTGCCTGAATCGATCATTGCTTTCGCGGTCGCCAGCGCAGTGACAAACATGTGTACATCGCCGCGCGCAAGTCCGCTCATCGCATCACCGCCGCCGGCATACGGGATTTCAACGATATCCAGATTGGCCAGCCGGACGAAGCCCAGTGTGTCTAGGTGGACAGTGTTGTTCGGCACGACACCATAGTTGAGTTTCTTGGGGTTGGCGCGAACATGCGCCACGAAATCCTTGATGTTGCGTGCCGGCATCGTGGCCGAAGAAAGCACCAGCATCGGCACCTGTCCGATCGAGCCCATCGGTGTAAGACTGGTTGCGAGGTCGGTGGCCTGGCCCTTGATGAACATCCGTGCATACATGGTCGCACCGCCCAGAACGAGCAGGGTGTGGCCGTCGGGATTGGCCTTGGTGACGTGCTCGGCGCCGATGTACCCGCCGGCGCCCGCGCGATTCTCGACAATTACCGACTGATTGAGCCGTGACTGCAGCGTGGATGCCACCAGCCGCCCGACCGCATCCACGGTTCCCGAGGGAGCAAAGGGAACAATCAGCGTTATTGGCCTGGAAGGATAGGTTTGGGCGGCAGCCGAAGCGGCCGCCGCGAGCAACACGATTCCCAGGCTCGCATTCCCCGCAAAAAAAACGCCCCTCGCCGCATGCCAAAGCCCCCTACACAACGACTTGAATGCCGATTGCATACTCTCCTCCCGTCACGATTCTTCTCCTGCTTCCGCGTTGAGCCTCGAATTGCCAAAGCACCCACACACCCCGCCCGGCCATTGGAGCAAGAACCGGGTTGATCCATCAGGACTGCTCAAGTTGACCATAGCTCATGCGTTGACGCAATGCCTCACCGCGCATGGCGCCTGGCGCGCCCCCCAACGCCTTCAGCCCCACACCACTTCAGGCAGGTTCAGTCCCTGGTAGGCAGCATCGGTCAGGGGCTCGTTTGGCTCGATGTCCATGGCGCGTAGCACATGCATGAGCTGGCGCGTGTGCTGCGCAAGTCCATACGTCATCCCCTGCAGCACCTCGTGCAGGCTGTTCTTTCCGAACAGGGCATGCACCTCGCACCCCAGGTCGCGCCCGCCGGTCTCATCCCACCATTGGCGGATCCCGTGGACGATCTGATCGACCTGCCTGGCCATTTCCGGCAGATCGGCATGCGTATCTGGCTCGCCGAGCGGCGCGAGTATCTCGATACGGTCGTATCCCGCTGCAGCCGGTGCTTTGGCAATGACCTCGAACTTTCTCCCGTGCCCGATGATGTGCCGCACCAGCCCGATATTGGTATCGTGCGGGACATAAGGGGTACCGTCCGGGTGTCGGACCAACTCGCCATCTTTCGTTCTGAGTGGCTCACCCTTCATGCCCGGGATCTTGTCGTCGTAGCGATCGCGCGGCAACTGCTGCGCGTAGCGGGTGGCTGCAGTCAACAGGAATATCGCACGGTCGACCAATTCAGGTCCGGGGATCAGCGCCTTCGCGGGCTCGCCCAGTCCAAGCAAGGAGTCAAGCTCACGGTACTTGGTGCTGAACGCGTCCACGTTGATGAAATGGTCGCCCACCGAAATCGCGGGCAAGGTCCGCACGTTCCGCCCCTTGAGCTCTTCAAACCCTTCCGGGTTCGACTGCAGGTTGATGGCGTCGAACTCGACGCCGCGTGTCCTAAGGTAATCCTTTACCCGGACACACTGCGATCAGCCAGGCACCCAGTACACGCGAACGCCTTTATCCGATCCTGACTTGCCTTTGACGGTGTCCATGCCATTCCTCCCTTGGTTGCACCGAGAATACCAAATACTGCCCGAACCCCGGGGAACGCGAGCACAGCGTGTCCGGATGAAATGTGGATTGACCTGAACGCAATCCCGTCGCATGCTTCGCCAACACTGTCGCGGGGGATAGAACACATGGAGCAAAAGGCTTTTGACATTGTGGTCGTCGGGGCTGGGCCCGGAGGCATGTGCGCCGCCATTGCCGCGGCCGATGCGGGTGCGTCGGTGGTGGTACTGGAGGCACTGGACCAGATCGGTGGCAATGCGGTCTGGTCCACGGGCTACCTGGTGTTCTGCAATTACGACATGCAGGATGAGCGCGGACTGAAGGACAGCGAAGAGCACTTCATGAACGATGCGCGCGCCGAGGTGGCGCGGCAACAGGAGCTCTACGGCATCGTGTGGGACGAAGCCCTCACCCGCCTCTACGCCAAGGGGATGGCTGCCACCTACCGCTTTCTGAGGCGCTACGGCGTCACCTTCGAGCGGCTGATCGAACGCCCGTTGCAGCACACTGTGCATCGCATGGCCAAGCTCGACGACACATTCGCCCTGCGCCCCGCTTTCGAGCGCGCGTTTGCCGAGCGCAACATTCCCGTGGTGTACAAGACGCGCGCACGGCGACTGCTGAGCGACCAGGGACGAGTGACCGGCGTGCGTGCGGCCAACACCGACGGAGTCGAAACCGACTACATCGCGCGCCGTGGCGTTGTGCTTGCCACCGGCGGCTACCAGGCCAATGCGAAGATTCGCCGGCGCTACCAGCCGGAGCACCTTGCCAATACGCCCTACCTCGGCGTGGAGACCTGTCGCGGCGACGGCCACCTCATGGGCCAATCGATGGGCGGTGACCTGATCAACATGACCATGGTGCAGCCGCTGGTGATGGTGGCCTCCCTGTTCGTGGAAGACGTCATTGCGGTGAACCTCGCCGGCGAGCGCTTTCACGACGAAGCCGGTCCCTACGACGATCGCGTGCACGCGTTACTCGCGCAGTCCGAGCGCAAGGCCTTCTACATCTTCGATGACGCGACTTTCAATGCCAAAAAACACCTCGTCAACGAAATGCCTGGCGAATTGCACAGCGCCGACACCCTGGCCGAGCTGGCGGCAAAGATGGGATGCCCGGCGGGCACGCTGGAGAAAACCGTGGCGACATGGAACGCCATGCTGGCCTCGGATGCGACGCGCGACCCGCTGTTCGGGCGCGTGGTCATGCCGAGTGGCCGCAAGGGCATTACAGCCGGGCCGTTCCATGCCGCGCGCATGGTGCTGGGCGTGAATTTTCCCGCCGGCGGTTTTCGCACCACGCTGTCCATGGCGGTGGTCGATGTGCACGGCGATCCCGTTTCGGGCCTCTATGCTGCGGGCGACACCGTGGGCGGCGTGAATCCCTGCCTGGGCCTCGGCGGCATCCACATTTCATCGGCAATGACGCTGGGCTTCGTCGCGGGCGGAGCAGCGGCCCGCCAGGAGACCGGCAGCGTTCACGCGTTGCCCGAATCAGGCGACTTGCCGGCGACGCGGGCAAAGCAAAAGATCGCGATCGTTCACCTGCCCCAGGAACGAGCCGAGCCGGCCCGGTAGATTGCACGGCGCGCGAGGTGATTTCGACGAGCGCCGTATGCCTGCCAACAGCTACACTGCTGCCTTATCCCCTGTCTGAACCGCCAAAGTGGGAACATCCATGACAACACTCCAGTATCTCCGTCTGCGACCGTATGCGGTGCTCATCGTATTCGCATTGCTTGCCGGCTGCGCCGGCATCAGCAGCGGACCCGCCATCGACTACGCGGCCATCATCGCCGCCCCCGACCGCAGCGAGGCGGACCGCAGGAACGACGTGCGGCGCAAGGCCGTGGAACTGCTCGCCTTTACTGGTGTGCGCCCGGGCATGAAAGTACTCGATGTCGCCACCGGCGGTGGCTACAGCACTGAACTGATGGCACGGGCCGCCGGCCCGACGGGCACGGTGTACGGGCAGGACTCCCCCACCACCATTGCCGGCGCGCGCACCGCCTACGACAACCGCGCTAAGACACCGGCCATGAAGAACGTCATACGCCTGATGCGCAGCTTCGACGATCCGGTGCCCGCCGACGTGCGCGATTTCGACCTCATCACCTTCTTCTTCGAATACCACGAGATGCCCAAGGCCGGCATCGACTTCGCGAAAATGAACCGGCGCCTGTTCGAGATCCTGAAGCCGGGTGGCGTGCTGGTGATCGCCGACCATTCCGCACTGGCTGGCACCGGCGGCGAAGTGGGCCCGACCCTGCATCGCATCGAGGAAGCCTTCGTGCGCAAGCACGTGGAAGCCGCCGGATTTCGGTTGATCGAGGAAGGCAACTTCCTGCGCAGCCCCGCCGACAAGCGCGATGTCCCGGTGTTCAAGAACTCGGTGCCGAATGATGAATTCGTGCTGAAATTCCAGAAACCGAGGTAATCGAGGCGGGTTACTCGATCACGCGGAAGCTACGTTGCCGGCAACCGCAGCGATGAGGTTGCGCTCTCGCTCCAAGCGCCAGAGGGGCTACCTCGGCTTTCTTCCCTGGGGCGGACGCAACAGCCATGCCGAGCCCACGAGAATTGCAGCCGTGGTCCACGGTGCGCCCGCAAAACCGATCAGCGAGGCGATGAAGCCCATCAGCGGGGGACCGGTGACGCGCGTGGCGCTGTTGGTCATCATGCGCAGCCCCATCGCCGCGCCCGGCTGCCCGGGCGTGGCGCGCTTGTACATCAGCATCGTGCTCAGCGCCTGCCCTCCTCCCATCCCCAGCCCGAACAGCACGCACACCACGGCGAGCCACGCTGCAGCGGGCGCCAGGGGCAGCATCGAGAAGGCGAACGCGCTACCAAGGAAACACAGCCCGAGCAGGCGCTCCTCGCTGTAGCGCGCGGTCAGGCGCGGCAGCAGGAGGCACACCAGCACGGCGGCGATCGACGAGCTGCCCAGCAGCCAGCCGATGGTCGATGCCGGCAGCGCCAGCGCGTGGCCGAACAGCGGCACGAAAAACGGGAACAATTCCATGGACAGTTGCACCGCGCCGCTTGCCGCCAGCACCCGCAGCACCTGCCGGTCGGCGAGCGCACCCCTCAGGCTGGGCGCCTGCCCCGCGCACCGCGCGCCGCCGGGCAGGCGTCCACCCCACACTGCGAGCATCAGCACGGTCAGCAATGCAATGGGCAGCAGCACAAGACACGTGCTGGCGTGGCCGAAGGCATCGATCGAGTATCCGGCGATGAGCGGGCCGAACAACTGGGTCGACCACGCCCAGAGCGTGTAGTGGCTGAAGTTGCGCGCAAGCTCGCCCGGAGGACTCAGCATGCCCACCAACGCCTGCGTCTGCACGATCACGAACGCCGACCAGACGCCACAGAAGGCGCACGCGACATAAATCACCGGCATGCTCGGAAAGAAGTAAGGCAGGCTGATGCCAAAGGCGCCACTGCAGGCCGCGGCCGCCAGCAGCCACCTCGCGCCGAACCGGTCCTGCAGGACGCCCGCGGGATAGGACAGCAACAATGGAAAGATCTGCGTGGCCGTGGCCAACAGGCCCACGGCAAAGGGACTCGCGCCCAGATTGAGCGCATACAGGACGAACAGCACCCGAGCGCCGGTCATGGCCACGAACGGAACGAACATGGCGAAGTGGACAAACAGGACGAGGTTCAAGGCGTCAGCCCGGTCGCGCGGGCTTGCGCAGCCCGAGGATCAATAGCCTTCCTTGAGCGGGTCCGCTACGCGAGGCGCCTCGTCGGCCTTGCTCGACTTGCCGGGCTCGACTCTGAGCGCATTCCCGGGTGCGGTGGGCTCGGGCCCTTCCCTGCCACAGGCGGTCAGCGTGATGAACAAGCAAAGCATCAGGGTCAGCAGCGTTCTCTGCATGGATCACCTCGCAATATAGCGCCGCATGGCGCATTCCTTTTTTCAGACAAACCACTGGATGCTGTCGCCGAGGTTCCAGTGCTTCTTGCCGTGGGCAATCCGCTTCGCCAGGTTGGACACCGCAATCTCCAGCTTGTGCCCGCTGGGATCGAGGAAGTAATACGACTCGCCTTCGCTCAGGTTGTCCATCCAAACTTTTGCGCCGAGTGCCGCCAGTTTTGTCTTGATCGCATCGAAAGTGGCTTGATCCACGGTCAGCGCAATGTGGGACAGGTCTCCCGCAGGAATCGCGCCGCGATCGGGCGAGCGCTCGATCACGAACCACAGGTCCCCCGCCGTTAGATACGCGCTCCTGGGATTCTTCTGGATCGGTTTGAAGCCGAGCACATCCGCGTAGAACCGGAACGACTCGTCCATGTCGTTGACCGACAAGGTGATGTGGTTGACACCTGAAATCATCGTGCTCCCCTGCTCAAGTTGAAGATGAAGCCGCTCAATCGACCCGCGCCCCCGAGGCCTTGACGACCTTGGCCCATTTCTGGATTTCCTCGCGCACGAATTCGGTGAACGCCTCTGGCGTATTGCCGACCGCCTCCGCACCCTGGCTGGACAGGCGCTCAGCCATGTCCTTCGATTGCAACGCCTTGGACACCGTGCCGTAGATCTTGTTGACGATGTCCTTGGGCGTGCGGGCCGGCGCGTGCAGGCCGAACCATGAGCTCGCCTCGTAGGCAGGCAACCCGGCCTCGGCGATGGTCGGCACCTCCGGCAGCGCCGGCGAACGCTTCGCCGTGGTCACCGCGATGGCGCGCAGCTTGCCCGCTTTCACGTGCGCCAGGGACGACGGCAGGTTATCGAACATGACCTGCACTTGCCCGGCCAGCAGATCCGTGATGGCCGGTGCGCTGCCCTTGTAGGGAATGTGCAGCATGTCCACGCCGGCCAGCGTCTTGAAGAGTTCCGCCGACAGGTGTATGGAGGTGCCACTGCCGCTCGATGCGTAGTTGAGCTTGCCGGGGTTCGCCTTTGCGTAGTCAATCAGCTCCTTCACGGTTTTCACCGGCACGCTGGGATGCACTTCGAGCAAGTTGGGCACCGCCGCAATTAGCGTGATGTGCTCGAAGTCGCGCATCACGTCATAGGGCAGGTCGCGATACAGCGTGACGTTGATGGCCTGCGGGCTCACCGCGCCCACCAGCAGCGTGTAGCCGTCGGGCGCCGCCTTGGCCACGATGTCGGACCCCAGATTGCCACCCGCGCCCGGCCGGTTCTCGATGGTGACCGACTGCCCCCATGCCTTGGACATTTCGGCTCCTACCGCGCGGGCCAGGATATCGGTGGTGCCCGCAGCCGGAAACGGCACCACGATGCGGATCGGTTTGGTCGGATAGTTTGCAGCGCCTTGGGCGAGTGCAGTCGATGTGGCGAATGCCAATGCCAGCGCGCGTAACAGTTGACTGCATAGGGATTTCATGGCGCCTCCGCAAGAACAATGCAATTTCACGATCAGCCGGCTCGCATCATAACGTGATGCTGCGCTGCCGGTTCCCGACCAACCCTTCCGAGCGCCCGGGTCATTTGCCCGCCCCATGAGGCAGCTGCCGATGAGATGGTAGGAACTGGCCGCATGTTGCTTCGAATAGTCGATGAATTCGTCGTCGGTCTGCAGGTCTTGGCCGAGCAGCAGTTCGGCCGAGGCGTGCCTCGCGATCGGAGCAGAGGCGAACGCCTTTCGGCCCGGCGGAACACGGCGAGCAGCGCGCGGCGATCGCGCCTATCGGACAATAGGGACAAGCTGATTGCCTGAAGCGCGTGTGCGCAGTTGCCGCAATGGCCTCCGCGGGCGAAACCTGCGAGCCGAGAGGACCTAGCGCCGCGGCGCCTGCGCCTGACTGTAAAGGTCCTTTACCGTCTTGTAACACCCGCACGCCGCGGCCGTGAGGCCCTTTGCGTCGAGTATGGTGACGGTGCCACGAGAGTAGCTGATCAGCTTTCGCTTTTGCAGGGTGCCCGCTGCCTCGGTCACGCCAACCCGACGCACACCCAGCATGCGGGCAAGAAATTCATGCGTGATGCGAAACTGGGTGGCACTGACGCGGTCGCGCGTCGTCAGCAGCCACCGAGCCATCCGCTGCGTCACCACATGGAACCGATTGCACGCTGCAGTCTGCGCGATCTGCGCCATCAGCAAGTGGGTAAAGCGAAAGCACTCGCGCTGCAAGGCCACCGATTTCACGGACTCGCGGACCAAATCGGAAGCCTTCATCCGCATTGCGGTTCCCCCTCCTTGCACCACCGCGAGAAACGGCGACTCAAGGTGCCCCAGAACCACGGGAACCCCGACGATCCCTTCGGCGCCGACGAGCCCGACTTCCGCAACACGGTGATTTTCCACGCTCGTCAGCAGTGAAATCAGGCTGTCGTTGGGGAAATAGACATGGCGAATCCGGGTATGCGGTTCATGCAGAACCTCCGAATAGGTGAGGTCGACCATTTCCAGGTGTGGAAGCAGCCGCAGATAATCCTTGCGGGGCGAATTGGCCAGCAAGCGATTCTGAATCGCGACAACCTCGGCGCCAGCCATAAAACTGCTCCCTGTGCTCAGTCATGGGGACTCCTTCAACGGGAGCTTCTTCCAGACACGGAACATCCATCCTGAACAGGAAGGAGACCGAATAAAGCGTAGGGCGGAGTCTAGTTAATATAATAAAAACAAGCAATTATGTACGGAACCGGACACTGTACTTGAGCTATGTTCTATAGCGCACACAAGACCCCCAGCCATTCGGCGCGCTACCGAACATGCCGGTTCTTGGGCCCCGGCGACAACTGCATGCAAGAACGCCGCAGATGCCTTACGCAGGATGTTCCGCTGCCGGAAGCGGCGCCCGGCCGAGAATCATGTCGGCGGCCTTCTCGCCCACCATCAGCGTCGGAACCATGGTGTTGGCCGAGGGCATCACCGGCATAACCGAGGCATCGGCCACATGCAGGCCCTCCAGGCCGTGAACGCGCAGCTCGGGGCTCACCACGGCGCCCGGGTCGTCCGAGCGCCCCATGCGGCAGCTGCCGATGAGGTGGTAGGAGCTGGCCGCATATTGCCTCGAATAGGCGATGAGTTCGTCGTCGGTCTGCACATCGCGGCCGGGCAGCAGTTCGGCATCGACGTACTGCGCGATGGGATCGGACGCAAACACTTTTCTCCCCAATCGGAACGCGGCGAGCAATGCGCGCCGATCGCGTTCGTCGGAAAGGTAGTTCGGGTTGAAGCGCGGCAGCACGCGCGCATCGCTCGAGGCAATGCGGACGTAGCCGTGGCTCTCGGGCCGCTGCTGCTGCACGGCGCAGGTCATGCCCGGCACGTCGTCCAGGCGCCCGAAGAAGCCGGCCTTGAAGCTCGCCGGCATGAACAGCATCTGGATGTCGGGCCGCTGCAAAGCAGGATCGCTTTTCGCATAGGCGTGGCACAGTACCGCCGCCACCGCGAAGGCCGAAGGCCTGCCCAGCGCCCAGCGCAGGAACTCCAGCCCGAGCCCGAGACCGCGCACGCGGTCGTTGATGCTCTGAGCCCCCTTGGCGCGCAGCACGTACACCTGCCGGTAATGATCGCGCAGGTTGGCACCTACGCCCGGCAGGTCGTGCAGCACCGGGATGCCATGTTCTTGCAAGAGCGCAGCCGGCCCCAAGCCCGATAGCTGCAGAAGCTTGGGCGACTGCACGGCTCCGGCCGAGAGCACCACGCCGCGCCGCGCCGTCACTGTCTGCGTGCGGCCATCGCCGTCAACGTAGTCCACGCCCTTGGCACGCCTGCCTTCGAACAGGATGCGACTCGCCACGGCGCCCGTGCGGATGTCGATGTTGCCGCGCCGGGCCGCCGGCAAGAGGAAGGCGCGCGCCGCGCTGATCCGTTTGCCGCGATGGATGTTGCTCTGCAGGCGCCCGCTGCCCGCCTGGGTCGCGCCGTTGTAGTCGGGGTTCACCGGCACACCGCAGGCCGCGGCGCTGGCAATGAAGGCATCGCAAAGCTGGCTGGGAAAATTCGGCACCGCCGCCGGCATGCCGCCCGTGCGCCCGCGGTAGAAATCCTCGCCGGCGTAATCCTTGCTGTCGATGCGCCGCTCCAGGCGCTTGAAGTACGGCAGCACCTCGGCGTAGCTCCAGCCGGTGTTGCCCCGTGCGGCCCAGTCATCGTAGTCGTGGCGCTGACCGCGCACGAACACCATGCCGTTCATGGAGGTCGAGCCGCCCAGCACTCGCCCCTGCGCGATGGTAAGCGAGCGCCCGCCGGTGCCTTCGCAGGGGTCGCTCTTCAACTGCCAGGTCACGGAGGGGTCGAACAGCACCTTCACGTAACCTGCGGGCAGGTGGATCATCGGATTGCTGTCGCGCGGCCCGGCTTCCAGCACGCAGATGCGGTTCGCGCCGTCTTCGGCCAGGCGCGATGCCACCACGGAACCGGCGGCTCCGGATCCCACAACAATATAGTCATATTCTGACATGGATATCCGCCTTCCTTACCTATAGCTGCTTATTATTATCATCTACTTCGATACGATATCTGCCTCATTCGACCCCAGGTAGGCCTCCTGCACGGCGCGATTGGCACGGATCGCATCCGGCGAGCCGGTGGCCAGCACCGCGCCGTCCACCATGACCGTGAGCGTGTCGGCCACGGCGAACACGGCGTCCATGTCATGCTCGACCAGCAGGATCGCATGCTCGGCGCGCAGGCGCTTGAGCAATTCGACGATACGCGCCGACTCCTCCGCCCCCATGCCCGCCAGTGGCTCATCGAGCAGCAGGAGCCGCGGTGCTGTGGCCAACGTCATGGCGATTTCGAGCTGGCGCTGCTCCCCGTGCGACAGGGCCGCGGCCACCACGCCCGCGCGGCCCTCCAGTCCGGCCATGGCGAGCGCGCGCTCGGCGGCGGCGCGCGTGGGCGCGTGCGCATGCGCGGGGGCAAAGAAGCGCATGGAGGGCTGCAGCCGCGACTGCGCGGACAGGCGGCAGTTCTCGAATCCGGTAAACGGCAGAAAGATGTTGGTCTTCTGGTAGCTGCGACCGACACCGAGTCGGGAAATGCGGTGCGCAGGCAATCCGGTGACGTCTTTGCCGGCCACCAGGATGCGCCCTGCGGTGGGCGCGAGATCCCCGGACAGGAGATTGATCAGCGTGGTCTTGCCGGCGCCATTGGGGCCGATCACCGCGTGCAACTCCTCCACCCTGCACGCCAGGGCCACTTCACGCACGGCCGCCAGTCCGCCGAAATGCTTCGACAGTCCTTCGGTGCGCAGCATCGGCTCACGTTCATCCATCGGTGCGCTCCGAGTCCTTTGCAGCGACACGCCGGCCCCACCAGGCAGCGACGGTCCCCAGCAGACCGTGCGGCAGCAGCAGGGCCACCCCCACGATGCTGCCGCCCATCAGCAGCTGCCAATGCTTGGTCAGCCCCTGGAACAGCAATTCGAGCAGCATCATCATGAAGGCGCCCAGCGCCGCGCCGCCCAGCGTTCCCATGCCCCCCAGGATGACCATCATGATGGCGCTGCCCGACAGGTGCCAGCCCAGCATGTCCGGATTGACGAAGCCGAACTGCGCGGCGGCAAAGTATCCGGCCATGCCGGCCAGGGTGCCGGCGATCACGAAGCTGGCGAGCTTGTAGCGAAACGTCGCGTACCCGAGCGAGCGCATGCGCGGCTCGTTCACCTTGATGCCGGCAATGACGCGCCCGAAGGGCGAATCGATCACGCGCCGCAGGAAAATCCACGTGAGCACCAGCAGCACGAGCACCACGTAGTAGAGGTGGACGAAATTCTCCAGGTCGAAGGGCTTCCAGCCGCCCGCCCATTCGCCCAGCGCCGCATCGGGTCGCACGTAGATGTAGACGCCGTCCGTGCCGCCCGCCAGCTTGGTGTCGTGGAACACGAAGTAGAGCATCTGCGCGAAGGCCAGCGTCACCATGATGAAGTACACGCCGGAGGTGCGCAGCACGAACAGCCCGATCACGAGCGCGAGCAGGCCGGACACGGCCATGGCCAGGGGCAGCGACACCCACAGCGAGGCCGCCTGGTACTGCGGTGCAGCGTAGGCGAGCACATAGCCCGCCACGCCGAAATAGGCCGCATGACCGAAGCTCACCAGCCCGGTGAAGCCGATCAGCAGGTCGAGGCTCATGGCGAACACCGCCATGATCATCATCTTGGTGACGAGCTGAACGTAAAACTTGTCCACCCCCAGCGGCATCAGCAGCAGCGCGGCCAGGCAAACAAGCAGCACGGCGACGCCGGCCACCGGCGCGCGTCGCCCGGGCGCCGCAGCGCTCACCGGCCGCGACTCCCGAACAATCCTTCGGGACGCCACAACAGGATCACCGCCATCATCAGGTAAACCGTCACGCCGGACAGCTGCGGCAGCAGCTGGAAGCCCGCCACCTCGAGCGTGAGCACCTTGCCGAAGGTGTCCACCAGCCCGATCAGGATGGCCCCAATCATCGCGCCCTGCACCGAACCGATGCCGCCGATCACGACCACCACGAAGCAGATGATCAGCACCTGGTTGCCCATGCCCGGGAACACCGACGAGGTCGGCGCCGCCAGCATGCCGGCGAAGGCGGCCAGCGCCAGCCCTGCGGCAAACACGATGCGATAGATGAGCGTGATGTCGATCCCCAGCGACTGCACCATGTCGCGATTCACGCTTCCGGCGCGGATGATCATGCCCAGTTTCGTGCGCCGCAGCACCCACCACAGCCCGAGGGCGAGCACCAGGCACACGCCGGACATCGCCAGGCGGTACACGGGGTAATTCAGGTTGTCGGTGAGGGAGATCGACGCTGCGAGCAACTCGGGCACCTTCACCCCATGCACATCGTCACCCCACAGGATGCTGCGCAGCTCCTCAAACACCAGGATCAGGCCGTAGGTGAGCAGCACCTGGTAGAGATGGTCGCGTGCGTACAGCCGCTGGATTACCAGCCATTCGAGCGCCAGGCCGAACAGCACTGACAGCACGATGCCCGCCGGAAGCGCCAGCCACAGGCTCCCCAGCCCCTCGGTAAGCGAAAACGCCAGGTAGGCGCCCAGCATGTAGAAGCTGCCGTGGGCGAGGTTGATGATGCCCATGATGCCGAAAATCAGCGTCAGGCCGCTGGCGATGAGGAACAGCAGCAGCCCGTACTGGACGCCGTTCAGCAGCTGGATGAGGAAGGTCGGAAAGTCCACGGCAGGCTCAAGGTACGGGAGAAAGGCATCCGGAAAAATCATCCGCCAAAAACAAAGCCGGCGGTGATCGCACCGCCGGCTTTGGATTATCTCAGACCCGGCCGCCCCAAACCGGCGGCGCCCTTTCTTCCTATGCAGGCATCTTGCACGTGCCCGACGGCGGGTAGTCCAGGGCCTTCATGGCCACGCCGGTGACGCGGTTTTCCTGGCCGACCACCTTGCGCAGGTACATATCCTGGATCGGGTTCTGCGATTTGGACATCGTCACCTTGCCGCGCGGGCTGTCGATGGTAGCGGCGCGCATGGCGGCGATGATCTCCTTCTTTTTCGAGATGTCGCCCTTCACCGCCTTCATGCCCGCCGCGAACAAGAGGCCCGCGTCATAACCCTGTACCGCGTACACGTCGGGCTGCAGCTTGAAGGCCTTGGCGTAGGCCAGGCGGAAAGCGCGGTTCTTCGGCGTGTCGATGCCGTCGCCGTAATGCAGCGTGGTCTCGATGCCCTCTGCTGCGTCGCCCACGGCTTCCAGCACCCCTTCGGTCAGGAAGCCCGTGCCAAACAGGGGAATGCGACCCTTGAGCCCTGCCGCCTTCCAGTCGGTGAGGAACTTCGCTGCGCCGCCGCCGGCGAAGAACACGAAGACGGCATCCGGCTTGAGCGAGGCGATCTCGGTCAAGAGCGACTGGAACTCCACGTTCGGGAACGGCAGCCACAGTTCCTTGACGATCTTGCCGCCGCCCTTGAGGAAGGAGTCCTTGAAGCCCGCGACGGATTCCTCCCCCGCACCGTAGCGCCAGGCCAGCGTCACCACGTTCTTCAGGCCGCGATCGGCCACCACCTTGCCCATCGGGTAGGCCGGCTGGCCATTGGCGAACGAGCTGCGGAAGATGTTGGGCGCGCACAGTTGCCCGGTGGCAGCTTCGACGCCGGCGTTCGGGATGATGTGCAGCACGCCCGACTCGCGCACGATCTTGACGATGCCCATCTGCACGCCCGAGTGCACCGTGCCCACCAGCAGGTCCACCTTGTCGCGCGTCACCAGCTGGTTGGCGCGGTCGGCACCCTTGGGCGGATCGGACTCGTCGTCCAGCGTGACGTACTCGACCTCGCGGCCGGCCAGGGTCTTGCCCTGCTCCGAGATCGCCAGCTTGAAGCCGTTGGCGATGGCCACGCCCAATTGGGCGAAGGTCCCCGTATAGGGAAGCATCAGGCCGACCTTGACCTTGGCGGATTGCGCCAAAGACAGGTTCGTCAGGCCGCCCCCGGCCGCCAGCAAGCCTGCCGCACCGGCCGCCTTGATCAGTTCGCGGCGCTTGGCGCCCTTCTTGTCGTTTTGCATGTCGTTCGGCATGGAGTTCCCCTTTTGGAATCAGAGGCCGAAGTATACCGGCGCAGGCAACCTTGTGGGGTCGAGTCCTCTTGCGCAAGGTTCGCTGGCGGCTGTCCCGTGACCTCCTTATACTCGGGTGGGGACTTTGGTAAGGAGCTACCGCATGGCCATTTCGGGCATTTCACGCGCGCTACACATCGGCGCGCTTACCGCAATATTCACACTGTGCGCGGGTCAGTCCCTAGCACAGGCCGATCTGGAAGCGCTCGTCAAGGCGGCAAAGGCCGAGGGCCAGGTCCAGCTCTACTCCTCGCCCACCGAAAACGTGCCCAAGCGCGTAGGCGCCGCATTCACGGCCAAATACGGCATCACGTTCAACTATGTCCGTTTGTCGAGCGCGGTGCTGCTGCAACGCCATGCCGCGGAAATGGAGGCCGGCAGCGCAGGCGCGGACATCCTGTGGGCCTCTGGAGGCCTGGGTCCCTACACCGAGGGCGCGCTCAAGCGCGGCTGGATCGAGCCCGTGTCGCAGGCGGGACTCCCCGTGGTGAAGTCGGGTGAATTCCCGCGCACCCAGATGCGCGCCAATACCGCGGTGATCCAGGTCGTGCCGTTCATCATTGCCTACAACACTGACCGCCTGAAAGGGGCCGACATCCCGAAGGAAATCCGCGACATCCTCGCGCCACGGTTCAAGGGGCAGATCCTGCTGCCAGACCCCCGCTCTTCGGATGTCTACGTCGCCTTCTGGGGCATGGTGCTGGACAAGTTCGGAGAAGGGTTCTTCGCGCAACTGCGCGCCCTGGAGCCGCGCCACTACGCGAGCGGTTCGCCAGCCGTGCAGGCACTGGCGGCGGGCGAAGGCCTGCTCGAGTTGCCGACCATCACTGCGGCGATGCTGGCCACCAAGGGCACGCGCGGGCCCATCGACCAGATCATCCCCTCGCTCACCACGGGGCTCGAGCACGAGGTAGTGCTCACCGCGCGCGCGCGCTCGAAGTTTCCGAATGCGGCGCGCCTGCTCGCCAACTACGTCATGTCCCCGGAAGGTAACAAGGTGTTCAACGACGATCCCGGGGGCACCACGATCTACGACGCCGGCGGACTGCCGAGCCAATACGTGCCGCCGCGCGAGGGCACGGGCGCGCAGAGCGCGACCAACCGGCGCGAGCTGCTCACCAAGCTCCTGGGGTTCTAGGCCATGCCGCTCGATCCCAAGGTCAAGGCAATGCTGGATGTCCGCGCGGCCCTGCCCTCCGTCGAGAAGCAGACGGTGGCCGAAGCGCGAGCCACGACCATTGCGCGCGTCGCGGCCGTCACGGCGACGGCACTGCCGGTGGCCTCCGTCACCGACCGGAGCATCCCCGGGCCCGGCGGCTCGCCGATGGCCGTGCGCATCTACACGCCCCTTGCGTCAGGGGGCACGGGTCCGCATCCGCTCATGGTGTTCTTCCACGGCAGCGGCTTCGTCATCTGCAACCTCGACACGCACGACGCCATGTGCCGCAACCTGTGCTCGGCGGCTGGCATCGTGGTCGTATCAGTCGATTACCGCCTCGCGCCGGAACACAAGTTCCCCGCTGCGAGCGACGACTGCTTCGCCGCCACGCAATGGGCGGTCGCCCACGCGGCAGAACTCGGCGCCGATCCGGCGCGCGTGGTCATTGCCGGCGACAGCGCCGGCGGCAACCTCGCTGCGGTGACGGCGCTGCGCGCGAGGGAGAGCGGCGGCCCCGCCCTGCGCGGCCAGTTGCTGCTCTACCCGGTCACCGACTATCACACGCCGGGAACGCCTTCCTACCGCGACAATGCCGAGGGCTACGGCCTCACGCGCGAGGCCATGAAATGGTTCTGGGGCCACTATCTGGCCAGGGAAAGCGACGCGGACAACCCCTACGCATCGCCGCTGAAGGCCGCGGATTTCCGCGGGCTGCCGGCAGCGCTCGTGATCACCGCCGAATACGATGTGCTGCGGGACGAGGGCGAGCGTTATGCCGAGCGACTGCGCGAGGCCGGCGTCCCGGTACAGATGACGCGCTACGACGGCCACCATCACGGCTTTTTCAACTGCGTGGGCACGCTGCCGCGCGCCGACGACGCGCTGGCCGAATGCGCGGGTTGGCTCAAGGCGGTGCTGCGATGATCCAATGCTTGATCACAATTCCATGATTTATTAGGAGCCAACCTGATGCAAACCCTGAAATTGATCGTAATTGTCGCCCTGTCCGTGGTGGCAGCGGGCGCCCAAGCCCAGTCCTACCCCTCGCGCCCGGTGCGCGTCATCATCCCCTACGGGCCGGGCACCGGTGTCGATGTCGTGGCGCGCATGGTCACCGAAGCCATTTCGAAGAGCGTTGGCCAGCCCTTCGTCGCCGAGCAGCGCGTGGGTGCCGCCGGCACCATCGCCGCGGGCACGGTGGCCAATGCGCCCGCCGATGGCTACACCCTGCTCTTCGACTCCTCGGCACACACCTCGGTTCCGGCGCTGATGCAGAACCTGCCCTTCGATACGGCGCGCGATTTCGTCGGCGTGACCACCCTGATCGAGAACCCGCTGGTGCTGGTGACGGCGCAGTCGCGCGGCTACAAGACGGTGGCGGACCTCGTTGCCGCCGGCAAGGCCAAGCCCGGGTCTATCAACTACGCCTCGGGCGGCCTGGGTACATCCACCCATATCAGCGCCGAGAAGTTCCGCATGGGCGCGGGCTTCGAAGCCGTGCACATTCCCTTCAAGAGCACCACCGAGGCGCTCACCGAAATCATGGGCGGGCGCATGGACTTCACCTACACCGCGCTCACCAGCGCCCTGTCGGGCATCCGCGACGGGCGCCTCGTCGCCCTGGCCATGTCCTCGCGCCGCTCGCCGGTGCTGCCCAATGTGCCCACCATCACCGAGGCCGGCGTCTCCAATGCCACCTACAGCAGCTGGGTGGGCATGATGGTGGCCTCGAAGACCCCGCGCGAGATCGTCAATCGCCTCTACCAGGAAACGCTCAAGGCCATGGCCACGGCCGATGTGCAGGAGCGCCTCGCCAAGATCGGCGCCGAGCCCGTCACCATGCCGCCGGATGATTTCGAAGCCCTGCGCCGGCGCGAGCTGGTGGAGAACGTGCAGCTCATGAAGACCATCGGCATCAAGGCGCAGTGATCAATGGGCGGGGAAGCGCTGACTCAGTCCGATAGGATGCCCAAGTCATTACAAGCTTCCCTCTGAAGTCGGGGGATTTACAAGGGGGTAGCCCCCTTGTTCCAAGTTTTTGCAGCAACCAACCGGGAGAATGTGATGGACACCAAGCAATCCGCCAGCGACGGCCACTACGAGGTGCTTTGGCCGCGCAGTCCGCGCCAGACCAAAAAGAAGACCCTGGCCCGGCGCCTCGACACCCTGAAGGGAAAAACCATCGCGCAGTTCTGGGACTTCGTGTTCTCCGGAGACAAGGTCCACGAGGCGCTGGAATTCTCGCTGAAGGAGCGCTTTCCCGGCGTGCGCTTCGTGAGCTGGAAGGAATTCGGCAACACCCATGGCCAGGACGAGCGCAAGATCCTCGAGGACCTGCCCGCGCGGCTGAAGGCGCTGGGGGTGGATGCCGCCATCTCCGGCATGGGCGCTTGAGGCAGCTGCACGCCCGCCGTGTTGCGGGTCAGCGCAGTGTGCGAGGAAGCCGGCATTCCGGCGGCGACCCTCGTGAGTGAGGGATTCATCCGGCAAGCCGCCATGACATCGGTGGGCCTTGGCCTGCCCGGCATGCCGGTGGCGCTGGTGCCCGGGCACCC
>CANJRC010000013.1 GCA_947476535.1 Betaproteobacteria bacterium
TCGCCATACACGTTGCTTCAAATCCTTTCGGTCTCAGTGTTCGAGAAAATACAGATCTCTTGTGCGTTCCAGCCCCACGAACACTCTGAAAATCAATCAAATATCGCCAACCAATTGAACTTGTTCGAAATTTAACCGGACACTACTGAAGCGATTTACCCAATCAATTCATCGGTTGTCGGCTGGTCCCTCGCGAATTCGGACTAGATGCGGCGCTGAAACCAGAGCATGGAGAGCAGCGCGGCAAGGATCATCAGCGCCGCTGCCCCCGCGCTGAACAGTGCGCTGACTTCGGTTTCCTGGCGCTCCAGGGCGAATTTCGTTCCCAGGTGTTCGTAGACCTGCTTCAGGTCCTGAGCATTGCTGGCATGGAAATACTCCCCGCCGGTGCGTTTTGCGACGGCCTTCAGCGACTCTTCATCGAGCCGCATCCAGTACGAATAGCCTCCGCCCCAGCTGCCCGGCATGCTCGCACCTTCCTTGGTGCCGAAGCCCACGGTGAAAACGCGCACGCCACGATCAGCCGCCATCTTGGCCGCCTCCACGGGATCAGGGCCGGTCGTTCTGCGGCCGTCGCTGAGCAAGACGATGACTCCGCCGGTGTAGGACCCGACCGGCACCGGCCGGATCTCTTTCGCCGGCGGCTTCTTCTTGGCGCGGTCGATCGCCTTGCCGCCGCCGTAGCCCCCGCCCCATCCGCCATAGCCGCCGTAGCCGCCTTCGAAAAGGATGGATTCCAGGTCGATGCCGTCATTGGGAAACAACACCGAAAGGGCCAGGATCAAACCGCTGCCGGTGGCCGTGCCGCGCTGCAGGTCGAACCGGTCAATGGCCGCGAGCATGTCCTCGCGCTTGTCAGTCACGGCCTGGACAAGCGCGGCAGTCCCCGCGAAGGACACGATTCCCAGGCGTATGTTCTTGGGCAACTCCTCGATGAAGGCGCGCGCCGCCTGCTGGGCGCCGGTGATGCGATTCGGCGCCACATCGGTAGCCAGCATGCTGCGCGACACGTCCATGGCGAGCACCACGGTCATGAATTCGGCGGGCAGGATGACGGTTGCGCTCGGTCTGGAAACGGCAAAGATCGCTGCCGTCAGGCTGATCAGGAACAGCGCCGGAGGCACGTGGCGGCGCCAGGCCAGGTGCGGTCCCACGGCATCGCGCACCAACATCAGGCTGGCATAGCGGATGGCCGATTTCTTGCGCTGATACAGGGCGTAGACGTAGCCCGCAATAAGCACCGGTACGATCAGCAATAACCAGAGCATCTCCGGCCACAGGAACCGCATTCCCTTCCCCCTACTCCAGTCGTGCCTGGCCGGATTGTCGCGCAGCTCAGGCACCGAAGTTTCACCACTTTATCATTGTCCCGTCATCGGGTCAGCAGCAGTCCATTGAGCAGCGCGTTGCGATTTCCTCTTGCCCTACTTGCCCGTGCCCACGCCAATGATTTACCGACGGCCACGACCGTGTTACCGTCGCGTTTGCCGGCGCAGGATTGCATTGAAGATTGGTTTTAACTTGGCGCCGCAAGGGGACGGGGAACATGAAACGCGCGGCGCTCTATAGCGGCTCGGTGCACAGGAACCGGGAACACCCGGTTGAACCGAACGCACAGCCTATGTCGGCCGAGTCGCAGATGCCCGCCACACCCGGCCGCGTTCGCCGCTTCATTCAGCGCCACGAACGCTCGCTGATGTTTTTTACCGGGCTGCTGATCGCCCTTGCAGTCACTTTCGGTCGCGACGCGAACCGCCCCGAGCCGCGCGAGATCACCCAGGAGGACATCGACGCTGCCGTGCTGCAGGCTTTCGAAACCAAGCCCCTGCCTTCGCGCGCGGCCAAGGCCGCGGAGGCAGTGCGGCAGTCCGTGGTGCGCGTGCGCGGCTTCGGGGACAACCCCAAGAAGCCCAAGGAAGGTGAAAAGGAAATCGGGGTTGGCAGCGGATTCGTCATCTCGGAAAAGGGCCTCATCCTCACCAACCTGCACGTTGTGGCAGGCATGAAACGCATTAGAGTCGTCTATCACGATGGCATGGAAACCGATGCCGAAATCGTCCAGGTCTTCCCCGATAACGACATGGCGCTGATCAAGGTGGGCAAGATGCCGGACGACCTGCCCCCCGCCACCCTGGGCGGCAGCGGTCGCCTGCGTCCGGGAGACGAAGTGGTGGCGGTCGGCTTTCCATTCGGTATCGGCCCTTCGGTATCCGCTGGCGTGGTCTCAGGGCTGAACCGCGAGTTCCGCTCGCCCGAAGGCAAACGCATCATCACCGGCATGATCCAGTTCGATGCAGCGGCCAATCCGGGCAATTCCGGCGGGCCGCTGATCAACATGGAAGGCGAAGTGGTCGGCATCGTCACCGCCATCCTCAATCCCAGCCAGACGCGCACCTTCATCGGCATCGGCTTCGCGGCGACGATGGAAGCTGCCGGGAGCATGGTCGGTATTCCCCCACTCTAGACAACAGGACCCCAATCCCATGGAAAGTACCCAGTCCACGCAAGGCGCGCGCAGCAGCTTCGCACCCCCGCCCGGCGCCAGCAGCGCCTCAGCGACCCAGGACATGGCGCGTTCGGGTTCCGAGGTTGCCGCCCTCATGGAGCGCGTGCTCTACGAGGTCAAGCGCGTGGTGGTTGGCCAGGACCATTTCCTCGAGCGCGTGCTCGTCGCCATCCTTGCGCAGGGCCACCTGCTGGTCGAAGGCGTTCCGGGCCTGGCCAAGACGCTGACGGTCAATACGCTGGCGCGCACCGTGCGCGGCTCCTTCAAGCGCATCCAGTTCACCCCCGACCTGCTGCCGGCCGATCTCGTCGGCACGCGCATGTACAGTCAGAAGACCGGCGAATTCAGCACCGTGCTCGGCCCCGTTTTCACCAACCTGCTGCTGGCCGACGAAATCAACCGGGCGCCCGCCAAGGTTCAGAGCGCGCTGCTGGAAGTCATGCAGGAGCGCCAGGTCACCATCGCCGGCGAGACGCGCAAGGTACCGGAACCCTTCCTCGTCATGGCCACGCAAAACCCCATCGAGACGGAAGGCACCTATCCGCTGCCCGAAGCGCAGGTGGACCGCTTCATGATGAAAGTGCTGGTCGGCTACCCGACCGAGGAAGAGGAATTCGTCATCGTGCAACGCGTGACCGGGCCCGCCTCGGCTGTGACGCCAGTTGCGACCACCGAGCAGCTCATCGCGCTGCAGGCCGAATGCCGCAAGACCTACGTGGACCCTGGCCTCGTGCAGTACGCGGTCCGCCTGGTGGCTGCGACGCGCGATCCGGCACGCTTTGGGCTGGATGATATTGCGCGCTTCATCACCTTCGGCGCCAGTCCGCGCGCCACCATCAGCCTGATCGAGGGCGGCCGGGCCCTCGCCTTCCTGCGCGGACGCAGCTACGTCCTGCCGCAGGATGTCGCCGACCTCGTGCCCGACGTGCTGCGCCACCGGCTCGTGCTCTCCTACGAGGCGCTGTCGCACGCACAGACCGCCGACCAGATCATCATGCGGGTGATGCAGGCCATCCCTGCGCCCGAAGCACCGTTGGGATCGCATGTCGAAGTCCCAGCCAACGCCTGAGGGCGCCCCCGGCAGATCGGGGTACCAGGCGGTTCGGCGTATCGCAGAGGGCTTGCGCAAGGGATTGCGCTACGACCTTGGTCGCGGTGTGCGACAGCTCGCCCCGTTGCCTGGGCGGATCGGTCGCCCCGTGTGGGGCGCATTGCGCACACCCGTCCAGGATGTCGGTCCGAACGTCGTGCATGCGGTGCGGGCCTGGGCCGCCGAGTCGCGCCGCCGTGCCGAGGCGCGCGAACTGGCGAACAACCCGCCGCCGCCGCCGCGCGCTGATCCCGAAACGGTAATGCGCAAGCTCGAGTGGACCGTCATCCGGCGCCTGGACGGGCTGCTGCAGGGCGATTACCGGACGCTGTTTCGCGGCTTCGGACTGGACCTCGCCGACCTGCGCGAATACCAGCCGAACGATGACGTGAGGCACATCGACTGGAACGTCACGGCGCGCATGCAGGTACCGCATGTGCGCGAGTTCCAGGAAGACCGCGAAGTCGCTGCCTGGTTCGTGCTCGATCTTTCCGGTTCCATCGACTTCGGTTCCTATTCGGTGCGCAAGCGCTCCCTGTCCAGCGAGTTCGTCACCGTTCTGGCGCGCCTGCTCACGCGCTACGGCAACCGGGTGGGCGCGATCCTGCATGGCGACGGTGCGCACGAGATGATCCCGGCACGCGCCGGGCGCCGGCATGTGCTGCACCTGATCGACCGCATGTTCGACTTTGGCGCGCGCAGGAAGACGCCCGCGGCAACGCCCACAAAGCCCAAGCGTGGCGCCAAGCCCGAGGCGCTGGGCAAGGAAACCGATCTTGCCTCGGTGCTGCAGCGTGCCCAGCCCCTCATCCGGCGGCGCTCGGTGGTGTTCCTCGTATCCGATTTCATCAGCAGCACGGACTGGACACGCGCGCTGGCACTGCTTGCGCGCCGTCACGAAGTGGTGGCAGTACGCCTCTACGACCCCCTGGAAGTCACCCTGCCCGACCTGGGCCTCGTCGTCATGCAGGATGCGGAAACCGGCGAGCAGATGTTCGTCGACACCAACGATGCCGGTTTCCGAAAGCGCTTTGCCGCGGCCGCCGAGAAACGCGAACAGGACTTGCGCAACGCGTTCGCCGAGGCCGGCGTGGATTGCCTGGAACTGGCCACGGACGACCGGCTGGATGAGGCCCTGCTGCGCTTCATGCGCCTTCGCAAGCAACGCAGCCGCATGTCCGCGGGCGCCAGCAACGCGGCAATTCCCCGCTAGGCACACAGCACATGATCGACATCACCACCATCAACTTCATCTGGCCAAGAATGCTGTGGCTGCTCGCGTCCCTGCCGGTGCTCGCGCTGCTCTACACGCTGATGGTGTCGCGACGCAGCCGCGTCGGGCGTCGTTACATCAGCCTGGAAATCGTGGGGGAATTGGCGGGTGCCGGCGCGGGCGGTGGCGGCAGCGTCGCCGGCCAATGGGCTGGCGCAAGTCGCCCGGCCTCGCGCCTCGCGCGCTGGCGACGCCACATCCCGCCGGTCCTAACCCTGCTCGCCCTTGGCGCGCTGATCTTCGCCATATCCCGGCCGCAAGCCGTCATCTTGCTGCCCTCAAAGGTGGAAACCATCATGCTGGCCATCGACAATTCGGGCAGCATGCGCGCAACCGACGTGAAGCCCACGCGCATGGGCGCGGCGCAGGCGGCCGCCAAGGCCTTCATGGAAGACCAGCCGCGCCAGATGCGGGTCGGCGTGGTGGGCGTGGCCGCTGCCGCCGCCGTGGTGCAGACGCCCACCACCAACCGCGAGGATGTGGCGCAGGCCATCGATCGCCTGCAGCCACAGCGCGGCACGGCGTTGGGCAGCGGCATCATCATCTCGCTGGCCACGCTGCTGCCCGGGCAAGGCATCGACGTGGCCAAGCTCACGGGCGAGGGGCAGCCGCCGCCCACCACGGTCGGCCCGCCCAAGCCGCCCGAGCCGAAGAAGCCAGTCGTGCCAAGTGGTTCCAACACGGCCTTGGCCATCGTGCTGGTCACGGACGGCCAGAGCAACACCGGGCCCGACCCGATCAAGGCGGCGGAAATTGCCGCCGAGCACGGCGTGCGCGTGTTCACCGTCGGCATCGGCACGCCCGAAGGCACCACGCTCACCGTGGACGGGTTTTCGCTGCGCGTTCGCCTCGACGAGGACCAGTTGAAGAAGATCGCGACCACCACCAATGGCGAGTACTTCCGCGCCAGCAGTGCCACCGACCTGGGCAAGATCTACAAGTACATCGGCGCGAAGATGGCCATGGAGAAATCGCACATGACCGAAGTGACCGCGCTGTTCATCGCCATCGGCGCCCTGATCGCCATGGTATCGGGGCTGCTGTCGATGTCATGGTACAACCGCGTGCTCTGAGCTTCGGCCAGCTGATCTTCTGACAATTCACGAAAGGTCCTTTGATGCAAATCGGCGTCGTCTACCCGCAAATTGAAATGAACCCCGATGTCGGGGAGATCAAGGCCTTCGCGCAAGGCGTGGAGGCCATGGGCTTCACGCATATCCTCGCCTACGATCACGTGCTGGGTGCCAACAAGGCCAGCCGGCCGGACTGGCCGGGGCCTTACGACATGACATCGCCCTTCCAGGACCCGTTCGTGCTGTTCTCCTACATGTCGGGAATCACCTCCACGCTGGGTTTTGCGACGGGCGTGCTGATTCTGGCGCAGCGCCAGGCCGTCCTTGTCGCCAAGCAGGCGGCGTGCCTCGACATCGTGTCGCAGGGTCGCTTCCGACTCGGCGTGGGCATCGGCTGGAACGACGTCGAGTACGAAGCCCTGGGGATGAACTTTCGCGACCGGGGAAAGCGCTACGAAGAGCAGATCGCCGTGATCCGCGCGCTGATGGCCAACGACGCGGTCACTTTCAATGGCGCATACCATGCCATTACGGACGCAGGCATCAATCCCCGGCCGCGAACCCAGCCTTTCCCGATCTGGATGGGTGGAGGATCGCCCGGTGCCGCCCGGATCGATCCGGTGCCCGACATCGTGATCCGGCGCATCGCGCGCATCGGCGACGGCTGGATACCGCGCTGGGAACCGGACGCCGCCGGGCTCGCGTGCCTTGAACGATTCCGCGGCTATTGCCGTGAATACGGACGCAATCCCGACACCTTCCCCATGGATGGCCGCTCGCCCATCAATCGCGCCAACGAATCGCGCTGGGGCGACATCGTCGAGAACTGGCGCAAGACCGGCGCCTCGCACTTTTCCGTGGTCACGCAACGCGACGGCCTCAAGGGCGCGGACCAGCACCTCAAGCGGCTGGAGGCGTTTCGCAAGGCCATTTCACTGGCGTGAGGCATCGCCCACGGCAACGTGGGGATACTCAATACTGCCAACTTATTATTTTAGTGACTGTCTGTCCTGCGTAAGATACAATAATACTGCCACACCGGTACCGCGCGTCGCCGCCGGTGTGTGTCCGCCGCAGTCGCCAGCGAGCGGATCAAACGCCTTGGATGCATCGAGCCGGCCGGCGAACGACACCAAAACGTGGGATTCTTCCTGTGCTCGCCGCAATCGCTGCCGGTGGCGCTGCACCGGGGACTGACCTAATAGCGATCTGCTCAAGGCTCTGTAACCAACCGATTTGACGGCCGCTTTCGACCCGGAGCGGCCGGTCAGCTTTCCCGGAAGCAGCCCCTCACCGCTTACTCCCCGCGAGTTAATTCAGCCAATGCGAGTTAGTGGCAGTCACAACAGCGAACTGCCGTCCCACGGCATATAGCGGACCAATGTCGATGACAATTTCAGACCACCTCGCAAACGCTGGCCTTGCGGCCAGCTTTATCAACGCTTACTTACCTTTGAAAATCCGGCTCCACTTGGCCTGGTAGGCGTTGGAAACTTCCGGGGGATACTTGGACTGGTCCAGCGGGCTGATGGTGCTGGCGTCCAGCGATCCTGGTACGCCGATCGGGCTGCCGACATCCCCCTTGCCCGCCCATACGGTCTGGCCAGCAGTGGACATCATGAAGTCGAGGAAGACGGCGGCGGCATTCGGGCGCTTGGCCCAGGAGAGCAATGCGCCAGCATAGGGTGTTCCGACGCTCGGGCTTGGCACCACCATTTTCAGCGGCGCACCCTGCGCGATCAGCGGCGCGGCCACCGTCGGAACGGTGAAGCCGGTGAACACGACTTCACCGGCCACCGTGCCTTGTGTGATCGGCAGTGCGCTCACGTAGAGTTTGGGGTTCTGCGCAGCGACCTTGGCCAGGAAGTCGGCGCCCTGGGTTTTTTCCAGCCAGTCATACCAGGCCACGAGCACGCCAGCGTTCGGCTCGATCATGGCAATCTTGCCATTGAATTCCGGGCGCAAGAGGTCCTGGTAACCGGTGACTGGCGTCTTCACGAGATTGGTGTTGTAGGCGAGGATGAGCGGTTCGAGGGCCAGCACCGGCGATACGCCGCTCGCAATGTACTTTGCGGGCCAGGCGCCGGTTGCCGGTCCGGCGGGCGGCTTGATGACGCCTTGCTTGGCGCGATCGGCGATCCAGGTCACCTCCGGTGTGATGATGACGTCGGCACCGTCGACGTTGGCCGCGCGATCCTGGTCGACCTTGCCGACCAGTTGCGTGCCGATCAGCCGGGTGTATTCGACGGTGATCGAAGGGTAGGCTTTCTCGAAGGCCGCCTTGAATTGCGCTAGCGTGGCGGGCACCGGTGTCGCGTACAGGATGACCTTGCCTTCGGCATTGGCAGCCGATACGACCTTGGCCCAGTCTGCGGAGGACGCGGACCTGAATGCGTTTTGCGCGAGTGCAGGTGCAGCGGCGAGGGTCGACACAACGGCGGCAGCCAGCAGGCTGGCTGAAATTTTCTTCATGGGTTTTTTCCTCGAAAATTAGACAATGCAGTGAGCCCGGCACCGCCCCGGATGCGGTCGCGGTCGCGGTCGCGGTCGCGGATCAATAATCAAATAATTATGGTTAATTCTAGACGTGCAACTCTACGTACTAGTCCGGAGACTTTCAACTGTTTCTTGAGCGCTCGTTCATAAAAGGGGCCGTATATCAGGATCGGGAAAGCGGCCCGTCGGCACTTGTCTGGGTTCCCCCGTTTGAGTGTCGATTTGGAACCCAGTTGCACAAGGTCGACCCGCGTGTACGGCATTACTGCCCGGGATCGCAGAGGCGCCGGAACAGCAGATGGTCCGGGTTGATCTTTCCGAGCATTGGCATGCCTTTCTGCAGGCCGCCGGGTCCGCCCGAGGCGGGGATGGTGTGGGTGAAGTCCACCAGCACCGCACGCAATGAAATCTTCCAATTGCCGTTGCGGCGCTCGACCGTGTCGATGTAGCGCGCACCGAACACCACGTACTGTTCTTCGGCGCCGCTCATAGTCCGGTAGCCTGCGTAGCTGTTGCTCTCGGCATGCGCGATGTCGCCGGCCAATTCGACTTGCGCCGGAAAGCAGTAATGGAAGCGGTGCAATTCCGCGGGATTACCTGCCACGACGCGCTTCTCGCACCACGCGTGGGCATTGCCTTTGAAGTAGCCGTAGTCAAGGACGGCATCTTCATAAAAGCAGCTCTTCAACATAGCGAGGTCGTACCAGTCGAGCCCGCGCGCGTAGCGGATGCCTATGACCTCGCGGATCCTTTCCTTGTCGAGCAGCTGCAGTATTGACAGTTCTTCCGTCATGAAATTCTTTCCCGCAATGGTATGAAACTTGGCGTGGTGCTCGGGGACTTAATGTGATTGTGGGTTAAATTACCTCGATCGACTGGTCCCGCGCAAGTGCTCTGCCGGGCTGCCTCCTTGCATCAAT
Organism: Betaproteobacteria bacterium; assembly: GCA_947476535.1. Lineage (GTDB taxonomy): Bacteria > Pseudomonadota > Gammaproteobacteria > Burkholderiales > SG8-39 > CAIYPG01. The sequence goes on from CANJRC010000013.1 coordinate 9,359, forward strand.
GCAGCGAACGCGTCATGCATACGCTCCGCCAAGTGCCTTAGATGCGAAATGGCTTGTGCGCGCAGGCCGGGGCTCGGCGATATTGCGCTTGCGGCATGGCGGCATGGTGGCACTCGCAGCGACAATTCCCCAACTCGCGAGCCGTGTTTAAGTATCACAATTCAATCGCTAACCATCGGTCGGCTGAAAAAGTGACACCGACCCTATGCGTACCTCGGCATACGTTGCCATAGCAACAAGGTAGGGTCTTAGGCTCGAGTATGGGACTCGGCACCAGAAGCCAACCTCTCAAGCACGCGGCCATAGGTTGCGGTGAAGTCTGCCCGCCAATGCAGTGCGGTTTCCACGTCGACAACGGGAAGGAGGTGCAGTGGTGCGTGAGCATTGGGCCGCAGCTCAACCGTGCCGAATCCCTCCCACACCTCGTGGATCGTCAGGTCGGAGAAGTCACGCGCGGTGAATTCCCGGATCGCGTCGCCTGTACCATCGACGGCAGGGATGATTTTCAGGTTGATGTTGGTGCCGAAACTGAAACGCTGCAAGGCGGCGGGCGTCGCGGCAATTTGTCGGCAAGGCGTTGTTGCGGTCACGAAGTCGATCCCGTTTCGCTCGGCTCGGGCAACGACCAGGTCGCCCTGCTCCCCAAGCGTGATTCTGGCGGCCTTCTTGGGTTGGCCGAATAGCTCGCGACCACTGGCGATGGCCGCGTCGCTGCTCAGGAAAAGCAGGGGCGAGAACGCGCCTCGGGTGCCGCTACGCGTGTGCTCGACCGGGATGTGCACGGCGAGCTCCGAATAGGACCCGTAGGGGCCCGCGTCATGGAGGTTGTAGAAATGAAGGATCACGCGGTCGCCGAGGACGGCCAGGCCCTCGGGAACGAAGCGCGCCGCTGCCTCGCGTGTAGATCTGTAGACGACAGTCAGGATTTCTGCATTCCGCATCCTGAAAGGGAGTGATGGGGTATTGGGCGGCAGGGCGGTGTAGGTCGACGTCACGGGTGAACTCCTGTTGATATTTGAGCGCCGGTCACGATGCGCTCTTTGCAGCAAGTGCCATTTTCGCAATACGGCATTCTATGTTGCTTGCGGCAATAGGTGATCGAACATGGTGTATTCTGATTTTTCTCCAATGATGTCGGATGGCGGGGAATCGGGAATCGTTCATCTATCCAACGAGCAGGGGGCCGTATGAAACCTTTGAAATCCAAGAGACGTTCAATCATTCTGGGCGTAGTCGCTGCTTGCGGCGTTTTGATGGCCGGGGTCGGCGGCGCGTTTGCCCAGCAAACTCCCGGCATAACCGACAAGGAGATTCGCCTCGGCGCTTGGGTCCCGCTGACGGGACCGGTCGCTCCCTACGGCATCCCGCAGCGTGCCGGCATGGAAGCCTACCTCAACATGGTGAACGACCAGGGGGGGATCAAAGGGCGCAAATTCAACCTCATCGTCGAGGACAACGCATTCAATCCCCAGCGCACGGTCGCCGCAGCCCGTAAGTTGATCAATCGTGACGAAGTGTTCGCGCTCATGGTTCCCAACGGCAGCGCGCAATCGGCTGCCACGTTCGAGTATGTGCTGTCGGAGCAGAAGGTCCCCCTGATCAACGCCTATGGCGGCGGAATCGAGTGGTATACGCCGCCGAGGGAGAACCTTTATGGCGCCTATCCTCTGCCTGAAGCCCAGACAAAAATCCTGGGTCGCTGGGCGGCGAAGGATGGCCACAAGAATGTGGTGGTCGTGTATGGAGCACTCGCATCGTTCGAGGCCTTTGCCAGCCATGTGGCACCGGGGGCCCGGAGCGTGCGGCCGGATACCAACATCACCCTCTATCCGGTCAAGTTCGGCTCGACCGACTATTCGCCGATCGCGCTGGACCTCGCCAACAAGAAACCGGATGCACTGATCCTCCTTCTTGTGGAGCAGGAGGTGGTCAGCATGGTCAAGGAATTGCGTCAACAGAATTTCCGGCCGCAGCTGTACAGTTGGGCGCCCAATGTCTCGAACTCGCTCGTCAACTTGGCTGGACCGGGGATGGAGGGGTTCAAGGCGGTTTCATATGTAGTCCCGCCGACCATCGACACACCCGCGGTGCGTGAATACCGCGATGCAATCGCCAAATATGCGCCAAACGAGAAGCCGGATTACGTTTCGCTGACGTCATTCGCACTGACGAAAATATTCGTCGAGGCCATGCGACGGATCGACGGCCCGATCACCCGCCAGGCATTGACCAAGTCGATGGACTCGCTTCGAAACTACGACACGGGTATCCTGCCCCCGGTGACCTACTCTCCGGAACGGCATTTGGGGAATTCGTCCCTGCACCGGGTGCAGCTCGTCAATGGCAGGTGGACGGCGATCAGCGCGCCAGTCGACCCTGACAAGGACTGGTAATCCTGCGCCAAGGGCGGCGCCCGAAGCGTGCGGGTCTGTTACGCGGGGAGCAGCAGTTCCCCGTTCGTCACGAAGAATTTGCGCGCGATGTCATCGCCGAGCCCGGCTAACGACTGCCGGAACTGCTCCTGAGGCGATTTCCCGCCTTCGACATGCGGGAAGTCGCTGCCGAAGCAATAGACGTCGCTGAGTTCGGGGTGGCGCTGCATGTACGCGCCAACCGGCTCGAAATGAAACGGCGTGACGCGGACATTCCTGGCGATGTATTCGGAGGGCCGCATTGACAGGGTGCCCTTCAGGCGCGATTGGAAGAGGCCGCCCCACAGGTCGAGCTTTTCAGCCAGGGGGCCGACCCAGTGCGCGCCGCATTCCACCACGCCCAACCGCAGTCGCGGGTGTCGCTCGAAAACGCCGCCGAGCACCATGGCGCCGAGAAACGCCTCGACGGCAAGGTGGATGGTCGAAGCGCGATAAGGCTCGATTGGAAATTCGACCGAGCTTTTCGGACCGTACTCGAATGCTGGTACATTCGCGTACCACGCAGGCTTGCAGAAGGCGAATTGCGTGCCCACGTGCAACAGGATGGGCGCGTCTGCTGACTCGGCAAGTGTCCAGAAGGGGGCGAGAGCGGGATCTGCCGGGGACGTGCCGGCAGGCGGCTCTCCGTTGGGAATCCACAGTGCCCGAATCCCGTCCGCAAGCAGCTTTTCCGCGCTGGACATCATCTCCGGCAGCGATTCGGTGAGCACCACGCCAACCGGCCTTACACGCTGCGAGCCGAGCTGCCCGGTCTGACGCACGGCCCAGTCGTTGTGCCCGTCAATGGCGAGCCTTCCGGCCGCCTTGCGGTCAACGGTACCCGGCTCGTACTTGAAATGGGCGGCAGCATCTTCGTTGTAGAAGATGTTGATGCCGATCAGAGCGAATGTCGGAAAGACGAGTTGCCGCTCCACTCCCATCACATCCATGACCGCCAACCTGCGCTGCAAGTCGATCGCGCTGGGCGCATCCGGCCCCTTCCGGTTCCAGACGCTGTCAATGTTGATTGCAGCATCATCGGCCACGATATCCGGCCGAAAGGTGCTGTTCGCGCCGGCCTTCGAGACCAGGCCGCGCGATAACGGGGCAAACAATTCGGCGACTTGCTCTCCGAAGGCATCCGCCCACATGTGCATCGGAATCATTTCGTGCGCGTCGGCATCCATCATGCGAATCGACGGTTGCGCGTGATGATCCAGAGAACCAGAGCCGTTGTTCATCGTGCCTCCCGATAGCCAAGTTGACCCATGTTTACTCATGGACACCCGCATTGTGCCCTGATCGGTCGCAACGGGTCACATGAATATATTCAGCGTGAACTTTCCTGATTTCCGATTATTCTCGCGGGGTGGCAGCTTGAATTTGGGACGCCGGCCCGGGGTCATCCTGCATTTCAACCGATACGTTTGGTGGCTCTGACAGAATGTATGTCAGGGCCGCTGACGTAGGGGCGCGCGAGGGGGGAGTATCCCCCTCATTTTGTGAGACATAACTACAGGGAGCAATCAGATGTCCGAACCGAAAGCCATTGCGCGAGCAATGATCGACTCATGGGTTGCCAACGATCTTGAAAAAGCGCGAACGCTGATTGCCGAAAATTCCAGTGCCTGGCTGGCACATACCTTTGGGGTTTCGTCCGGAGCCAACAAAGGGACCATGTTCCCTTTGTCACGATGGTTGGAGTTGCTGCAAGAGGCAATCGACCGGATGCCCAAGGGCCTAGGCATGGTAATTCACAAGATGGTGGCCGAGGACAACTGGGTGGTTGTTGAGTTGGAAAGCCACGGCTATCTGGAGGACGGCCGGTTGTACAACGTGCCCTATACGTTCTGGTTTGATGTTAGAGACGGAAAGATTCGCGAGCTGCGGCAATACTTTGATACTAAGTACGCACTTTCATTCTTTTTGGATTTCATGACGAGAGCGTAAGCACTTGGCCATCATTCCGGACGGCAGCCATAGAGGTATGTGCAACTCACTCCAATAATGGCAGAGATGGCAGTGCTGCTGCAGGCGACTGAGGTGATCAAATAGACTTTGGCGGTCCGTCAGCGGCCGCTTAGCGGCCAATCAAAATGTAACAACGACCGTCCGGAGTTGGCCGAAAACCACCAATGGGGCGGCACTCGCAAGGTCTGCAGCTACCGAAGACCCTGGCCTCGTCAGATTAGTCTCAAAACTTGCGCGCCCTGGCGCGCTTCAATTCCGCGGGCACCAGCTTCTCGATCACGGTTCCCTTGAAGAAGTCCGGGTTCATGCCAGCGTGCAGCTCGACGGCATTGGTCAGCGTGAACTCGCGGAAGTTCTCTTCGGTGATCAAGCCGTGTTCCACCATTTCCCAGGCCTCTTCGATCACCTCGGTGGCATCGGGAACGTCGAAATGGCCGATGTCGGACCCCATCATTGCTTTCAGTTTCAGCCCGGCCTGCTCATTGAAGGCCATCACCGTCATCGGGTCGTCGGCTTCGCAGCCGAAGTAGAAATTTCCGGCGTAGAGTTTGCGAATGTCCCGCGCCGACTTGATGCTCACGCGATCGAAATCGTCGCTTTTCCTGTCCCGCTTGGAAAGCGCCTCCTGCGACACGTTCGGCTCCGGGGTCTCGAGGTTATTGGCAAGGATCTCGTCGATCTTTCCCGCCCAGCGCTTGTTGTCACCCACGTATTTCTGCATCAGGCGCTTGACCTCCTTGCGGTCGAGCAGCATCGGGTCGCAATGCTTTTGCATGAACGGGCGGTTGCGCTTCTTCCAGTGACCGAATATGTCGCCATACAGCGTGCAGGCCCAGCCCACCCCGCCCTCAAGAAAGCCGACGTTGAGCTTGGGGAAGCGCTGCGTCACGCCGCCCATGAAAAGGCCGCGCGCCGTGATGTGGTGACTCTGCGCGAAGTGCCCCATGTGGTTGAACACGAAGCTCGTGGGCGATGAGCGGTCGGGCCAGCCTTGCGTGCCGGTGTGCACGGTGAGCGCCGCCTTCATGTCCACCAACTTCTGCCACACCGGATCGTAGTTGTACGGGCTGTCGATGCCGAAGGAGTCGAAGTAGTAGCGACGCTTGTTCACGGGGATATCGGTGTCGGCTTCGATGGGGCGCTGCGAAGCGCCGTTCATCACCAGCAGCTTGTGCCCGAGCGATTGGGCGTGCTCCAGCAGTTCGAGCGCTTCGGAGGGTGTTTCGAGCGAGATGACGGCAGAGGCAATCATCCGGTCGCCGTAGGGCTTGAACATGTCGGCGACCATGGTGTTGTAGGCGCGCACCACGGCCTGGCGCAGGTCGGGGTCCTTGAGGATGCCCAGGAGCGAGAATCCCAGCGTCGGGTACAGCAGCATGACATCGATACCCCAGTCATCCAGCGTGTCGTAGCACAGCCCCGGCACCATGCACGCGGTACGGTATTTCGTGTCCGTGGGCAGGCCCCACCAACCCTGGCGGCGATTGCGCTGCTTCCAGCGCGTCTCGGCCGTGATGAGGTTGTTGCCGCCGAAGCCCGGGGCATTGCGCAAGACTTCGGTATAAGCGTCGGCCGTCTTCACGCCACCGATTTCGGCGATGTAGTCGAGGAACACCGGGTAGAGCTCCAGCCAGTGACCGTCGGCATCGACGATCGGGTGTTTGAGTTGGCTGCGTACCTTCGCCGACTTGGTCATTGCCATGGGGTTTCTCCTCGAGGGTTGATGTCTGGTTGTGGCTGACCGCGCTACAGCGCCTTGATGTCCGGGTACTCGCCGACGTCCATGCCGAAGGACTTGGCCTGCTCGATGAGTTCCAGCGCGTTGCGCACGTGCGCGTAGTCGATCATCATGCCGTCATAGGTCACCGCCGCACGGCCAGCTGCCTCGGCTTCGGCCATGGCCTTGAGAATGCCGACGTTCCAGGCAATCTCTTCCTTCGACGGGCTGAAGATCTCGTTGGCAATGGGCACACCGGCCGGATGGATCACCATGCAGCCGCGATAGCCAAGCTGGCGCGCGAGCTTCAACTGCATCCTGACCGTGTCGAGGTCTTTCACCTCGAGCGATGCACCGGCCAGCGGGTACTGCATGCCGGCGGCGCGCGCGGCGAGCAGCACGTGCGATGCGGCGTACAGGTTCTCCAGCTGGCCCGGCGTCCACTGGTAGCCGATGGCCTTGGTGATGTCGCCCGAGCGGGCGCAGATGACGCCTGCGATGGCGCCCACGCGCGGACAGGCGGTGGCGAGCTCGTAGGCATTCATGATGCCGCGCGCCGTCTCCGGCAGCGCCAGGATTTCCACCGAATTCTTCGGCATGCCGGCCTTCTGCTCGAAGAGCTCGATCCAGGCGTCCACCTTGCGGATCTGCTCGGCAAACTCGAGCTTGGGCACGGCAATGGCCACCACCCCCGGCGTGACAATTGCCTCTATGTCCTCGCCAGTGAACCCGGTATCCAGTCCATTGACCCGCACCATCACCGGCACGCCGCGCGCATGCAGGCGCTCGATGCCGGCCCGCACGATCTTGCGCGCACCCACTTTCTCCGCATTCGGCACGGAGTCCTCCAAGTCGATCAGCAACGCATCGGCACCGTACTTGGGCGCCTTGTCCATCCACTCCGGGCGGTTGCCAGGGACGAAAAACAACGAACGATAAAGTTTCATGTCAGTCCTTGTCTGCGTTGTGGGTCAATGTTTCCGATGCAGCCTATCCGTTTGCCTTCGTTAGCGCCTGCACGGCATGGGGCGCAAGTCCCGCGGCCAGCAGCACTTCGCGCGTGTGCGCCCCCAGCGCCGGGCCAGCCGATTTCACCGCCAACGACCACCCTACCACGCACGGGACGATGCTCGGCATGGCTTCGCGTAGCGATCTCCCTCAGCAGGCGCAATGTGCGCTCGATGCTGTGGGCGCCGGTGCGGCGCTCGACCAGGCGCGCGGTCGCCGGCCGCGCTATGCTGCCGTGGGTGGTGTTCTTGCCTGAACCGGCGCTCACCTCACAGATCTCCTCGTGCACCGCAGTGCGAGAAAGGCGTTCCACTATGATTGCTGCACAGCAACCAGGGCGCGTCACATTGTAATCTCGCATGGAAATCCAGCGACGCTTGGAATTGACGCATCGATATGCGCGACGGATGTTCGTTCCCGCTGCCCCCGGCAAAGAACGCGAGGGCGTACCATCGACGCCAGTTCACGCACACTCACGCAACCACGGACACACACATGGACAAACTCGACCAGCCCGGCCTGTTCTATACGGACATGATCGCCAACAACGCCAAGTACTTTTCCGCCAAGGCCGCGGTGATCTGTGGCGACCAGCAGCTGACTTGGGCGCAATTTCACAAGCGAACCAACAAGGTGGCCAACGCATTGTTGAAGCTGGGGCTGAAAAAGGGCGACAAGGTCTGCCTCCTGATGCAAAGCTCGATTCCCATGTTCGAGCTGCTGTGGGGAACCATCAAGGCGGGCGGCGTCATCGCGCCGCTCAACGTCATGATGGCGCAGGATTCGCTCGCCGGAATGATCAACAACTCGGATGCGCGGCTGGTTTTCGTCGATACGACGACCGCGCCGCAGGTGGAGGCCATCCGCGAAAGCCTGGAGAACGTGAAGGCCGACGGACTGTACTGCCTGGGGGGACTGCAGGGCTGGCAGCACCCCGAGCCCATGATCGAGGCCGCGCCCGACTCGTTGCCGCCAGTTGAATTGCAGATGAGCGACTCCATGAACATCATCTACAGCTCGGGTTCGACCGGCGTTCCCAAGGGCATCGAGCACAGCCACTTCGCGCGCCACGCCTACTCCTGCGGCTTTGGGCCCGGCATGAAGATGGATCGCTTCACGGTATCGATCTGCTCCACGCCGCTCTACACCAACGGCACCTGGATCACCATGCTGCCGACCGTCTACTGGGGCGGCACGGTGGTGCTGATGCCAAAATTCACCGCGATCGGTTTCTTCGAAGCCGTGCAGAAACACCGCTGTACCCATATCTTTATGGTGCCCACGCAGTTCATCGTCCTGCTCGAGTCGCCGGATCTCGCGCGCCACGACCTGAGCTCACTGAAGTGCCTGCTGTCCGGCGGCCAGCCCCTGGCGGGCAAGACCGCAGCACAGCTTGAGGAAAGGATCCCCGGTGCCGGACTCTACGAGTGTTACGGCATGACCGAGGGCTTCATCACCATTGCCCTCCCGGAAGACAAGGCGCTGCCCGGCAAGCGCACCACGGTGGGCATGCCCATGTTCGGCGGGGACATCATCATCCTCGGCGACGACGGCAAGCTGCGGCCCAGCGGCGAGATCGGCGAGATCGCGGGCTGGGGCCCGCCATTGATGAAAGGCTATTACAAGGACCCGCAGCGCACCGCGGACATGATCTGGCGCGACGCCCGCGGCCGCACGTACATCAAGAGCGGCGACCTCGGGCGCATGGACGAAGACGGCTACCTCTATGTTGCCGGTCGCACCAAGGACATGATCAAGTCGGGCGGCATCAATGTGTTCGCCTCCGACATCGAGGACATCTTCATGCAGCACCCCGATGTGATGGAGGCGGCCGCCATCGGCGTGCCGCATGAAAAGTGGGTGGAGACGCCGCTGCTGCTGGCCATCCTGCGCGACGGCGCCAAGGTCACCGAAACCGCGCTCAAGGAATGGGGCAATGCGAAGCTGGGTAAATTCCAGCGCGTGGATCGCGTGGAGTTCCGCAAGGAGTTCCCCAGGGCCACGCATGACAAGGTCTTGAAGCGGGCCCTTCGCGATCCCTACTGGGAAGGACACGCGCGCAAGCCGTGATCACGAAGCGCGGCTTGGCGAATCCATCCTTCGCTTCCTGTGCCTGCAGCCCGGCAGCCGTTACCGCGCGCAGATCAATCACAAGGTGACTCGGTTGCGTGACGCCGCCGCAACTGCCGGCGCACTTCCCGGGTGTAACCCGTGAATATGCGGCACAATCGGCAAGAGGCAGGGCGAAACCCTGCGGCTCTTCAAATGCAGTATTGCAAGGCCATCACACCACCACTCAGGGAGATGAATTCATGGATATCCGTTCACAGACAGGCTGGCCCGCTTTTGGCGGCAGCCCCGCCGACATGATCGAAATCGACCAGCTGATCAGTGCCTATGCCCATACCGTCGACGCCAACCGCTATGAAGACAATGCGAAGCTGTTTACCGACGACGGCGTGATGGAACTGCTATGGCAGGACGCCGAGGGCAGGATACACCCCACGAATGGCGGCAAGGGCGTGAAGCTCACGGGCAATGCCGCGCGCATTAGGTTCCAGGGCCTGATGGCCGGCAATCCCCCGGCCTTGCCGCGCAAGAAGAATGTCGCCGGACACGAACTCATCAACCGCATCATCGACGTGCAGGGCGACCAGGCGATGGTGCGCTGCTATCGCGTGGGTGGCGCCATGCAGTACGAAATCCAGCTCGCCAGGACGCCACAGGGCTGGCGGTTCAGCTACGTTCAGATCATCTTCGACAAGGATCGCGACTTCCCATCGTGACGGTGGCTCGCAAGGTGCCAAGGCACCCCAATCGGCCGTCTCCGTGGGTCTACTTGGTCCGGTTGAAGCTGTAGTCCTCGCGAATCAGCTCGGCGCGCAGCTCCGGAACCAGCGGCGGATAGTGGGTCTTGAGCAGTTGCGCATGCGCATCGAGCGCGGCCTGGTCGCGCCAGTGCTCGAGCACCGCGACGCGGTCCGGGTCATCGGCGCTGACGAAGGCCTCGAACTGGATGCAGCCATCCTCCTTGCGCGTGTCGATGGCACGCTGGCTGAAGGCGCGGGCAAGTTCAGCGCCCTTGCCCGGTTTCGCCGTGATGTGTACGACCAGTCTGACGCTCATTGCTTTCCCCCTTGATGATGAGCAACGCCTAGCAAGTATGCACGGCGTGCCATTGATCGACACGCGCCCGCAGGGCCGCGTCGTTGATAGAGAAGTCCTTGCCGTCCAGGTCGCGCGGGCGCTCTGCACACAGCCAGGACACCCAGCGCGCCGGCACCGCCGGGGCCGCAAGCTGGTCGCGGCGCAAGCGGCTGATCTCGTTCATGTCGGAGGCGCGGATGCTGACCTGCATGTCGGTATCGACCACGCCGGGCTGGAAGCCGTAGCTGCAAACGCCCTTCCCGGCGTATTCCAGCGCGATGGCGCGCGTGAGCATGGCGAGCGCCGCCTTCGATGCGCAATACGCGCTCCAGCCTTCCCGGGGGGTGTGGCCGGCACCGGAACTGATGTTGACCAGGGTGCCGCCGCGCGCGATGAGCTGCGGCAAGGCGGCTCGCGCCATACGTTGCGCGCCAAACAGGTTGACCGTGACAGCCTGCTCCCACGCATCCGAATCGTTGTCGAGGAAATGCCCAATGGGTTCCACCTGGCCGGCGTTGTTCACGAGGATGTCGAGCGCACCGAAGGCATCGATTGCGGCTGCCACCGCGCGGGCGCCCGCGTCCTTCTGCGACACATCGCAGGGCACTACCGCCAGCCGGCCGGAGCATTCGACCAGCCCCGCAACCAGCGCGTCGCCTAGGGGCACGGAGCGAACGGCGAGAACCACATTGGCGCCATGGCGCGCAAGATCGGCCACCATGCCGGCACCCAGGCCCTTGTTGGCGCCGGTCACCAGGGCCGTCTTGCCCTGAAGCGGAACGTTTGCGCTCATGCCACCGTTCCTGCCGTCACTCCCTCTGCCAAGCCCGCGGATCCCGGGACCGGCATCATGCCTTGAACAGCACCGGCATCAGGCGGTCGGCAAGGTCTGCGGCTGCCTTCTCGATCCACGCATCGCTGCGTGTCCATACGGGATGCTCGATCACCATGACATTGAATCCGCCCATGCCCAGGTTGGCGCTGGTATGGGTGGCGAGCTTCTGGAACGGCGTGGTGATCAGCACCGTAGCGGGCGCCCCGGCCTCGGAGCACAGGATGGCGTCGTGCACACTGCACGACGTGCAGGCCCCTCAGTCGCCGATGCCGCTGACAAATACATGCCCGCGTGCCATCAGGTCGGCGCGCACATCCGGTGGTATGGAGTGCGCCGCGTCCGGCTTTTGGTGCACGAAGTGCGAGGCGATCACGCCGCGACGCGTGAGCTCGCGCCCGATGGCATTCATCAGGTCGGCTGCGCGAGTCTTAGTATTATCGATGAAGCCCATCACGGGCTTGGCCGGCGGCTTTCTCCACACGTGAGTACGCGTCGGCACCGTGGACACCGGGGCGCTTGAGCGCGGCGCGGGCAGCGTGACTTCAATCGGCATATCGGACTCCCTTCAGAGTTGCATACGGTATGAGGGGGCACATCCCCTCATACTCCCCTACATCAGAGGTTGCAAAATTCATTTTGCAACCGGTTCTTGATAGCCTTCTATTTCTGCGGCAGCTTGACTTCACGCGTCACCGGGCCGGTGACGCTCACCTTGGCAAAGTTCGGAATCAGCGCCGACCAGCCGGCACCGGGACCGCCCGCGGCGATCACCAGGATGTTTTCCGGACGCGCGTTGCACAACAGGCCTCGGGCATCAGGCTCTCCGTAATAGATGCGTCCCGTGGCGTGGTTGATGCCCGCGCGGCGCAGATCCTCCACCGTGATCGCCGAGAGCTCGGAGAGGCGTTGGGCGATGCTCGCCGGGGTCATGCCGGCGTCAGCCAACAGACCCATATGTTCGGGCCCCAGCGCGAGGATGTAGGAGGTATCGGCACCAGTGCCGTTGCGAGACGGATCGCGCATGCCGCTGGCCACCGTCACGAGATATTCGTCTGCCGTGGGCGCCCACCGATGCGAGATCTGGTGCGGCCCCTCGGCCGCCATCACGGTTACTGTGGTCTGGCTGCGCGCGTAACCCTTTTGCTCACGCAGCGTCGACCAGCCCGCCGGCGGCTCGCCTTCAGGAAAGTGGAAGGTGTACTTGCCGGCATGACCGAAGGCACCATAGTCGAGTTCGCCGGGGACGGCCTTGAGCGCGGTCAGCGCGCCGATGCGGATGGCGCGACCAATGGTGGCGTTGGCGCGATTACCTGGTCCCAACAGCCCAGTGCCCGCGTTCATGCCGATGGCCTGCGCATAAGGCCCGGAGACCACGCAGGCGATGGCCGGGCCGCCGGTAGAACTCAGCACCGTGTGCAGGTTGAATTCGGGCGCAAGCACCGCGTCCCAGGTGGCCAGCACCACCGGAAAGTAGGACGGCTTGCACCCGGCCATGACGGCGCTGGTGGCCGCCTGCCAGACGTGGACGGGCAGTTCGCGGGTAGACACGATGCCCAGCACCTCGTCGCCTGCCCGGTCGCCGCCGGCGATCATGGCATCGACCAGGTCCGGCGTAGGCAGCATGACGGGCAGGCCATCCGACCAGCGTTCGTCGATGAAGGTCTCCATCGCGGCGTGGTAGTCGGCGAAGATTTCGGTGGTGCGTAGCGGTTCGGCCATGTCTTGCGCTCCTGCGCTTATTCTTGAGGCGCTCCGATCAAACCGGGCGCGGCTGCATGTTTTCGATCTTGAAGTCAGGCGCTTCCTCGCGCCGCTCCCTGCGGCGTGTCGCCTCGCCGGGCGAATTCGGCAGGGTCAGCACGAGGATCACGGCGACGAAGCCTGCACTCGCGCTGATGAGGAACGGCAGCGTGTACGACCCGGTCACCTCGTGCAGGATGCCGCCCATCCAGGCGCCCACCCCCATGCCGAAGGCTGCGAGCACGAAGAAGGCGCCGAGGATGGCCCCGATCGAGCGGGTGCCGAAATGCTGGCGGAACACCATCGCATACACCGGCATCGGGCCACCGTAGCCGAGGCCGAAAAGCATCGCCCAAAAGAAGAAATGCGGAGGCTCCTTGGCGATGAGGAAGAACGGCACCATGATGGCCTGCAGCGCGAGGAACCCGGCCAGCGCCGGTTTCGGGCCGATGCGGTCGGCGAGGATGCCGTTGCCGATCTTGCCGATCATGCCGAATAGCGCCATGGTGGCTACGACCTTCGCAGCCATGGACGGCTGCAGCCCGACGTCGGTCATGAAATTTGCCCCGTGCAGCAGAATGTCCGAATGCGTGATGCAGCAGCACATGGTGGCGAAATTCACGGTCCAGAACACGCGGCTGCGCATGGCCTCGCGCAGGGTGAACTGCGGGCCGGCGCGCCTCTCCGACTCGGCTTCGGCCTCGGGTGTGGCGTGCACCTTCTTCGGCAGCGGTTTGGCGTCCCTCATGAGCAGCGCCAGGGGGATGATGACCAGCGCTCCGGCGCCCAGCCACAGATAAGCACCGCGCCAGCCATAGTTGGCGATCAGCATCACCGCCAGCGGCGCGAAGATCACCGATCCCACGTTCTGCGATTGCGAGAGCGATAGCGCGAGGCCCTGGTTGCGCGTGAACCAGCGCGTCACCAGCACCGTGAGCGGCACGCCTGCCGCTGCGCGCCCGACGGCCAGCATCACGCCAAAGAAGAGGTACAGCTGCCAGAGCTGTTCCACCTGGCTCATCAGCACCGTGCCCATCACGAAGATGACAGCGCCGCCCAGCATGACGCGCTGCGAGCCGAACCGGTCGGACAGCGCCCCGCACGCAAGGCTCGACGCCCCGAAGGCGATCCAGTTGACGAAGGCGGCGGCGGAAACGGTGCCGCGGTCCCAGCGGCATTCCAGCGCGAGCGGCTTGAACATGATGCCGAACACTTCGATGACGCCGTACATCACCATGGTGATGCACAGGCCTGCCCCGACGATTACCCAGCCATAGAAGAACTTGCGATTTTCGGCCACCCGTCCCACTCCTCTGTTTTACCTTGGAGGCCATTTCAGAATTACCGAAATGACCCGTGATGTAGGGGAGCTTGAGGGGAGTATCCCCTCAACTGTGAAACGAACTCTTATAACACAGGGGCTTCAGGGTGCTCCGCAGTTGCCGCGCAGTTGCCGAACACGCGACGAACCGGAATGCCGTCCGGGGCCTGGGGGCAGCCACTGCGCCGGTCAGTCTTTTGTCGGCACTTCGATTGCCGAGGGTCGCATGCGATCCGGTAATGCCCGGCCCATGCGCGCGCGCTTGCCGTAATAGGCAGAAAGCTTAGCACCGGACAATTCCAGCCGCTTTTCCTTGCCGCCGCGCCCCGTCCAGACCATCACCAGCGCGTTGCCGGGCAGCACGGCCACCGCGGCCAGTTCTTCCCCCTCGTCAAGGCCCATGACGATGACGCCGCGGCCACGCGAGACCGCACGCATCTCATCGATGTCGAACACCAGCAGCTTGCCGCCTTCGGAAGCCGCAGCCACGCGCTTGCCCTCCTCGTACACGAAGGGCGCCAGCGTCACCTCACCTTCGGCCAACGTCATGAACTCGCGCCCGGCCTTGCGGTTCGAGACCATGTCGCCCAGCGTGGACAGGAAGCCGTAGCCACCGCTGGAGGCCACCATCACGCGGGTTTCCGGCTTGCCGCCAACGCAGAATATGACCTTGCCGCCATTCTGCACATCCACCAGCGATGATGCAGGCGCGCCATCGCCACGGCCCGGCGGCAGGTCCCCCACCTGCACCGTGTAGGCGCGGCCGAGGGAGTCGAGGAACACGACGGAATCGACGGTGCGGCATTTAATCAGCACACCCTGCGTGTCGCCCTCCTTGTAGGACAGCGTGAGCGGGTCCACTTCCCAGCCCTGGCGCGAACGCACCCAGCCATTCTTCGAGAAGATCACCGTGACCGGTTCGTCGATGACCGGCGTTTCCACAACGGCCTTCTCGGACTCCTCGATCACCGTGCGGCGCTTGTCACCGAAAGTCTTTACGTCGGCCTCGATCTCGGAGACCACGAGGTCGTCCAACACCTTCTTGCTGCCCAGCACCTTCTCCAGGCCCTTTTGTTCCTTGTTCATCTCGGCCAGTTCCTGCTCGACCTTGAAGTGCTCAAGCTTGGCCAACTGGCGCAGGCGAATCTCGAGGATGTCTTCGGCCTGCCGCTCGGAGAGCTTGAAAGCCATGATGAGGTCAGCTTTGGGATCGTCGGCCGCGCGAATGATCTTGATGACCTTGTCCACGTTCAGGAGCACCATGAGGCGCCCTTCGAGCACGTGGATGCGGTCGAGCACCTTGTCGAGGCGGAACTTGGTGCGCCGGGTGACGGTGGAGAGGCGGAAGCTCACCCACTCGGCCAGCACATCCTTCAGGTTCTTGCCTGTGGGGCGGCCATCCAGGCCCACCATGACGAGGTTGATGGACGCGTTCGTCTCGAGGCTGGTCTTGGCCAGCAGCAGGTTGCAGAAATCGTCCTCGGACACGCGCGAGGAGCGTGGCTCGAACACCAGGCGCACCGGGTGCGTGCGATCCGATTCGTCGCGCGCCTTCTCCAGCATGGCCAGCAGCAACTGCTTTTCGCGCTGCTGATCTACCGACAGTGATTTCTTGCCGGCCTTGGGCTGGGGATTGGTGATGGCCTCGATTTCCTCCAGCACCTTACGCGAGGAGGTGCCCGGCGGCAGCTGGTGCACCACCATCTGCCACTGCCCGCGCGCCAGCCGCTCGATAGTCCAGCGGGCGCGCACGCGCACCGAGCCGCGCCCGGTGGTGTAGGCCTCGCGCATCTCGGCGCGCGGCGTGATGATCTGCCCGCCCCCTGGAAAGTCCGGGCCCTTGATGCTCTTCATGATCCCGGCGATGGAGAGCTCGGGGTCGCGGATCAGGGCGATGGCGGCACTCGCCACTTCCGTCAGGTTATGGCTGGGGATTTCAGTTGCCATACCCACGGCAATGCCGGAGGCGCCGTTAAGCAGCACCACGGGGAGGCGCGCCGGCAGCAATTGTGGCTCCTGCATGCTGCCATCGTAGTTCGGCACGAAGTCCACAGTGCCATTGTCCAGTTCTGCCAGCAGCACATCGGCGAATTTGGTCAGGCGCGCTTCCGTGTAGCGCATGGCTGCCGGGTCGTCCCCATCTCGCGAACCGAAGTTGCCTTCGCCGTCCACCAATGGGTAGCGCAGCGTGAAGACCTGCGCGATGCGCACCAGCGCGTCGTACACGGAGGCATCGCCGTGGGGGTGGAACTTGCCGAGCACGTCGCCGACCACGCGTGCGGATTTCTTCCTCGGCGTACCAGCCTTGCCCCCCATCTCCCACATGGCGTAGAGGATGCGCGACTGCACCGGCTTCTGGCCGTCGGCCACGCGCGGCAGCGCGCGGTCCTTCACGGTGGCGATGGCGTACTGCAGGTACTGCGTGGAAGCATAGCGCCCAAGCGGCAGGGAATCGCCATATTCGCCGGCTATCGGTGCAAAGCGTTCCGGCGGCATGCCGCTGCCACCGCCGCCCTTGCCGCCGGATGCGGGTGACGTGGTTGGGGAAGACGCCACGGCTGCTACTTCAGCGGCCGGCGGCGTCACCGGCGCAGCAGGTTGTCCACCCTCGAAAAGCTCGTTCTGATTACCCATGCGATTATTTAATTGTCAGTTTTTCTGCTATCTATCCAAGAGCACTGGATAGGTATGGTTATTTTTGTCAGGATATATCCGCGTCGATCAGATTGCCGTACGTTTCCATCCACTCTCGCCGCTGCGATGCATTTTCCTTGGCCATCATCATCTCGAACACGCTGGAGTCGGTCTCGCGCGCCCCCGCTCCGTCGGCCTCCACGAACACCGGCAGCATGCGCCGCGTATCCGGGTTGAGCGTGGTCTCCCACAACTGCTCGGGGCTCATCTCGCCAAGGCCCTTGAAGCGGCTCACCGCCCAGCTGCCTTCGCGCACGCCTTCGTCGCCCAGCTTGTGCTCGATGGCATCCAGCTCGGCCTGATCCAGCGCATAGAGCTTGCGCGCCGGACGGCCCTTGCCAGCACCCGGCACGTCAATACGGAACAGCGGCGGTTGCGCGACGAACACCCGGCCGGCCGCAATCAGCTTGGGGAAGTGCCGGAAAAACAGAGTCAACAGCAGCACCTGGATGTGCGAGCCATCCACGTCCGCATCGGCCAGGATCACAATCTTGTGATAGCGCAGGCCCGACAGGTCTGCGGCATCGCCCGAGCCGTGGGGGTCCACGCCAATGGCGAGCGCGATGGCCTCGATTTCCTTGTTCGCGTACAGGGTCTCCGGCGCATCCTGCCAGGTGTTCTTCGGCTTGCCCTTGAGGGGCAGCACCGCCTGGAACTCCTTGTCGCGCGCCTGCTTGGCCGAGCCGCCGGCCGAATCGCCTTCGACGATGAAGAGTTCGTTGCGCTCCGGATCGTCCGACGCGCAGTCAGTCAGCTTGCCGGGCAACACCGCCACGCCGCTCGACTTGCGCCGCTCGACCTTTTGCGCTGCCCGCGAGCGTGCCAGCGCCTGGCGAATGCACAGCTCGGCGATTCGTTTTCCCTCGTCCACGTGCTGGGAAAGCCACAGCTCGAAGGGGTCCCGCACCATCTGCGCGATGAGTTTCACGGCATCGCGCGAGATCAGCTCGTTCTTCACCTGCCCCTTGAACTGCGGATCGAGCATCTTCACGGCCAGCACGTAGGAGACGCGCGACCAGACGTCCTCGGGCACCAGCTTCAGGCCGCGCTGGCCCATCTCGTGGTGCTCGATGAAATTACGGATTGCCGCATAGACGCCTTCGCGCAGGCCGGCGACATGCGTGCCGCCCTGGCGCGTGGGGATCATGTTGACATAGGCCTCGGAGACGACGTCGGCATCGGCAGTCCATGCCAGCGCCCATAGTGCGCCCTCGCCCTCGGCAAAACTGTCCGACTCGGACTGCGCCGTGATGTAGCGCTCGCCAAGGAAGGTATCGGCAACCGGCGCCAGGCCTTCGATGGCACCGGCGAAGTACCCGCGAATTCCATCCGGGAAATGCCAAGTCTGCGTCTCGATCTTGCCGTGTTTTTCGATGCCCAGCGTGAAGCGCACGCCCGGCAGCAACATGGCCTTGGCGCGCAGCAATGCCGCAATGTCGGCGACCACGATCTTCGGTGAATCGAAATACTTGGGGTCCGGCCAGAAGCGGATGAAGGTGCCCGACTCCCGGGGCGGAATGGCCTTCAGTTTCTTCAGCGGCTCCTTGAGCATGCCGTTGTCGCCAAATACCAGCCGATGCAAGGCGCCGTCGCGCTTGACCTGGACCTCGAGGCGCGTGGACAAGGCATTGGGCACACACACGCCCACGCCGTGCAGGCCGCCGGCGATGCGGTACACGGCATCGGCATCCGTCTTCCTGAACTTGCCACCCGAATGCAGGGTGGTAAAGATCACCTGGACGGCCGGGACCTTCTTCTTCGGGTGGATGTCCACCGGAATGCCGCGGCCGTCATCCTCTACCGAGGCCGAGCCGTCCTCGTACAGGATGACCGCGACATTCTTGGCGAACCCGGCCAGCCCCTCATCGGAGGAGTTGTCGATGATTTCGACCAGCGCGTGGTTCGGGTTGGCCGGGTCGGTGTACATGCCCGGGCGATGCAGGATGGGTGACAGGTCTTCGAGGATCTCGATGTCCTCGGCGCTGTAACCCCTAGATTTTGTTGCCATTGTTGTTGTAGCCCCAATTAGTGGGGGGTGGTTTTGATGGCGCAATGATACCCGCGAATGCGAGCCTGTACAGGGGCGCCCCGGGATATGCCCGCAAGCCATTGATTAAATAAAATAAGTATGACCTGGAGGCGGCGCGCGGCGCCTGGTCCATCACTGGCCTGCTAGGGAGCGTGGTCCTTGCCCAGCAAGCGTGGCGTCCTCGCTCTCCTTCATCGGACTGACGCCCCACAGGATCGCCGCATAAAAGGGCTCGACCAGCTTTGCGCTGGCCAGGGCCCGCCATTGGTACTGGTTCAGCACCACGACGGTGCCGGTCATGCCCATCTCACCGATCAAGCTGAGCGTGGCCTGCTGGACTTCCCACTGCGGGGGCTTGTCGCATTGCACGGGATCCACCGACTTGATCGATCGCGGCGCATCGCCCGGATACGCCGAAAAAGTACCGCCACAGCCATCGACGCTTTGCACTGAACACGCCAGACAGGTTCCCCCGTGGTGTCCTTCAGCTAACCAAAAAATAGAACTCGACGCCTGTTTGCATAATCAGTCCGCCTTAAATCTGCGTATTGATCTGGCACAAAGCCTCATACGCCAGCCGCTCGCCTTCGGCACCAGGCCGCGAGAAGTTGTTCTCCAGTTCCACCAACCCCATATAACCGACCTGGCGCAGCTTGCGAAAGAACTGCACGAAGTTGATCTCGCCCTGCCCCGGCTCGAGCCGCCCAGGCACATCGGCGATCTGCACCGAGCCGATCTCGGCGGCGACACGCTCGAGGTTGCGCAGCAGGTCGCCTTCCATGACCTGCACGTGCTCGGTGTCGTACATGAGCTTGACGGCCGGCGAATTGAGCGCCTTCACGATCGTGTAGGCCTCTCCCAGGCGCGTGACCAGGTTGTCCGGGCGACGCGGCTGGTTGACATGCTCGACCACCAGCACGAGGCCTGCCTTCTCGACCATGCCCAGCACGGCGCGCAGATGGTCGACCATGTTGCCGAACTGCCACCACAGCGGCAGGGTGTGATTGCGCTCGGTGACCACAACGATATTGCGGCCATTCACGCGCTTGGCTAGTTCAACCGACGCGCGCACTTCCTTGCGAATGGCCTCCCGCATGCCCGGCTCATTGGAACCCCAGCGGATCGTGTACGGACGCTTCTGGTTGACGAAACAACCCAGCGCCATGTCATGACGCTCCAGCGCCTTCGCGATGCGGTTCTGCTCGCCCGTCGGGCGGTACTTGATGTTGTTGTCGAGCACGCCGGCAAAGCCCAAGTGGGCCATGAGACGAATATTCTCAACCGGATCCGCCGTGCCCAGCGTATGCAGGAAGAACGGCTGCTGGACATCCGGGAAGCCCAGGTGCGGCGCGAACCGCAGCTTCCATTTTTGCGGCTTCAACTCCGCCGCCAATGCACCCTTCGATGAGCGCCCCTTGTTGTCGGCCTTCTCGCGCTTGACCATGGTTTCTCCCTGTAGATATGCGTTCAGGATCCGAGGGCGTCGATGCCCGCCTGAGCGACCTGTTCATCTTCCGCAGCCGCCGCCCCCGACACGCCGACGCCGCCCACGCATTCTCCCAGCACCATGATGGGCAGGCCGCCCTGCACCGTGGCATAGCCCAGCGACAACATGTGCAATTGGCCGGACTCGATGCGCTCCTGCCACATCTTGGTGGAGCGCCGGCTGAGCGCCGCGCTGCGTCCCTTGCTCTGCGCGATTCCAACGTTGCCTGCGGTGGCGCCGTCCAGCACGGCCAGTGCCTGCAGATTCCCCGCATCGTCGAACACCGTGATGGCCACGGCCCATTTGTGTTTCGTGGCTTCGGCTTCCGCGGCATCCATGATCTTCTTCACGTCGGCGCGGGTCATGCAAGCTTTTGTCTTCATCAGGGCTCCATGGAAATCCAAGTTTGAGTATGCTGTGCAAGCCTGTCGGTCGTGCCGCGTATCCTCGGACGGTGTGGCCTGCATCGTCTCATTCTAGCTGGAAGAATCGGAACGCTTGATGACCCACCGCATCGCACTGATCAACCCGCTGCAACCGGCCATGCAGGCCGCGCAGGCGGCGTTTCGCGAAGGCTGGCCCGAGGCGCAGTGCATCAACCTGCTCGACGACTCGCTGCCCGATGACTTGCTGAAAGAAGGCGCCGAGTCGCCAGGCATTCGCCGGCGCATCACCATGCTGCTTCGATACGCGGTTGACCTCAGAGTCTCAGGCATCCTGTTTACCGGGTCTGGCTTCGGCCCGCTGCTCGACGAGCTCGCCCCCACGCTGGGCGTACCACTACTCAAGCCGAACCAAGCCATGTATGAAGACGCACTCAAGGTCGGCGGGCGACTGGGCATGCTGGTCACCTTCCCTGCTGCGGCTGATGCCATGCGCCATGATTTCGAAGCAGAAAAATCGCCGGGTTCCGTTCACTCCACCCTGGAAATCGCCTGCGTGCCGGAAGCCCTCGTGCAACTGCGCGCGGGCGATGCCACTGAACATAACCGCCTGCTGGCCGAGGGTGCCGGGCAACTGAAACACTGCAATGCCATCCTGATGGCGCAGTTCTCGTCGGCGCAGGCCGCGAATGCCGTGTCAGCCGCAACCGGCCGGCCGGTATTGACCAGCCCAGGGAGCGCGGTCAGGAAACTGCGCGCACTGATCGCCGGGCTCTGACAGCCTTGCCTGCAAGCAGGCCCGCCTACGCTGAAGCGTCGATCGCCACGACCACCCGGCCCCGCGCCTGTCCCTTGATGAAGGGCTCGAACGCGCCTGGCAAGTCCTTGAAGGCTACAGTACGGGTCATGTCCTTCAGGTGCCGCGGCTTCATTGCACCTGCCAGTCGCTCCCACACTTTAACCCGCATGGCGTAAGGCGTTGTCGCCGAGTTCACACCCAGGAGAGCAACGCCACGCAGGATGAAGGGCGCGACGGTGGTGTTGAAGGTCATGCTGGCCGCAAGGCCGATGCTGGCGATGGCGCTGTTCTCGAGCATGGTGCTGGCGATCCAGGAAAGGACGTCGCCACCGAGGTTGTCCACGGCTCCCGCCCAGCGCCCGGCATCGAGCGGCCGGATCTTGCTGAGGTCGAGACTCTGGCGCAGCATGACTTCCTTGGCGCCCAAGCCCTTGAGATAATCCGTTTCGGCTTCCTTGCCGGTGAGCGCCGTTACTGCATAACCCATTGAGGCGAGCAGGTCGATGGCGATCGAACCCACACCTCCGGTCGCGCCGGTGACGATCACCGGGCCATTGGCCGGGGCCAATCCATTGTGTTCCAACAGCATGATGCCCAACCCTGCCGTATAGCCCGCGGTACCCAGGGCCATGGCATCGAACAGGCTCATGCCGCGAGGCATGGGCACCACCCAGGCTGCGGGCACGCGCGCGTACTCGGCATAGCCGCCGTCATGCGACACGCCCAGGTCGTAGCTGGTGGCAATAACCTGGTCGCCGGGTTTGAAGCGAGCGTCGCTGGACTCGTGCACCGTGCCCGACATGTCGATGCCACCCACGCAGGGAAAGCGGCGAATCACCTTGCCCGCGCCGGTGGCTGCCAGGGCATCCTTGAAATTGATGCTCGAATACGCCACCTTGATGACCACCTCGCCCTTGTCGAGCTCATCGACGGACATTTCCACGAAGCGTGGCAGGGTCTTTTTGTTCTCTTCGTAGATGCGATAGGCCGTGAATTTGGGCATGGAGTGTCCTTCTGGATTGATCATCAGTGGGCATTGAAACGCCACGGCCTGACTGAGCCGCGTGCATGCAGCATAGGAGTATACAAGACGAGCGATGCACCACTCTTTCGAGGGTCGCATTGGTGCCGCTGCGGCCGGTCATGCGGTGTCGCCCGCACAGGGCATAATGCGCGGATATTGCGTGGGAGACAGCATGGCCGACACACTGGAAATCGTTGATTCACACCATCACCTCATGGATCTTGGCCTCGCCTCCTACACGTGGATGAAGCCCGGATCGCAGCACCGGTACGGCAAGGTCGATCCCATCAGCAGGAATTATCTACCGGCCGACTACCGGTCCGACACGGCGCCTTATCGCATCGTGGCCGATGTGCACGTCGAGGGGCACCGGGACCATCATCACGATCCTCTGGATGAAACGCGCTGGCTTGCGGAACTGCAGCTGCAGACTGCCTGTCCCACCGTCTGCATTGGTGGTGCGTCGCTTGAAGCACCGGATATCGCTGCAGTGCTTTCGGGGCACGCGGCCTACGAATTCGTGCGCGGCATCCGCAGCAGTCCAGATACGGGTACGCTGCTCGGGCCGAACGCGACTGCGAAGAACATCTCCATGGACGACCGTGCCTGGCGCGCTGGCTTCGCGCTCCTTGAAAAATACAATTTCGTGTGCGACCTGCTCGGGCTCTTCCCGCAGATGGAAAAGGTTGTGCGCCTTGCCTGTGACTTTCCTCGCACGACGATCATCCTCAATCACATGGCGTATCCACCGGCAGACCTGAATGCCGAAGGTATGGCGCAGTGGCGCAAGGCGGTCGAATTGATTGCACCCTGCACCAATGTGGTGATGAAAGTCTCTGGCATGTGCATGGGCGGTCCGCCCTGGCGCGCCGAATTGCACCGCGAACCGATCCGTCATGTGATCGCCACGCTGGGAGTGGAGCGCTGCATGTTCGGCAGCAACTTCCCGGTCGACCGCCTGGCCGGAAGTTTCGCCACCATCGTCGAAGGCATGCGCTCTGCTGTGTCCCATCTGAATACCACTCAGCAGCGGCAATTCTTCCGTGACACGGCGGCGCGGGTCTACCGCATCAATCTGCCTGCGTAGCAGGCCGTGCGGTCCGGGTTTTAGCAGCGCGGCCGAGCCTGCGTAGCAGGCCGCGCGGTCCGGGTTTTAGCAGCGCGGCCGAGCCTGCGTAGCAGGCCGCGCGGTCCCGCCTACACGGCTGTGTAGCCGCCGTCGACGACCAGCGAGTGTCCTGTGATGAAGGCCGCATCGTCGGAGGCGAGGAAGGCAATGGCCTTGGCGATGTCCACCGGTTTGCCCAGGCGCCCGATCGGATGCCGTGCCACCAGGTCATCCATCTTCACCACAGCGGGTCCGACGACCACGCTGGTGCGGCTCTCCATGAAGCCCGGGCAGACGGCGTTGACGCGAATGCCGTCCTTTGCATAGTCGAGCGCGGTGCTGCGCGTCATGTTGACCACCGCGCCCTTGGCCGCGGTGTACGGCACGGCACCCGCCACGGCCACGAGACCCATGATCGACGCAGTATTGACGATGGCGCCGCCTCCTCCGGCCTTCATCGCAGCATAGGCGTGCTTGCTGCACAGGAACACGCCGGTGAGGTTGATGCCGATGACGCGCTCCCAGTCGGCGAGCAAGGTCTCGTTGGTGCGCCCGCGCCCGCCGATGCCGGCATTGGCAACCATCACGTCGAGGCGCCCCCAGCGATCGGTCGCCGCCTTGACCATGGCAATCACCTGGTCCTCCTTGCTCACGTCAACCTTGAAAAAGGCCGCTTGAAGCCCCTCGGCGAGCATCTCCTGCGCAATCTTGGGACCATCGTCCGCCATGTCTGCGATCAGCACCTTTGCACCTTCGCCCGCCAGTTGCCGGACGGTCGCCCGCCCGATCTCTCCGGCGCCCCCGGTAACGATGGCTACCTTGTCCGTGAAACGCATGAATTGAGCCCCCTAGATTTGAGTGTCATTGCACCGATGCTGCGCCGGGTTGGAGGAGGAACCCGATCAGATGCCGGGGACTGGAATCAATCCGGGGGGCAATATCGCCCCCTGTTGCGCGGACACGCGCTGGGAAAAGCGCCATCGTCCGCCCTGCTTTTCAAAGCGCGCGTAATAGCGACCGGTGGCCGTCACGTCCAGCGCCCCCGGCGTGATGTGGGCGATGATGAAATCCCACCACGCGTTGGCCTTATCGCCGTGAATGTCGATGATCGGATGTCCGCCGAAGTGCATGCCGCGCGATTCCGCGGTGCGCAGGCCTTTCGTGAATTCACTCACCGTCTTGACGATCTGCGTCCTTCCCCGTTCCGACCAGGGCTGGGGATCAGTGCCTGACGGCCGATAGATTCCAGGCAGGGAGATCCACTCCGCATCTTCGGTGAATAACTGCCCCCACTCATCGAAGCGACCGTCATCGAGCAGCTGGGCGTACAGGGCCATGACACGGCGAATGGCATCGAGGTCGTTCATCGTCTGCTTTCCTTTTGGATGCTTAGTGCTTTTAAGTGCTCAACACGATCGAGGCGATGCTCCCCTCAAACTCCCCTATTTCAGCGCGCCTAACGGCAAGTCTGTTGGGCGCACTTAGTCGCGGCCTGACTTTACTCGACTGCAGTCGCAGCCGACTCGCCCCACCCCGATCGCCGCTCCTCGGCAAGATATTCCTTCGACTGCATTTCGATCAGCCGGCTTGCCGTTCGATCGAACTCGAAGCGCATCGCCCGCAGCCTGGCGTCCTTCGCGGCCTCTTCCAGATTCAGCAGGTGGGTAGGATCTTCGGCGGCCGATATGATGAGTTT
Organism: Betaproteobacteria bacterium; assembly: GCA_947476535.1. Taxonomy (GTDB): domain Bacteria; phylum Pseudomonadota; class Gammaproteobacteria; order Burkholderiales; family SG8-39; genus CAIYPG01. The sequence goes on from CANJRC010000013.1 coordinate 34,728, forward strand.
GATTCGGTTGTCGTAAAACACATCCACCATCAGCGTGAATCGCCTGCCTTCATCCGCCTGTGAAAGGCCGATGCGCGGAACGTTGGATACAATGATCGTATGAAAGTGGCTGGCTAGTTCCAGGTAATCATGTTGCGAGCGTCCCCAGCCGCACAATACGTCGAAATCCAGCCAGATCACGCCGCCCGCACGATGCCGGTAGGGCACGATGCGGCCCTCCAGTTCGAGCGGGTCGGTTTCTTCGGCGACCTCGGCAATGCTCCTGAACGACAGCATCAGCGCCTGGTCGGCATGCGGGCCCAACGGAGTGACATAGGCCGCCACCTGTTCCATGACGCGCCGCCGGTAGTCGATGCCCGCATCCACATTGATGATGTCCAGGCGCTTCTTGATCAGGGCGATGGTGGGCATGAAGTTATCGCGCTTCAGCCCATCCTTGTACAAGTCGTCCGGATGGTAATTGGAGGTCATGCAGTAGACCACGCCCAGGTCGAGCGTTCGATCGATTAGGCGGCCGAGTATCATGGCGTCGGCAATGTCGTTGACATGCATTTCGTCGAAACAGATCAGGCGGTAGCGTAACGCGATTCGACGTGCCAACGCGCTGAGCGGGTCTTCCTGGCCCTTCAGTTCCTGCAGTTCGCGATGCACGTCGCGCATGAAATCGTGGAAGTGCACCCGGCGCTTACGAGTCAGCGGGAGCGATTGATAGAAGCTGTCCATGAGGAAGCTCTTGCCCCGGCCAACGCCACCCCAGAGGTAGACCCCGCGTGGCAAGGGTGGTCGCACCACCAGCCTGCGCAAGGCGTTTCGCCGGCGCTTCTTGTAGGCGCTCCATTCGTCATGCAGGCGTTGCAGTCGTTCTACCGCAGCCAACTGCGACGGGTCGGCGCTATAGCCCCGCTGCGCAAGGGTCTGGTGGTACAGCTCCAGCACTGTGAGTGGCTCACCCGCCGGAGTCGTCTCGGCTTCGACAGGGTTTGTTTCGTTCTCGGGCATTTTTCGGGTGTTTGTCTTCGCGCTTCATGCGCACTGCATCGCGGGTGGGCCGTGCACGGCCAGGCGAGCGTTACATGTTGAGCGCGCGCTTGGAGACCGCCAGCGCTGCCTCATGCATGACTTCGGAGAGCGACGGGTGCGCATGAACGATGCGCGCGATGTCCTCCGAGGAAGCCTTGAACTCCATCGCGACCACCGCCTCGGCGATCAATTCCGAAGCATGGGTATTGACGATGTGGACTCCGAGAATTTCATCGGTTTTCGCATCAGCCAGCATCTTGACGAAGCCACGTGCATCACCATGGCCGAGGGCTCGCCCGTTTGCTGCGAACGGGAACTGGCCCACCGCATAGGCAATGCCCTCTGCCTTGAGCGCCTGCTCGGTCTTGCCCACCCAGGCGATCTCAGGAGAGGTGTAGATCACCCAGGGAATAGCATCGTAATTGACGTGCCCCTTCTGGCCGGCGATGAGCTCAGCCACCATGACACCCTCTTCTTCGCCCTTGTGCGCCAGCATCGGGCCGCGCACGACGTCCCCGATGGCGTAGACATTCTGGAGGTTGGTGCGGCAGTGCGCATCGACCTCGATGAAACCGCGCGCATCAAGCTTCAGGCCTGCTACCTCCGCGCCAAGGCCATCGGTATTGGGCTGCCTGCCTACTGAAACGATCAGCTTGTCGCATTCCATCTTGTTGGCTGCGCCGTTGAGCTCGTACTCCACTGTGACACCCTTCTTGCCCTGCGTGACTTTCCCGATTTTTGCGCCAAGGTGGATGTCCAGGCCCTGTTCCTTGGTAAAGATTTTCCAAGCCTCCTTTGCAACAGATTCATCGGCTGCAGCAAGGAAGCTCGGCAATGCTTCGAGCATGGTGACTTCGGCGCCCAGACGCCGCCACACGCTGCCCAGCTCCAGGCCGATGACACCAGCCCCGATGACGCCCAGGCGCTTGGGGACGTCCTTGAATGCCAGTGCGCCGATGTTGTCGCAAATACTTTCATTGTCGACGGCGATACCCGGCAAGTGCCGTGCTTTTGATCCGGTTGCTATCACCACACTGCGCGCATCCACGAGTTCCACCGATCCGTCGCCGGTTACCTCGATGTTCCAGCGCGAGCCCGCATCGCCGCCAGGCCCGGCAAGTTTTGCGTGCCCCTTCAACCAGGTGATCTTGTTCTTGCGAAACAGGTATTCGATGCCGCCCGTCATCTTGGTGACGATGCTGTCCTTGCGGGCGATCATCTTTGCGACATCCATGGTCGCCCCGGTAACAGCCACCCCATGATCCTTGAGGCCGTGCAGCACATGCTCATACTGCTCCGAGGACTCGAGCAGGGCCTTCGACGGGATGCAGCCCACGTTCAGGCAGGTGCCTCCCAGGGCGCCCTTCCCGGAGGGGGCTTTCCAGGACTCGATGCACGCCACCTTCTGACCCAATTGGGCGGCGCGAATGGCACTGATGTAGCCGGCAGGGCCGGCACCGATGACGATAACGTCGAAGCTCTGAGCCATGTTGACCAAGCCGTTTGTGGTGGATGAGGAATGCGCCAGGAGGCAGCGCCCCCGAAGCGATAATTAAATGTCGAGCAGCAATCGCGCCGGATCTTCCAGCGCATCCTTCATGGCAACCAACGCCAATACCGCTTCTCTGCCGTCGATGATCCGGTGGTCATAAGACATCGCCAGGTAGTTCATGGGCCGGACAACGATCTGCCCGTTCTCCACGACCGCCCGCTCCTTGGTCGCATGCACGCCAAGGATGGCGCTTTGCGGTGGATTGATGATGGGTGTCGACAGCATGGATCCGAAAACGCCGCCATTGGAGATCGAGAACGTTCCGCCGGTCAGGTCTTCCATCGACAGTTTTCCATCCTGGGCCTTCCTGCCGAATTCGGCGATCTTCTTCTCTACGCCCGCCAGCGACAACTGGTCTGCATCGCGCAGGATGGGAACAACCAGTCCGCGCGGACTGCCTACGGCAATGCCGATGTCGAAGTACCCGTGGTAGACGATGTCATTGCCATCGATCGAGGCATTGACGACCGGGTACTTCTTTAGGGCATGCACCGCCGCTTTCACGAAAAAGGACATGTAACCCAGCTTGACGCCATGTTCCTTTTCGAAGCGGTCCTGGTATTTCTTGCGCAGGTCCATGACCGGCTGCATGTTCACTTCATTGAACGTCGTGAGGATGGCGGCAGTCGATTGCGACTGGACAAGACGCTCGGCGATCCGCGCGCGAAGCCGCGACATCGGCACGCGTTGTTGCGGCCTGCCCGCCAATACCTGATCGACATTCACGGCCGTGGGCGCGGGTTGCAACATTTGCGTGGCGGCCGGTAATTTCGCAGGCATTGCCGCGGCAACGGTCGCCGACGGAACTCCCGGCGTCGCCAGGACATCCGCCTTGGTTACGCGACCACCACGGCCCGAGCCTGCAATCTCGCTCGTGTCGATTCCTTGTTCGGCAGCGATCTTTCTCGCTGCCGGCATGACGGCGGTAGCTGTCTTTGCGGCGGCTGGCGGTGACCCTGCAGGTGCTACAGGGGCTCTGGCCTGTGAATCGACGGTTGCACTGCCTTCCGTATCGATGGTCGCGATCACTTCCCCGGCCTTGACCAGTCCTCCGTCACCCTTGACCACGCTGACCAGTACGCCATCGGCTGGCGCTGGCAGTTCCAGGACGACCTTGTCGGTTTCGACGTCGATGAGATTCTCATCACGCTTGACCGCTTCGCCCAGCTTCTTGTGCCAAGTGACGAGCGTGGCCTCCGCCACCGACTCGGAGAGTTGGGGAACTTTGACTTCAATCAGCATGCTTCAGATCCTATGATCGTAAATGGGCGGGCACACTCAGCGTGCGCGTCGCGGTTTCCGCGCGGCCTTGCCCGTGCCCTGTACCGGAAGGACCAGGTTGTCCGTGACAGGGGCAAACGCGACGTTGATCAACTCCTTTTGCTGCTCATTGTGCAGCGACAGGTAGCCTGCTGCCGGCGATGCCGATGACGGCCGCATGGCGAATCCCAGGATCTGGTCTGGACGCATGTGCCGCAGTAGGTAATGCTGGATGCGGTGCCACGCGCCCTGGTTGCCAGGCTCTTCCTGGCACCAGAAAACCTCTTTGGCGCCCGCATAGAGGTCTACCTGTGACTGGAAATCGTTATGGGGAAACGGGTAGATCTGCGCGATACGTACGATTGCGACGTCCTTGATGCCGCGTTCCTTGCGGGCAGACATCAGATCGAAGAACACCTTGCCGCAACAGAATATGACGCGCTTGACTTTCTTTGGATCAATTTCCGCATCCCACTCTTCATTCACCGGCTTGAACTTGCTTGCGGCGAATTCCTCCAGCGGCGACACCGACTCCTTGTGGCGCAGAAGACTCTTTGGCGTAAAGATGACCAAGGGCTTGCGATACGGCCGTATCATTTGGCGTCGGAGCAGGAAGAACATTTGCACTGGCGTCGCCGGCACGCAAACCTGGATGTTGTAGTCAGCGCACAACTGCAGGAAACGCTCTGGGCGGCCGGAGGAATGCTCTGGCCCCTGCCCTTCGTAGCCGTGCGGCAAGAGCATGACCATGCCGCAGATGCGGCCCCATTTCACTTCTCCGGCGGCGATGAACTGATCGATGACCACCTGGGCGCCATTGACGAAGTCACCGAACTGCGCCTCCCAGACGACCAGCTCATTGGGCTCCGAGGTGGAATAGCCATATTCGAATCCGAGCACCGCCTCCTCGGACAGCACCGAATCGATCACCACGAAGTCGCCCTGGTTGGGGGCGATATGTCGCAGCGGGATGTAGGCACCGGAATCCCACTTTTCGCGATTCTGGTCGTGCAGCACCGCATGGCGGTGAAAGAACGTGCCGCGACCGCAATCCTGCCCGGAAATGCGCACCGAAAAACCGTCCCGCAAGAGCGACGCATAGGCCAGGTTTTCCGCCATGCCCCAATCGAGGGGCATCTTTCCCAGGCCCATCAGACGCCGGTCGGTGATGATTTTCTCCACCCGCGGATGGAGCTTGAAATTGGGCGGAATGGTGGTGAGGCGCTCGGACAGCATCTGCAGGTCGGCGATCGGCAGCGTCGTATCGTCCTTCTCGTCCCAGCGCGTGTTCTTGTAGGGCGACCAGTCGACCGCGTATGGCGGCTTATAGTTGGACAGGATGGTCTTGTTGGTGTGGTAGCCCGCATCGAGCGCTTGGCGAAAGCCTGAAACCAGTTTTTCCGCGTCACCGGTTTGGATGACCCCCTGCGAGACAAGCTTTTCGGCGTACAGTTTGCGCGTGCCCGGATGCTGATTAACAATCTTGTACATCAAGGGCTGAGTGACCATCGGCTCGTCCTGCTCGTTGTGCCCGAGCTTGCGAAAGCACACGAGGTCGACTACCACGTCCTTCTTGAATTGGGTGCGGTAATCGAGCGCCAGCTCGATCGCCATGACGGCGGTTTCTGGATCGTCGCCATTGACATGAAATATCGGCGCCTCCACCATCTTTGCCACGTCGGTGCAGTACAGTGTGGAGCGGCTGTCGCGCGGATCGGATGTGGTGAAGCCGATCTGGTTATTGACCACAATGTGCACCGTGCCACCAGTGCCGTATCCGCGGGTATTGGAAAGGTTCAATGTCTCCATGACGACGCCCTGACCGGCAAATGCCGCGTCACCATGGATCAGCACAGGAAGCACCTCCTTGCCGGTGCGATCCTTGCGGCGGTGTTGACGTGCGCGCACGGAACCTTCCACCACCGGGTTGACGATTTCCAGGTGCGATGGGTTGAAGGCAAGGGTCAGGTGCATCGGGCCGCCGGGAGTCATGATGTCCGATGAGAATCCCTGGTGGTACTTGACGTCGCCGGCAAGCAGATCGTCGTCGTGCTTGCCTTCGAATTCGGAAAAAAGGTCCTTCGGCATCTTGCCAAGGGTATTCACCAGCACATTCAGACGCCCGCGGTGGGCCATGCCAAGAACCAGTTCCTGAACGCCGGCCTCACCCGCCCGTTGCAACAGATTGTCGAGCATCGGGATCAGCGTATCGCTACCCTCAAGCGAGAAACGCTTCTGGCCGACATAGCGCGTATGCAGGTATTTCTCGAGTCCTTCGGCAGCCGTGAGGCGCTCCAGGATGTGTCGCTTGTAGTCCGCTGAGAATTGCGGTTTTGCGCGCGTCGGCTCGATTCGTTCCTGTATCCATCGCTTTTCGGCCCGGCTGCTCAGGTACATGTACTCGACACCGAAAGTCCCGCAGTAGGTGTCTTGCAATGAACGGATGATTTCGCGCAGCGGCGCCTGTTCAGGGCCAAGCAGCGATCCCGTGTTGAATATGGTGTCCATGTCGGACTCGTTCAGGTCGTAGTACGCCGGCTCGAGTTCGGCGATATGCGGGCGCTCCTGGCGCCGCAATGGATCGAGCTGCGCAAGGAACACGCCACGAAATCGGTACTCCGCCACGAGCTGGATGACCGACACTTGCTTGCGATCCAGGGCCGCCGCAGAGGATCCGCTTCGCGATCCGGCCTTGGCCTGCAGTGCAAATGCCTGGACAATCGGCGCGTGAGCAACATCGCGCCCTGCGCCTTCGGATGCGGGGAGCAGTTGCACCTTGTCGAAATACTCGCGCCACTGCTCTGGGACCGATTGTGGATCGCCCAGGTAGGTCTCGTACAGCTCTTCTATAAAGGGGGCGTTTGCGCCGAAGAGGTATGAGTCGGAAAGCCACTGCTTGAATACACTCATCTCGATCTCCAGGGCTACGCTGTCAGTATTTAGCCGGATAATCCAAGATTGGAGTAATCCGTAGCGCTAAATTGTCAGCGTTTCTCCAGCGGAACCACGTCGCGGCGGGGAGCGCCCGCATAGAGCTGACGCGGACGCGCAATCTTATTCTCGGGGTCGCCCACCATTTCGGCCCACTGCGCAATCCAGCCCACCGTGCGCGCGAGCGCGAAGATGCAGGTGAACATGGCCACCGGGATTCCCAAGGCGCGTTGAACAATGCCGGAGTAGAAGTCAACGTTGGGGTAGAGCTTGCGGGAAACGAAGTACTCGTCCTCAAGGGCCACCTTTTCCAGGGCGATGGCGAGCTTGAACAGGCGGTCATCGTGAAGGCCGAGCTCGTTTAGCACTTCATGGCAGGTTTCGCGCATCAGCTTTGCCCGCGGGTCGTAATTCTTGTAGACGCGATGCCCGAATCCCATCAATTTCACGTTGGAGTTCTTGTCCTTGACCTGCTTGATGAACTCGGGAATCTTGGAGGCGTCGCCGATCTCCTCGAGCATGTTGAGGCAGGCCTCATTGGCGCCACCATGGGCCGGGCCCCACAGGCAGGCAATGCCAGCAGCCATGCAGGCAAACGGGTTCGCACCCGAGGAGCCTGCCTGACGCACCGTCGATGTGGAGGCATTTTGCTCGTGGTCAGCATGCAGGATCAGGATCCGGTCCAGCGCGCGCACCAGCACCGGATTCATCTTGTACTCCTCGGCCGGCACCGCGAACATCATGCGCATGAAATTTTCGCTGTAGCTCAGGTCGTTGCGCGGATAGACGAAGGGCTGGCCCATCGAATACTTGTAGGTCATCGCCACAATGGTCGGGATCTTGGCGATCAACCGGAAGGCGGAGATCTTGCGATGCTCGGGATTATTGATATCGAGCGAGTCGTGGTAGAAGGCAGACAGTGCCCCCACCACCCCGACCATGACGGCCATGGGATGCGCATCGCGCCGGAAACCGGTAAAGAACCGGTTCAGCTGGTCATGAACCATGGTATGCCGGGTCACCGTGTTGACGAACTCCCCGCGCTGCTTAGCATTGGGTAACTCGCCGTTCAGCAGCAGGTAACAAACTTCCAGGAAATCGCAACTCTGGGCGAGTTGCTCGATTGAGTAGCCACGATAGAGGAGCACACCCTCGTCGCCGTCGATATAGGTGATCCGCGAGGTGGCGCAGGCGGTCGACATGAAACCCGGGTCGTACGTGAACATACCGGTCTTGCCGTACAAGCTGCGGATGTCCACGACCTCAGGCCCGATGGTCCCCGTCAGGACGGGAAATTCCGTTGATTTGCCATCTCCCCAGTGCAGCACTGCCTTCTTGTCGGAACTCATCATGTCTCCTAGCGTGTATGACCGCAGTGCCGGACCCTAGCAGGTCCTCAGCAAGGCGAGGATTTCGTATATTTCAGCACCCGAACCTTCCGGGTATTCCGTGCGCCCGCTCAACAGCGACCACAGCGAATTATCGTCAAGCTCAAGCAACGTGTTCAAGGCGGCCAAATGAACGTCGTCCAGAGACTCGGCATGGCGCTCGAGGAACTTCTCCAGCACCAAATCGTTTTCCAGCAGCCCGCGTCGGCAGTTCCAGCGCAGTCGGTTGAATGAAACGACGTCCATTTTCGCAGTCCAGATACTCAACAGCTCGGTACAAGTTGCATCTGGCCGGCAAGGACGGCCAACTTCATTTAGCGGCTCATGCGTCCGCTCAATCGATATTTTAGTTCCTAAACTGCTCGCTTAACCATCATGGTCTTGATCTTGCCAATCGCCTCTGTCGGATTCAGCCCCTTGGGGCAGACATCGACGCAATTCATGATGCTGTGGCAGCGAAATAGACGGTACGGATCTTCCAGGTTATCGAGGCGCTCGGCCGCGGCCTGATCGCGCGTATCGGCCAGAAAACGGTAGGCATGCAGTAAGCCCGCGGGCCCAACAAATTTGTCCGGGTTCCACCAGAATGAGGGGCACGAAGTCGAGCAGCAGGCGCAAAGGATGCACTCGTAGAGGCCATTCAGCTCTTCACGCTCTTCAGGCGACTGCAGGCGCTCTTTTTCCGGCGGCGGGTCGTTGTTGACGAGGTAAGGCTTGATTGAGTGGTATTGCTTGAAGAATTGTGTCATGTCCACGATCAGGTCGCGAATGACGGGCAGGCCTGGAAGCGGCTTGAGTTCCACCGGCTGCTTGAGCTCCGACAGCTTGGTGGTGCAGGCGAGCCCATTCTTGCCATTGATGTTCATCGCATCCGACCCGCACACCCCTTCGCGGCAGGAGCGGCGCAGGGACAGCGAGTCGTCCTGCTCCTTGATCCGAACCAGCGCGTCCAGCAACATCTGGTCCGTCGGCTCAAGCTCGACCTCGTAATCCTTCATGTACGGCTTGTCGTCCTTGTCCGGATCGTAGCGAAAAACACGAAATTGCATGGTTGCTCCTGGCTTTGCGACGGGGCGTTCGAGGCCGCCGTTCTTTACATGTATGGCGCTGGGTTCCTGTCGCCCGCTAGTAGGTCCGGACCTTCGGTTCGATGCTTTCTGCAGTCAGTGGCTTCAGGTTCACCGGCTTGTAATCTAACCTGTCACCCTCCTTGTACCAGAGCGTGTGCTTGAGCCAGTTCACATCATCGCGCCCATGGTGGTCTGAACGGTCGTGCGCACCACGCGATTCAGTCCTCGCATCCGCTGACACCATGGTCGCGCGCGCAACCTCGATCAGGTTGTCCAGTTCCAGCGCCTCGATCCGCGCGGTATTGAATACCTTGGATTTGTCCTTGATTTCAGTACGAGTGACCCGGTCGGAGATCTCCCGAATTTTTTTCACACCATCTGCCAGCGTATCCGGGAAGCGGAACACGCCGCAGTGCTTTTGCATCGTGCGGCGCATGTCCTTGGCCACCTCGGCGTAGCTCTCGCCATTGGTCTGGCTCTCCAGGCGCGCAAGTCGCGACAATGACCGGTCGCCCGCATCCTTGGGAAGGTCCTTAAGGCCGGGGTTTTCCTTGAGGTAGCGAATAATCGAGTTGCCAGATGCCTTGCCGAACACGAGAAGGTCGGTCAACGAGTTTGTTCCAAGGCGATTGGCCCCATGCACTGAAGCACAGCCGCATTCGCCAGCCGCATAAAAACCGGGAACCACTGAGTTCGCGTTGCCATTCTTGGGCACCACAACCTCTCCGTGGTAATTGGTCGGAATGCCACCCATCTGGTAATGCACTGTCGGAACCACAGGAATCGGATCCTTCACCGGGTCCACGTTGGCAAACTTCTTGGCGATTTCGCGAATGCCGGGCAGGCGCTTGTCGATCACTTCGGCGCCCAGATGATCTAGCTTCAGCAGGACGCAATCGCCTTCCTTGCCTGCTCCGCGACCTTCCTTGATTTCGGTCGCCATGGCACGGGACACGACGTCGCGGCTGGCAAGGTCCTTCAGGTTCGGCGCGTAACGCTCCATGAACCGTTCACCATTCTTGTTCAGCAGGTACCCGCCCTCACCGCGCACCCCTTCGGTGATCAGCACACCCGCACCCGCAACGCCTGTGGGGTGGAACTGCCAGAACTCCATGTCCTCCAGCGGAATACCTGCACGCGCCGCCATTCCGAGGCCATCACCGGTATTGATGAAGGCGTTCGTGGTCGAGGAATAGATGCGCCCCGCTCCGCCCGTAGCGAACAATGTCGCACGCGCGTGAAACACCATGACCTCCCCGGTCTCCATTTCAAGCGCCGTTACACCAAGCACCTGCCCGCTGGGGTCGCGGATCAGGTCTAGCGCCATCCATTCGACGAAGAACTGGGTGTTGGCTCGCACATTGCGCTGGTACAGCGCGTGGAGCATGGCATGACCGGTCCGGTCTGCAGCGCAGCAGGACCGCTGAACCGGCTTCTCGCCAAAATTCATCGAGTGCCCGCCGAATGGCCGCTGGTAAATGGTTCCATCCTCATTGCGGTCGAACGGCATGCCGAAATGCTCCAGCTCGATCACAACTTCTGGAGCCGCCCGCACCATGAACTCGATCGCGTCCTGATCACCGAGCCAGTCCGACCCCTTGACGGTGTCGTACATGTGCCAATTCCAGTTGTCTTCCCCCATGTTCCCGAGAGACGCACCCACACCGCCTTGTGCGGCTACCGTATGGGAGCGCGTGGGGAACACTTTCGACAACACCGCGCACTTGACTCCTGCTTCGGACAATTGCAGCGCAGCCCGCAGACCCGCACCGCCCGCCCCAACCACGATTGCATCGAACTTCCTGACTGGTGTATTCCGACCTACGTTTGCCACTTCAGCTTCTCCAAAGGACTTGTACCGCCCAGCCGCCGCATCCGACCAGCCAAAGCACCGTCACCACCTCCAGCAGGAGTCGCAAACCGGTGTTCTTCACGTAATCCATCCATATATCGCGCACGCCGACCCACGCGTGATAAAGCATGCTCAAAACGAACAGCAGCGTCGCGAAACGCATCCAACCCTGAGAAAAAAGGCTCTTCCACGAGTTGTACGAGAAGGGGCCGCCTGAAAGCCAGACAACTCCGAAGACGATCGTGTAAACCGCCATGACGACGGCACTTACTCGCTGTGCCAGCCAATCCTTCAGGCCATAGTGTGCGCCGACCACGGTCCGGTTCACCATAACCGTACTCCCAGAATGACGGTGAGGATCAGGCTCACGGCGAATACTGCGAAGCTGGACGTTCTCGCGGTCGGGAACTTGACGCCGACATGCACATCCATGAGCAGGTAGCGGATACCGGCGCAAAAGTGATGCAGGAACGCCCATAGCAGGACTAGCATCACGAGCTTCACTAACGGATGCGCCATGTAGCTCGTGAAATGGGCGAATCCAAGCGGCGAGGTCAGGCTCATGTCGAGAAGAAACAGGAACCAGATGATTCCTACGAAGAGCAAGATGCCGCTGATGCGGTGAAAGATGGAAACCAGGCCGGGAACCGGCAGGTTGGTCGGACTGATATTGAACCAGACCGGTCGTTGCTTTTTGGCTTTCAGATCAGACATGTAACGGAGCCCAACACGCGAAATTTCAGGATTTTTTTCGTTGCCCGCGATATAAGCCGGGCGCGTGTAAATCTGAAATGATTATATCAGCGTTCCAAAACCGTTTGTGCTTCGCAGTATGCTCGGCCCCAATTTGACACTGTCCTATCGACAACCTACACTCTGCCGCGTCAAAGTGGCGCTCTGCGCCGACCCAATCCGGGGCCACACTGCGACGGGGAACATCGCTCTTGTCGCACGCGCATGTGATCCGACTCGCAACGACCAGTCTGGCACCTCTCCTCCCCGCGTACGCGTGGTCACCTCACGGTTCAACGACATCCCGATCGAAAGCATCCATCGGCACAGGCAGCACGGTTTTCGCAATCCATCCCATCAAATTCAACGCAACCAGGAGTTTTCATGGCCAAGCCAGCCGTTCGAGTCGCAGTAACCGGAGCCGCCGGACAAATCGGGTATAGCCTGTTGTTTCGCATTGCCGCCGGGGAAATGCTCGGCAAGGATCAGCCGGTCATCCTGCAGATGCTGGAAATTCCCGACGAAAAGGCACAGAACGCGCTCAAGGGTGTGATCATGGAGCTCGAAGACTGCGCATTTCCCCTGCTGGCAGGAGTCGTGCCGACCTCCGATCCCAAGGTCGCTTTCCGAGATGCTGACATTGCCATGCTGGTCGGCGCCCGTCCACGCAGCAAGGGGATGGAGCGCAAGGACTTGCTGGAAGCCAACGGCGCCATTTTCACCGTCCAGGGACGTGCAATCAACGAGGCGGCCAAGCGGTCAGTCAAGGTGCTGGTGGTGGGCAATCCTGCAAACACCAATGCCTACATCGCGATGAAGAGCGCGCCTGACCTGCCTCGCGACAGTTTCACGGCGATGCTCCGCCTCGACCACAACCGTGCACAATCACTGCTTGCTTCGCGCACCGGCAAGCCCGTGGATTCAATCGAAAAGCTCATCGTCTGGGGCAACCACTCACCAACGATGTATCCGGACATCCGATTCGCGACAATCGCCGGCCAACCCGCCACCAAGGTGGTCAACGACGAGACTTGGTACCGTGACACCTTCATTCCGACAGTCGGCAAGCGCGGGGCGGCCATCATCGAGGCACGCGGCCTCTCCTCTGCCGCATCGGCAGCCAATGCAGCGATCTGCCATGTGCGTGACTGGGTGATCGGGTCCGATGGCCAATGGGTCACCATGGGGGTGCCCTCGGACGGCTCATATGGCATCCCAGATGGCATCATCTACGGCGTACCGGTCATTACCGCCGGTGGAAAGTATGAGCGCGTAAAAGGCCTGGAAATAGACCCATTCAGCCGCCAGAAAATGGATGCCACGCTGAAGGAACTCCAGGAGGAGCAAGAGGGTGTCAAGCACCTGCTGTAGTCAAGGAGCAGGCACTGCAAGCGCTAACGCGCAAGTGCCTGCATCGGCTGCCTGGGACAATCGAGGCAAGCGTCCCATTCAATGAATAAGCAACTTCCGGAAACCCTCACCATGCCATACGGTGCACATCCGCGCGACATCTTGTTCCGCGGCGAGAAACCCTTCCCCATCCTTCCAGCCTGCGATCACTATGCAGGCAACGAAAAACTCTGGCTAAAGGCACTTGCACTGCAATCCGAGCTGGGGCCGATCTTCGACCTGACCTGCGACTGCGAGGATGGTGCCGCTCCGGGCAGGGAGAAGGAACATGCCGAGTTGGTAGTGAATACCATCATGTCGGCAGCCAATGTCCATGGCAGGGCCGGCGCACGCGTGCACGACTATTCGCATCCCCACTGGAAGGCCGATGTCGATGTCATCGTATCCGGTGCCGGAACAAAGCTTTCCCACATCACCATCCCCAAGCCCACAGCGGCTCGCCAGGTCGCCGAAATGATCAATTACATCGGCACCGTGGCGGCGCGACACGGCGTCAAGCGCGATATTCCCATCAATGTCCTGGTGGAAACACACGGAGCGCTGCATGAAGCCTTCGAGATCGCGGCACTGCCCTGCATGCAGGTGCTTGATTTCGGTCTCATGGACCTGGTCTCCGCCCACCACGGGGCCATACCTTCCACGGCGATGCGCTCACCAGGCCAGTTCGAGCACCACCTAACTGTCAGGGCGCAGACTGAAATCGTCGCCGCAGCCCTGGCCAATGGCATCGTCCCGGCGCACGGAGTAACCCTGGATCTGAAAAACCCGCAGACCGCACACAGCGATGCGCTGCGCGCCCGCAAGGAATTTGGATTTTTGCGCAAGTGGTCCATCCACCCGATCCAGATCCAACCGATCGTCGACGCAATGAAACCCCAGCACGCCGAGGTCGAAGATGCGGCGCGAATTCTACTGGCCGCGCAAAGGGCCGATTGGGGGCCGATCCAGGACGAGGGTGAGCTTCACGACCGTGCCACCTACCGGTACTTCTGGGAAGTCCTGCAAAAGGCGCGGGTGACCGGGGTTGCCTTGCCGGAAGCCGCGCTCAAGGCGTTCTTTTGAAATAAATCTGCAGTACGATTACGTCACCAACAAGAGTCCGGTCCATTGATCCGATCCAAGGAGTCCCTCATGTCCCACAACCTTCACAACACCCTGCAGGAATTCAAATATGCCGGAAAGACCGGCAAATACTATTCGCTGCCGGCGCTTGGCAAGGCCCTCAATCTGGACATGTCGCGCTTGCCGGTTTCAATCCGTATCGTACTCGAGTCGGTACTGCGCAACTGCGACGGCAAGAAGGTCACAGAAGAACACATTCGCCAGGTCGCCAGTTGGAAGCCCAAGGCGACGCGCACCGATGAGATCCCGTTTGTGCTTGCTCGCATCGTGCTCCAGGACTTCACCGGCGTGCCGCTGCTGGCCGACCTTGCTGCCATGCGCAGTGTTGCTCGGAACATGGGCAAGGATCCTAAGCGGGTCGAGCCACTCGTTCCCGTTGACCTTGTGGTTGACCACTCGGTTCAGATCGACTCCTATGGCAAGAAAACCTCTCTCGCTGAAAACATGCGTCTCGAGTTCGAGCGCAACGGCGAACGCTACCAGTTCATGAAATGGGGCATGCAGGCCTTTGACACCTTCAAGGTCGTGCCGCCCGGAGTCGGCATCATCCACCAGGTCAACCTCGAGTACCTGGCGCGCGGGGTGCACAAGAACGCTGATAACGTCTTCTATCCTGACACCCTCGTTGGCACCGACAGCCATACCACCATGATCAACGGCATCGGCGTGGTCGGCTGGGGCGTGGGTGGCATCGAAGCCGAAGCCGGCATGCTGGGCCAGCCGATGTATTTCCTCACGCCTGATGTGGTCGGCGTGAACCTCAAGGGCAAGCTGCACCCCGCTGTCACCGCCACCGATCTCGTGCTCACCATCACCGAGATGCTGCGCAAGGCCAAGGTCGTGGGCAAGTTTATCGAGTTCTTCGGCGCGGGCACCGAGAGCCTTACCGTTACCGATCGCGCCACCATTGCCAACATGGCACCCGAGTACGGGGCCACCATGGGTTTCTTTCCGGTCGATGACAAGACCATAGACTACTTCAAGGGCACCGGGCGTACCGAAGACGAGATCGCCGCACTCGCCGCCTACTTCAAGGCGCAGGGACTCTACGGTGTGCCGAAGGCCGGCAGCATCGAATACAGCGAGTCGCTGGAACTGGATCTTTCCACCGTCATGCCCTCCCTCGCCGGACCTAAGCGCCCGCAGGATCGCATCGAACTTTCTCAGGTCAAGAACACATTCACCACGCTGTTTTCCAAGCCAGTATCCGAGAACGGGTTTTCCAAGAAGCCCCAGGAGTTGAACGCACGCTTCAAAACGCGCGACGGCATTGATATCGGCTCAGGTGACGTCCTGATTGCGGCCATCACATCCTGCACAAATACCTCCAACCCTGGCGTGTTGCTCGCGGCTGGACTGCTGGCGAAGAAAGCGGTCGAGTTGGGGCTCAAGGTCAAACCCCACATCAAGACATCACTGGCCCCCGGATCGCGCGTGGTCACCGAGTACCTGACCAAGGCGGGCCTACTGCCCTACCTTGAAAAACTTGGCTTTTACACCGCTGGCTATGGCTGCACTACCTGCATCGGCAATGCCGGTCCGCTCAGCGAGCCGATCGAAGAGGCCATTGTCAAGAACGACCTCGTCTGCGGCGCTGTGCTCTCCGGCAACCGCAATTTCGAGGCGCGGATCCATGCCAATATTCGCGCCAATTTCCTGGCTTCGCCTCCCCTGGTGGTTGCCTATGCCATTGCCGGTACGGTACTGCGCGACTTCCGCACCCAGCCCTTGGGCAAATCCAAGGACGGCCAGGACGTCTATATCGGCCATATCTGGCCCACTCACGATGAAGTCGCCTCGCTGATGAAGCTCGCCATGGACGCAAAAACGTTCCGTCGCCTCTATAGCGACCTGGGCAAAGATAATGCCCTGTGGCAGAAGGTGCCTTCCGCGTCCGGGCAGGTCTACAACTGGCCGACATCGACATACATCGCAGAGCCACCCTTCTTCAAGGACTTCAGCATGACCCCGTCTGCCACCACGTCCATCCGTGGAGCGAGGGCACTGGGCGTATTTGGCGACTCGGTGACCACTGACCACATCAGTCCAGCTGGCTCCATCAAGGCGACTTCCCCCGCCGGCATCTATTTGCTGGAGCACGATGTATCAAAGTCGGACTTCAATAGCTACGGCGCTCGTCGCGGCAACCATGACGTCATGATGCGCGGCACTTTTGCCAATGTGCGCATAAAGAACCTCATGATTCCTCTGAACTCAGACGGCTCGCGCGTGGAAGGAGGCCTGACCGTGCACCAGCCTTCCGGCGAACAGATGTCGATCTATGATGCAGCGATGCGCTATGTGACGGCCGGCGTCCCTACGATGGTGTTCGGCGGCGAAGAATACGGGACTGGCAGTTCACGTGACTGGGCCGCCAAGGGCACACAACTTCTTGGTGTCAAGGCCGTCGTCTGCCGAAGCTTCGAGCGCATTCACCGCTCAAATCTCGTAGGCATGGGAGTCCTGCCCTTGCAGTTCAAGGGCAGCGATTCGGCGCAGTCACTCGGAATCACAGGTACCGAGGAGTTCGATCTGCTCGGACTCGAAAATGACATCAAGCCCCAGCAGGAGGTCACGCTGGTGATACGCCGGCCGAATGCCGTTGTCCAGGAGGTCAAGCTGCTACTGCGGATCGACACGCCGATCGAAGTGGATTACTACAAGCACGGTGGCATCATGCCTTATGTACTTCGTGAGCTCCTGAGCGAGACAGCCTAACGAAACGCGAAGGGAGAGGCGCGCACCTTGCGCCGACAGCACCAAATAAAACGCCCGTCTAACGGGCGTTTTATCTTCCTAGCGCTTGGCTGGCGCTTCCGGCTTTTTGTCTGGCATCAACTCTAAACGATCTCTCAGGATTGGTGCGACCGCCGTCTTCGGCACGATGTATGCCCATTTTTCCATTTGCTTGTCGCGGGCGCGTCGCTCGAGGCGTTTCTTATATTGCTCCTCGAACTCCTTGTCCTTCTTGACCTTGTCCTCGGCACTCTCGCCCTTTGCCGCTTCGCGCACCTTTGAAGGCTCGCCGGAACTGGAAACCGCCAAGTAATAACGGTCATCCCCCGCTTTGGCTCCAATCTTCAGTAAATACGTGACGCCGTCAAAGGACTGAGCGCTGACAGCCACAGGCTTGTCCAGCCCCGTATCTGCCTTCGCACCGTCCGTTACGACGTCGATCAAGGTAACGCCGTAGAAGGCGCTTATCGTGTCCTGCCCCTTCTGTGGATCAGGCTTATCCGAGCTCCCGACAAAACTCATCAAATCGCCGTCCTTAGGACGACCGAGCGCCCAGCGCTGCTTGCCATCCGGTCCAGTGGCGGTGACCGTCTTCACGCTGTCGGCCCGGATGACATCCTTGTCAAGCCAAAAGGCAGGGTTCGGATCGGCATCCTTCAGCGGGTCGGCGACTACGGTAATGCTGCCCGCACTCTCGCCGGCGAGCACATAGCGCCCCGCAGGGATATCGGAATCCCCGCTATTGTCCGAAGGCTTCATCAACGTCTTACCCAACAGTAACCGACCGAGCGTCTTTCCCGATCCGTCTTTGAGCTCCATCACAGTGCCTGCCGCCTCGCTCTTGGCATCGCTCTTCGCACCCGATTCAGCCGGGGCCTTCGCTGCTGCAGGAGTTCCTGCCGCTGTCCCCTTGGGCTCCAGCAGCAGTAGGCGCGAACGTTGCGTATCGGCAAGTGTCTCTGTCTGGATGACTTTCAAGTCGATTAGCTTCAGCAACATGCTGCTGACGGCATTTTCGTCCGCCGGAAAATCACCGCGTTCCCTGACTCTCCAGCCAGAGCTGCCTTTGAGCACATGAACCTCTTCGCGCTCGCTTCGGACATGGATTTCCGCGACATCCGCTGCCTTCAGCGTCGGCAACAGCTTCTCGCCAATGCGCGCGTCATCCCGTTTCCAGGCCGACCGATCACTCAAAAACACCCCCGCTGCCGCACCCGCCAGGACGATCAAAGCGACCACAAGTGTAAGGAATTGCTTTCGACTCATAGTTTCACCACCCTTTTGCGACGCGATATTGCAAGCAGCAAGCCCGCGAGCATGACGATGAGAGGAACGGCACCGATATTGAACACCTTCGTCCAGAATTCCAGTGACTCGCTGTCAGCCCGCAAATCCTTACGAACCTCCTTGAGCTCCTTGCGTTTCTGGGCTGCCGTCTTGCGGAAGTTATCCACTTCTGCCTGTTGCGCCGCGGTCAGGATGGTCGCACTTTGCTGTCCTGCGCCTCGTTGGCGCTGCAATGCCTGCAGCTTCTCAGTTGTCTGCTGGAGCGAATCTTCGAGCGCCTTGATCTTGCCAATATAGGCCTGCTGCGCACGCGCCTCCATCTCGCGGATGACCGTAAAGGGGCGAGCGGCCGTTGCGCGACTCCGGAGAGAAATCAACTTCTCGTCTCCGGCGAACTGCTCGACCAACCCAAGCGCAAAGGCCAGATTGCCGTTGGCGGGCACGACAATACGCTGCCCGAACACTTGCTGGATCTGCACGGCTGCGCCATCGTTGATGAAGTCGGTATCACCGATGAGCACCACCGCGTTGTCAGCACTTTCATTGCGGTGATCTGCAGAGGCCACAGTTGGCGCTGGCGCGAGAGCAACCTTCTGTGCCGCTTTCGCCGGTCCCTTGCCATCCTTCGCGTCGGCCGGCGTCGTCTCCTCGACTGGTTTGCCATCCGGGAATGAAGACTTGAACTTACCAGTCAGTTTGACCGCGAGCGGGTACTCAGTGCCCGTCGGGGTGAACCCGCGCAGGGCCTCATCACCGCGCTTTAGGGAGTTTGTCGCATCGACCAAGTTGGCGAATGCCGAACTGTGGAGCAGCACCGTCTGTGTCAGACCCTCGGCCGGTTTGCCGGTAAAGGCGCCTGAGAACGGCACCAATGCCGACCCCACGCGACTGGTCGTCACATCTCCCTTGTTGAACGCGTCTCCCACCAATGACAGGACTGTCGGCATGGCCCCGGGGCCGCCCCCAGAAATGTACTTGGTATCAATGACGACTTTGGTAGCGTCAAACCCGAGACCCCATGTCTTGAACAATTTTTCCATGGTGGATGCGGTACCGCCGTCCGTCGGCTGGCGACCGGGTTGGACATCGAAATAGGCGTTCGGGTCCACCATGGCAATCAGCTTTCCACCCCGCATGACGAACTGGTCGATCGCATACAACGCCTTGTCGCTAAAGTTGCGCGGATGCATTACCAGCAGCACCTTGATGTCGTCATCGACCTTGTCACCGGCGGGATTCACCCGTTTTACCCGGAAGTCACGCTCCAGTTCAGATACGAAAACCAGTTTTTCCGACGGAGGAATTCCCATCTGTGGGGCACCGCGTGAACCGAACACAGGCAATGCGCTCATGATGCCCACCACCGGTTTGTCCTTGGCGGTTGCTCGCGCGATGGCCTTGGCGATGTCGTACTCGAGCAGTTGCTCTCGATCGGCAGTCAATGCGGGCAACGGCAAGCGCCGCTCACCATAGCTGACGGCCAAGCCAAGATAGAACTTCTCGCCGTTATTGAGAACTTGCCCTTCCACGCCATCCAATTGCGCGGAATCCTCCGCGTCTGAGTCCGGTTGCGGGTCGAATTTCTCAATTGTCAGCTTGCCACCTGATGCAAGCCGAAACTCCCGTAGCATGTCTTCCACGCGCCGGCCATAGCCCTTAATCGACAGGGGCAGATTTCCATCCCCTTGCGAGTAATAGAAGCGAATGCGGATGGGGCCGTCAAGTTGCTCGAGCACCTGGCGTGTTCCCGGCGACA
>CANJRC010000014.1 GCA_947476535.1 Betaproteobacteria bacterium
GCCCTGATCAATCTGAGCAAATGGGGACGGCCACTCACAGGACAGTTGCGTCCGGTGTGAGCCAAGTGAGTGGATATACCTCGCATTCCCTCTCAAAATCGCCCTCATGATGATAAAAATGTCGTTCAATTCACAAATTCAACCGAATCGCGTTCATCTGTCGCCTCGCGCGACTACTTGATCAGCGATTCCTTAGGCAAGCGATCGTCGATGGTGGCAAGCGCGGCGCGCACGATGTGCCGGCGATCAACCTGGAAGGCTTCGCGCAGCGCGGCACGCGTGTCGCTGCGGCCGAAACCGTCCGTGCCCAGCGACACGTAGCGCCGCCCCTCGGGCGCGTAAGGGCGCGGCAGGTCGGCCACGGCGCGCACGTAGTCGCTGGCGGCGATGATTGGCCCGCGCGTCGGCGCGAGGCAGCGATGCACATGCGCTTGCCGCACATCGCCTGCCCCGCCGGCCAGCACCGCGCGCTCGCGCTCCAGGCCGTCGCGACGCAGCTCGCTCCAACTGGTCACGCTCCAGACATTGGCGGCGATCCCGTGCTCCTTGGCCAGCACGCCGGCTGCCGCGATCACTTCGCGCAGGATGGTCCCGCTGCCCAGCAACTGCACCACCGCATCGTCCGCCCCTTGCAGCAGATACATGCCGGAGAGGATGCCCGGCACGGCATCGTCAGGCAGCGCCGGGTGCACGTAGTTCTCGTTCATCACCGTCACGTAATAGAACAGGTCCTCCTGCGCCTCGAGCATGCGCCGCGCCCCGTCCTGCACGATGACCGTGAGCTCGTAGCCGAAACAGGGATCCCAGGCGCGGCAGTTCGGGATGGTCGAGGCCACCAGGTGGCTGGAGCCATCCTGGTGCTGCAACCCTTCGCCCGACAGCGTTGTGCGGCCCGCCGTGGCGCCAATGAGAAAGCCGCGCGAACGCGCATCGGCGGCGGCCCAGATCTGGTCGCCCACGCGCTGGAAGCCGAACATGGAGTAATAGATGAACACCGGCAGCATGGGCAGGCCGCTGGTGCTGTAGCTGGTGGCCGCGGCCACCCAGGATGCCATGGCGCCGGCCTCGGTGATGCCTTCCTCGAGGATCTGGCCGTCGCGCGCTTCCTTGTAATACAGCAGCTCGTCCTTGTCCTCGGGCTCGTAGAGCTGGCCCACGGCCGAATAGATGCCGACCTGCCGGAACAGGTTGGCCATGCCGAAGGTGCGCGCCTCGTCGGCCACGATGGGCACCACGCGCGGTCCGATCTCCGGCTCGCGCAGGAGCTGCGACAAGAGCTGAGCGAACACCATGGTGGTCGATTGCTCGCGCTCGGCCGAGCCAGCCAGCAATTTCACGAAGCGATCGAGTGGTGGCACCGCCAGCTTCGGCGCGGCGGCCGAGCGCGCCGGCAGGTAACCGCCCAGCGCCGCGCGGCGCGCATGCAGGTACTTCATCTCGGCCGTATCCGCCGCCGGCTTGCAGAAGCGCAGCTGCGCGATGTCCTCGTCGGACATCGGCACGGCGAAGCGATCACGGAACTCCAGCAGTGCATCGGTCTCCAGCTTCTTCTGCTGGTGCGTGGTCATCTTGCCCTGGCCCCAATGCCCCATGCCGTAACCCTTTTTGGTCTGGGCGAGGATGACGCTGGGCTGGCCGCGGTGGCCTGCTGCTGCATGATAGGCGGAGAAGATCTTCACGGTGTCGTGGCCGCCGCGGCGCAGCCGGTCGATGTCGCTGTCGCTCAGGTGCGCCACCAGCGACTGCAGCTCAGGGTATTTGTTGAAGAAATGCTCGCGGTTGAATCGCCCGTCGGTGGCGGCATAGGTCTGGAATTCGCCATCCACGGTTTCATGCAGTCGTTTGAGCAGCACGCCGCCCTCGTCGCGCGCGAACAACGGATCCCAGTCCGCCCCCCACAGCACCTTGATGACGTTCCAGCCGGCGCCCGCGAACAGGCCTTCGAGCTCCTGGATGATTGAGCCGTTGCCGCGCACCGGCCCGTCGAGCCGCTGCAGGTTGCAGTTCACCACCACGACGAGGTTGTCGAGGTGCTCGCGCGCGGCCAGCGACAGGCCCGCCAGCGACTCCGGCTCGTCCATCTCGCCATCCCCGACCACCGCCCAGACCTTGCGGTTCGCGGTGTCCTGCAGACTTCGGTCGCGCAGGTACCGCAGGAAACGCGCCTGGTAGATGGCGTTGATCACGCCGATGCCCATGGAACCGGTCGGGAACTGCCAGAAATCGGGCATCAGCATGGGATGCGGGTAGGACGACAGCCCCTCGCCGCCCACCTCGCGGCGATAGTTGGCGAGTTGCGCGTCTTCCAGCCGTCCCTCGAGGAAAGCGCGCGCATACACGCCCGGCGCCGAATGCGGCTGGAAGTACACCAGGTCGCCGGACTGCCCGGCGCGAAAGAAATGGTTGAACCCGACCTCGAACAGGTCCGCCGCCGAGGCGTAGCTGGCGATGTGTCCGCCCAGTTCGGCATTGGCACGGTTGGCGCGCACCACCATGGCGAGCGCGTTCCAGCGGATGATCGCCGACAGTCGCGCCTCGACCTCAAGGTTGCCGGGAAATTGCGGCTGGTCGGCCAGCGCGATGGTGTTGCAGTACGGCGTGTTGAACACCGGCGGCAGGCGTACCTTCCTCACGCGCGCGTGCTCGAGCAACCGGCGCAGCAGGTAGGTCGCGCGCGCGGGGCCTTCGTGCTCGATGATGGCGTCGAAGGCGTCCAGCCACTCGCGCGTCTCGACGGCATCGGCGTCCTTCGCGCCGATTCGCCAGAACGCATCGGTGAATGTATCAGTCAGGTCCGACATGCCGCTTCTCCTATTCGCCGTGCCAGGACTTCCGGCCTGCCCAAGCGTTGGCCCCATGATCGATTATAGAAACATCGATACCGATCACAAGAGCTATTGCTTGCCGGGGAAGGCTCACCCCATGAGCCACTCACCCCCCAGACTGAATCCGATGGAGCCACCAGCCCCCCGGAGACCGACATGAGCTTCACCCGCCACGCCCTCATCCGCATGCAGCAGCGCGGCATCCGCGCAGACGTCGTGGAGGACCTGCTCGACTTCGGCCGCACGACGCACGACCACCGGGGCGCCGAGATCGTGTTCTTCGACAAGGCAGCACGGCAACGGATGGCGCGCGAACGCGGCGAGGACGCTCTGCGGCACCTGGGCAGGCGCTTGCACGCGTACCTCGTCATGAGCGCCGGCGGCGACGTGCTCACCGTGGGCCACCGTACACGGCGAATCCGCCGCCATTAAGCCTTTGGAGACGAAGTGCAGACCTTAATCGAGTACTTGCCGCTGCTTCTGGCGGCACTGCTGTGGATGTGGTC
Organism: Betaproteobacteria bacterium; assembly: GCA_947476535.1. GTDB lineage: Bacteria > Pseudomonadota > Gammaproteobacteria > Burkholderiales > SG8-39 > CAIYPG01. The sequence continues at coordinate 3,332 of CANJRC010000014.1, forward strand.
CGGTGTCTAGGCGCACGCCTTCAGCTGCCGGGCAAACCCCGCCAGCGGCGCAATACCGCTCTCCTCAGCGCGTCGGCACCAGTCCTGCAGCCGGGCGACGAGCTGGTCGCTGCTTTCCAGCGAACGGCCCCACAGCGCCCGTCGTCTATCTGGCGATCTGAACCGTCGATCATAAATTAAATCAGGATTAAACGATGCCGATGCAGGACTGGAAGGCGGCGATGATTCCATTTACCATCCAGTTTGAAGAGCAGATCAGGCGGCACTGATTTAAATCCCGATTACACAAAATCCCGGACACCCGCCGATGAAGAAAAAAACCACCCGATTGCCGGTCGTGACGACAGCACTTACCGTGCTCACCTTCGGGGCATTGCTTTGCTTTTCATTCGAGTCATACCTTTTGGTGCAGGCCAAAGCCTCGGCAGTGCAACATGCCAATCGCGTCGCAGGTCAACTCGAACAGCGTCTCACCCAAGGGCTTGGCGCCACCTACGCGCTCGCTGCACTGGTTAAACAAGGCAACGGGAGTATTCAGGATTTCCACGGCGTTTCCAAACAGCTCATTGCCATAAGCCCGGGGATCTCTTCGCTGCAAATTGCCCCAAACGGCGTAATCCAGAGCGTCGAACCGCTGAGCGGCAATGAGATTGTGATCGGCCAAAATCTCTTGACGGATGACAAACGCAACAAGGAAGCCAAGTTGGCCGTACAAACGGGTCGGTTGACGCTCGCCGGTCCGTTTGTACTGTTGCAAGGCGGAGAAGCTGTCGTTGGACGATTGCCTGTGTTCCTGGGCGACAAACAAGACGCGTTCTGGGGTTTCACTACGGCTGTGCTGAGAATGTCCGACTTGCTCAATGCCTCGCACTTGGCGGATCTTGATCTTGCCGGATACAACCATGAAGTTTGGCGTAACCATCCCGACACTGACACGCGACATGTCCTGGCCCAGGCCAGGCAGTCCTTTTCTGACGAGCCGGTAACAGTTCCCATTGATGTGCCCAACGGCCGTTGGTTTTTGAGCCTCGCCCCGACTGCGGGCTGGTTCAGTGTCTTAAGGCTGTTCGCCGAAAGCATCCTTGTTCTTTTTTTCACCATGATGAGCGGCTGGACCGTACATCTTTTTTTGCGCAACCAGCAGGCCTTGATAAAAAGTGAGGCCGATCTCCATATAGCCGCCATAGCCTTCGAAGCCCGGGTCGGCGTTGTCGTAACCGACGCCGATGCCGTGATCCTTCGGGTCAATCAGACTTTCACGGAAACTACGGGGTATTCGGCGGAAGAGCTTATCGGGCAGACCCCGCGTCTGTTCAAATCTGAACGTCATGATGCGGACTTCTATACATCAATGTGGCAAAGCTTGAAACATGACGGCGTATGGCAAGGTGAAGTCTGGGACCGTCACAAGAACGGCGAAATCTATCCAAAGTGGTTGAACATCAGTGCCATAAAGGACAAATACGGCGCAATCACCCACTACGTGGGCACACAGAACGACATCAGCGATCAGAAAGCGGCAGAGGCCAAGATAATAAATCTGGCCTTCTACGATCCGCTGACCCAACTGCCAAACCGGCGGCTCCTTCTGGATCGTCTGCACCAGGCCCTGGCCACCAGCGCGCGTACCGGCCACAAAGGGGCGCTGCTGTTTATCGACCTAGATGACTTCAAGACCCTGAATGACAGTCTCGGCCACGATGCCGGGGACCAGCTGCTGCAACAAGTGGCTCAGCGCCTGACTTCCTTCTTGCGCGAATCGGACACCGTGGCCAGACTTGGCGGCGATGAGTTCGTGGTCATGTTAAACGACCTGAGCGCGGATTCTTCGGAAGCGGCCACCCAGGCCCAAACGGCGGGCGAAAGAATTCTGACCGCCCTCAACCAGCCCTACTCGCTTGGAAGTTACCAACACCACAGCACCCCGAGCATCGGTGTGGCCATGATAGGTACCAGTCAGGACACCGTCGAAGATTTACTCAAGCGGGCGGATATTGCCATGTACCAGGCCAAGGCGGCAGGGCGAAATACCTTACGATTTTTCGATCCTGAAATTCAAGCCGCCGTCAGCGCCCGGGTAGAAATGTACAAGGATCTGCGCGAGGCCATATTGCAGAAACAGTTTCTCCTCCACTACCAACCCCAATTGGATAAAGGCGGTCGTACGATTGGCGCCGAAGCGTTGCTGCGCTGGCAGCATCAGCAACGCGGCTGGGTACAGCCAGACGAGTTTATTCCCCTGGCTGAAGAAACCGGGACCATCCTGCCTCTGGGCCAATGGGTGCTGGAAACCGCTTGCGCCCAATTAGCCCTATGGGCAGCAAAGCCGTCGTTAGCCCATCTTACGATCGCGGTGAATGTCAGCGCCCGCCAATTCTATCAATCTGACTTCGTTGATCAGGTGCTCAAAACACTCAAAGCCACGGGCGCCAATCCACAGCGGCTCAAGATCGAGTTGACTGAAAGCACTCTGGTGGAGAACCTGGAGGACATCATCGCAAAAATGACTGCACTGAAGTCCATCGGCGTGAGCTTCTCGATGGATGACTTCGGCATCGGCTATTCCAGCCTTTCCTACCTGAAACGAATGCCGCTGGATCAGTTAAAAATAGACCAGTCGTTTGTCCACAACATCACCACCGATCAAAAGGATGCCGCAATTTGCAGAGCCATTGTGGCGGTGGCGCAGAGCATGGGACTGGCGGTTATCGCTGAGGGCGTCGAAACGAAAGTTCAAAAAGATTTCCTGGCAAGCATCGGCTGCGATGCTTATCAAGGTTACTTTTTCAGTCGGCCAATAAGCATCGAAAGTTTCGAAAAATTTGCGCAATCGAATCAGGCGGACTAAAGGGAGTCAAAGCCAATCCCCCGGGCGTATAGCTCTTCCCCGCCAATCAGGATGCCATGTTGGTGCTGGCGTCCTCGGTCGGCGAGACGCGATAGCCGAACCAATGGCCGATGCCATTGATGACACCGGCCGCCCAGAAGGGGATCCAGACAATCTGCGTAATCAGGATCAGCACGCCCAGGACCAGGCCATAGAGCAGCACGTCCGTCAGCCCCGTGAGGATAAGGCCGAACAACACCCGGCATGAATACAGGTTGCGCTCGACCCCCGCCAGACAAGGGTTTCAGGGATTTCGATCAGGCACTAGCCATACGCCTTCAGCTGCCGGGCAAACCCCGCCAGCGGCGCAATACCGCTCTCCTCAGCGCGTCGGCACCAGTCCTGCAGCCGGGCGACGAGCTGGTCGCTGCTTTCCAGCGAACGACCCCACAGCGCCTTGAGCTCTCGCCGCATGGCAAGCAATTTCAGCAGTGCGGGCGAGTTTGAAAGACCCGACTCGAGCAGCTCGCGTTCACGCGCCAGCAGCACGCGCTCCTCGCTGAACAGCCAGTGCTTGAGCTTGTGCAGCCGCTCGGCTTCGCGCGGCGATCGCTGCTTGAGTTTGGCAAGCTCTTCAGCCCAGGTGGCCTGGATGGCATCCGCATAGCGCGACAGCACGTCGTAACGATTGGTGATGACGGCACTCAGTGTCTGCTGGTCCAGCACGGGTTTAGGTACTCCCTGATGCGCCACCGGCGCCAAGTGCTTGACGCGCGCCATGCCCAGCGCGCGCAGGATGCTGATGTACACCCAGCCAATGTCGAATTCGTACCATTTGATGGAAAACTTGGCCGCCGTGGGGAAGGCGTGGTGGTTGTTGTGCAGCTCTTCCCCGCCAATCAGGATGCCCCAGGGTGCCATGTTGGTGCTGGCGTCCTCGGTCGGCGAGACGCGATAGCCGAACCAATGGCCGATGCCATTGATGACACCGGCCGCCCAAAAGGGTATCCAGGCAATCTGCGTAATCAGGATCAGCACGCCCGGGACCAGGCCATAGAGCAGCACGTCCGTCAGTCCTGTAAGTGTCAGGCCGAACAACACCCAGCGCGAATACAGGTTGCGCTCGATCCAGTCGTTGGGCGTGCCGTGGCCGTAACGCTCGACCATATCGGCATGCGCCGACTCGCGCACGTAAAGGATCACGCCTCCCCACAACACGGCATTGATGCCGAGCACCTGCGGGCTGTGCGGGTCGTCAACGGTTTCGCACTTGGCATGGTGCTTCCGGTGCACCGCCACCCACTCCTTGGTTCGCATGCCGGTGGTAAGCCACAGCCACAGGCGGAAGAAATGGCTGGGGATGGCACCGAGCTCCAGCGCATGGTGGGTCTGGCAACGATGCAGGAACAGGGTCACCGCGGCAATGGTGATATGGGTATAGCCCAACGCAACCAGCACGATGCCCCACCAGGGAAGGTCAAATACGCCGGAGAAGAGATGTAATTCCATTCGTGTGTCCTTTTCAATGCCTTTTTCAACGCGCTTGAGGCAAGGGCCGCCTTCATCTAGAGTGGGCGGCTGGCGATGATTTTATAGTGGTCTATGTTACCGGAGGGGTGCCGGTCGGGGGAGATAAGGCTTATATGGGGTCATTATGATCGATTACCAGGGGTGATGCGGCACCAGTCCTAGCTGAATCCAATAATTATTATCAAAGGAGATGATTATCAAGACCATCCAGACCAGCGCCGCGCCGGCGGCCATCGGCCCCTACTCGCAGGCCATCGTCTCGGACAAGCTCGTTTTCTGCTCCGGGCAGATTCCGCTGACACCAGAGGGCGCGGTTGCCGGGGCCGACATCGAAACTCAGGCTGAGCAGGTATTTCGCAACATCCGCGCCATTCTCAAGGAAGCGGGCACCGACCTTGGTGCCGTGGTGAAGGCAACGGTATTCGTGAAGGATCTCAACGACTTCGCCAAGCTGAACGCCGTGTACGAGCGCAACTTCGGCACCCACAAGCCGGCACGCTCGACGGTGGAGGCGTCACGACTGCCGCGCGATGTACTGGTCGAGATCGAGGTGATTGCGCGCCTACCCTAGCAGCGCGGCCGAGCTTGCGTAGCAGGCCGCGCGGTCCCTCTAGCCGTGCGGCGCCCTCCGGGCGAATGGACGCATCACACCGCCTCGCCCGCCGCATGGCCGGATGACCAGGCCCACTGGAAGTTGTAGCCGCCCAGCCATCCAGTGACATCGACCACTTCGCCGATAAAGAACAGGCCCGGCACGCTCCGAACCTCCATGTTCTGCTGCGATAGCGCAGCAGTATCCACCCCGCCCAGAGTTACCTCCGCCTTGGCATACCCCAGGGTTCCCGAAGGCTGGATGCGCCAAGCCTTGAGCGTGGATGCCATGGCCTCGAGTACGGTATTCGACAAGTCGGCCAGCGGCTGCGTCCAACCTTGCGCCGCGGCAAGGCTCTGCGCGAAGCGCTTGGGCAGGCGGGTGGCAAGCAATGGGCCGACCTGCTGGCCCGCGCGCCGATGCATCGACAACCAGTCGAACACCTCACGCTCCGAACCGGCTTCAGGCAGCACATCGAGTTCAATGGCGCCTCGCCCGCCAGCCAATTGCCAGTATGACGACACCTGCAGGATGGCCGGGCCCGACAACCCGCGATGCGTGATGAGTGCGGCTTCGCGAAAGCTCGGCCACGGCAAGGAGCCGCGCCCCTTGGGCCTAGGCGCGTCCGCGGGCGCCTCAACCCGGGCCATAGTGCCGATCGAGGAACCCGAGAGTTCGCCGAACTGCGCCAGCCACTCGGGCGATGCCGCCAGCGGCACCAGCGCAGGCTTCGGTGCAATCACCGGCAGGCCGAATTGCTCGGCGATCCGGTAGCCGAAGGGCGAGGCGCCGATCTTCGGGATGGAAAGCCCGCCGGTGGCGATCACCAGCGATGCCGCACGGAACGCGCCTTGGCTGGTCGCAATCACGTAGCCTGCATCGGTGCGCTCGACCTGCTGCACCACCGCCGGCATGGCCCATTGCACGCCGCCCTCGTCGCACTCGCGCCGCAGCATGTCGATGATTCGCTCGGCACTGTCGTCGCAGAACAATTGCCCCAGCGTCTTTTCGTGATAGCCGATGCCGTAACGCTCGACCAGGGTGGTGAAATCACGCTGGGTATAGCGCGACAAGGCAGAGCGTGCGAAGTGCGGATTGCGCGAAATGAACGCATCGGGCTTGCAGCCGAGGTTGGTGAAGTTGCAACGCCCACCTCCCGAGATGCGGATTTTCTCGGCCAGTTTTTCCGCGTGGTCAACAAGCAGCACCCGGCGGCCGCGCCGTCCGGCCGTGGCGGCGCACATCATGCCGGCGGCGCCCGCGCCGATGACGATCGCATCGAATTCAGTTTGCATGCGCTGAGGGTACCGCAGTTGCAGTGCGGTCATGGCCGTGCTCCGAGCATGGCGTATAGTTGACGCACCGTGCGCCTGTCCAATGATGTCCGTCGGCGGCAGGACGCGTCGAGCCTATTCCATGCACAGACCAAGGATCCGGCAATGCCCATCAAGGCGAGATACGCGCACACCAACATGATCGTCAACGACCTGCCGAAGATGGCCGCCTTCTACCGGGACGTGTTTGGCTTCACCGATGCCGAGCCGGAACGCGCGCAGTCCGCCCCGGCGCTGGAAAAACTCACCGGCATTCCCGGCGCCTCCATCCGCGTGCAGCACCTGCGCTACCCCGGCGACACCGGCAGCCAGGGTCCCACGCTGGAGATCATCTGCTACACCCAACAACTGCCGCTCGAGAAACCGGCGGCCAACCGGCCCGGCCTGCGTCATCTGTGCTTTACCGTGGAGGATGTCGGTGCAGCCTTTGCCGCGGTAATCGCCGCCGGCGGCAGCAGCCTGGGCGATGTAGTGCGCACAGAGAACCCGCGTGCGTTCAACCACATCGTTTATGCCACCGATCCCGAGGGCAATATTCTCGAATTGCTGAACAAGACGCTCAAGCCACAAGCCTGACCCGCCGGGACGTCGCATGAAGAAAAAAGACTACGAAGACGCGCTGGAGCCGCTGCAACAGGAACTCAACAACCTGGCGCACTGGCTGCAGCACACCGGGCGCCGCTTGCTGGTGATTTTCGAGGGCCGCGATGCCGCCGGCAAGGGCGGCAGTATCAACGCCATCGCCGAGACGCTGAATCCGCGCCAGGTGCGTGTGGTTGCACTGACCAAGCCCTCGGAGTACGAGCGCACGCAGTGGTATTTCCAGCGCTATATGCGCCACCTTCCGGCAGCTGGCGAGCTCGTGCTGTTCGATCGCAGCTGGTACAACCGCGCCGGCGTCGAGAAGGTCATGGGGTTTTGCACGGCGACGGAGTACCGGCAGTTCCTCATGCAGGCGCCAGTGTTCGAGAAAATGCTGTGTGACAGCGGCATCCTGCTCTTCAAGTACTGGCTCGCCACCGACCAGGCCGAGCAGGAGCAGCGTTTTGCGGAACGGGCGAAGGACCCGCTGAAGCGCTGGAAGATCTCGCCGATCGACATTGAGGCGCGCAAGCACTATGAAGACTACGGACGGGCAAGGGACGCCATGTTCCGCGCGACGCACAAGAAAGGCGCGCCATGGACCGTGGTCGACTTCAACGACCAGCGCGTCGGCCGCCTCACCCTGATCCGTCACCTGCTCGACCAGGTGCCCGACCTCGGGATTCCCGAGAAGCCGCTGAAACTGCCGCGGCTCCGGGGAAAACCGCATCGCGAACGCTACACCGGACCAGTCAAGCCGATTCCTGTGCGGTACTAGTATTCGGCCTACCCACGGATCATGAGCACGATGTCTTCGTCGTAGCTCCAGGCGCCATCCGCATGATGCTCCCCTTGATGCCGCACTCCGTTTCACCATTGACAACGCGCCCATACCTGCTTGCCTTGACAAGGCCCACCTCGTCCAATAAGGTCGCCGGCTCGGGCGGCACCCTTGTTACTCGGGACTGCGAATAGTGATCCAACAGACGGAGCCGGGCATGGAACGAAGACCACTTGGAAAAACCGGACTGAATCTTTCCGTACTCGGCTTCGGTTGCGGTTGGGTCGGCGGTTTGATGATCAAGGGCAGCGCCGCCGACCAGGCGCACGCCGTGGTACGCGCGCAGGCACTTGGCATCAACTACTTCGACACGGCACCGCATTACGGCAACGGGGAATCGGAGCGCAACCTGGGTCGCGCGCTGGCAGACACGGGTTCGACCGGCGCGATCGTCGGCACCAAGACCTGGGTCAACGTACCCGAGTCGGGTCCCATCTCGAAGGCTATCGCTAACTACATCGACACTTCGATTGCCACGAGCCTCAAGCTGTTGCGGCGGGAGTGCGTCGACCTCCTGCAGTTGCACAATGTGCTGGCCATGCGCCGGGTGGGCAACGTGCTCGATCCGGACACGGTGCTTGGCGAGGTGGTGCCCGTATTCGAGCGCCTGAAGCGCGAAGGCAAAGTGCGCGCCTTTGGCTTTACCGGCCTGGGAGAAACGGCCGCCACCCTCGAAATCATCGATAGCGGCGCCATGGCGAGCGTGCAGGTGGTGCACAACATGCTGAACGACAGCGTGGCGCGCGCCATGCCCGAGGGGTATCCAGGGCAGGACTACGGACAACTGCTGGCACGCACGTGGGCTCAGGGAGTCGGCGCACTCGGCATACGGGCGCTGGCCGGCGGGGCGCTCTCGGGCAGTCATGAGCGGCATGCCATTGCGCTGCCCTCGGTGCCACCGCTTGGCTCTGGTGCCGATTACGGCGCGGATGTCGCGCGCACGCAGCGATTGGCCGCGCTGGTGGATGAAGGGCATGCCGCCACGCTGGTCGAGGCCGCGATGCGTTTTGCCACCGGAAATCCGGCCATTGCGAGCACCATGCTGGGACTGTCCAGCCTCGAGCAACTGGAGACAGCCGCGGCCGCGGTCACCAAGGGACCGTTGTCGCTGTCGGCGCTGGAGCGCCTGGCGGAACTGCAAATGGCTTTCATCGGCGAGCCGCGTTAGCGCCTTACCGCTTCTTTTTACAATCGATTCACCTCAGGAATCTGTTCCATGCGCGCCCTTGTCGTCCGGCAGTGGACAAAATTCGAGAATCTGCATATCGAGGACGACTGGCCTTCGCCCGTGGTCGAGCCAGGGTCCGTCAAGATCCGCACCCAGGCCGCCGGCATGAACTTCGGCCTGTCACTCAGGGTGGAGGGAAAGTACCAGATCAAGCCGCCGCTGCCGCATGTGCCGGGCATCGAAGTAGCGGGCTACGTGTCGGAGGTTGGCGAAGGCGTGACGCGCTTCAGGAAGGGGGACCGCGTCACGAGCTTTGTCACCACCGGCGCCTATGCCGAAGAGTGCACCGCATTCTCGCATCGCACCTTTCATGTTCCGGACGCCATCCCGTTCCATCAGTCCATCGCGTTCACCAGTTCGTACATGACCTCCTACATTGCACTGGTATGGCCGCAGTGGATTCACCTGCAGGCGGACGAGACCATTCTCATCCACGGGGCGGCGGGCGGCGTGGGCACCATCGCCATCGACCTCGCGAAGATCCTGGGAGCGACCGTCATCGCCACCTGCGGTTCGGAAGAAAAGATGCGCGTCTGCGAGCGCCATGGCGCCGACCATGTCGTCAACTACCGTACGGAAGACTTTCGCGAGCGCGTGCTGGCCATCACCGAGCACGAGGGCGTGAACGCCGTGTACGACCCAGTGGGCGGCAGCGTATTCATGCAGTCGCTTCGCTGCATGGCCCCCGAGGGCCGCATCATTCCGATCGGTTTCGCGGGCGGCACGATACCGCAGATTCCGGCCAACATTCTGCTGGTGAAGAACCTCAAAGTGCTGGCGCTCAACGCGGGTTACTACAACGGGCAGTTCGGCAATGACCCGAAGCGCCACAAGGACATGGGGCCACACTTCGAGCCACAGTGGCGCAACGGGGTCGACCAGTTGTTCCGCTGGGCTAAGGAGGGCCGCGTCAAGCCCGAGATCAGCCACGTGTTCCCCTTCGACCGTTGCAAGGAGGCGATGGCCACGGTGCTCAGTCGGGAGGCCATCGGTCGCGTGGCCGTGGTCTTCGACGAGGAAGCGAAGCGACTGGGTTTCTAGCGATTGTCGCCGGAGCGCCCTGAGCGCGAAACATTCAACACGATTCTGGACCCGCCATTTTTCCAACGCATCTATTTTGAAAGCCACGTCATGCGACTAACCAACAAACACGCCGTCGTCACCGGTGCCGGTCAAGGCATCGGCCAAGCCCTAGCCAAAGCCGTTGCCCGCGAAGGCGCCGCCGTTACCTGCGTCGACAAGCGCCCAGATACTGCCGAAGAGACAGCGGCGGCCATTCGCGCTGCCGGCGGAAAAGCCATCGCCACAACGGCCGACACAACCCGGCTCGCTGATGTCGAGGCCGCGCTCAAGAAGGCGGTTGCGGCTTTCGGCAACGTGAACGTGCTCATCGCCAATGCCGGCGGCTCGGCGGGCAAGCGCTGTGCCTTCCTCGACCTCACCACCGAACTGTGGAACGACATGCTCGAGCGCAACCTCACCGGCGCCTTTCATACGGGATTGGCTTTCGGACGTCATATGGCGGCCAACGGCGGCGGCTCCATCGTGTTCACCTCGTCGATCATCGCCGAGTTTGCCGGTGCCAACATGGTCCACTACGGGGCGTCCAAGGGCGGCGTGAAGATGCTGATGCGCGGCATGGCCCTCGAACTCGCGCAGCACAAGGTGCGTGTCAACGCCATTGCCCCCGGCGCCATCGTCACCCCAGCCAATGTAAACCTGATCACCGTCCCGGATATAAAGGCGAAGATGGAAGCCAACACGCCACTGGGCACGCTTGGTGAGCCGGACCAGCTGGCGGGCGCGGTGATCTATCTTGCATCGGACGAAGCGTCGTACACAACCGGGACGACGATCACAGTCGACGGCGGGCTGACATTGACCTGAGCCCTCGGTTGAGTACCAGTGGTCACAAAAACGCCCGCATGCGCGGGCGTTTTCATTTCAGCTGCGGCGCAATTCCCGGCTCACGCCGCCTGCGTTGCCCCGCCGGGCGAATTTACTGCCGGGTTGGTCATTTCCCCGGCCCATGCCTCAATCGGCGGGCATGAACAGATGAAGTTGCGATCACCGTACACTTGGTCGAGGCGTTTCACCGGCGACCAGTACTTGCCGACGCGCAGGCTGGGGAGCGGAAAAGCCGCCTCCTCGCGGCTGTAGGCATGCGTCCAGTCGCCGGCGAGTTCTTCGGCGGTGTGCGGGGCATTCTTGAGCGGATTGTCTTCGCGGCTCCACTCGCCTTTCTTGACGCGCTCGATCTCGGCGTGGATGGCGATCATGGCATCGCAGAAGCGGTCGAGCTCCTGCTTTGACTCGCTCTCGGTCGGCTCCACCATCAGCGTGTCGACAACCGGGAAGGACAGGGTCGGCGCGTGGAAGCTGTAGTCGATGAGACGCTTGGCGACATCCTCGGCCCCGATCCCGCAGGCCTCCTTCAGCCCGCGCAGGTCGAAGATGCACTCATGCGCGACGCGGCCGTTAGCCCCGGCGTACAGCACCGGAAAATAGGGCGACAGGCGCTTGGCCACGTAATTGGCATTCAGGATGGCCATCTCGGTGGCCAGACGAATGCCGGAGGCACCCATCATGCGGATGTACATCCACGAAATGGTGACGATGAGCGCGCTGCCGTTCTGCGCTGCGCTGACCGTGCCGTTGGCTTCGGCGGTGCCGGGAATGGCCACCACGGGATGGCCCGGCAGGAATGGCGCAAGGTGCGCGGCCACGCCGATGGGGCCCATGCCCGGCCCGCCACCGCCATGCGGAATGCAGAAGGTCTTGTGCAGGTTGATGTGCACCACGTCAGCGCCGATGTCGCCAGGCCGCGACAGCCCCGCCTGCGCATTGAGGTTGGCACCATCCATGTACACCTGCCCGCCAGCCGCGTGGGTGATGGCGCAGATGTCCTTGATTGCGGCTTCGAACACGCCGTGCGTGGACGGGTAGGTGATCATCAGGGCACCGAGCTCTTCGCGATGCTGGTCGGCCTTGGCCTTGAGGTCGGCAACATCCACGTTGCCACTGGCATCGCAGGCCACCACCACCACGCGCATTCCGGCCATGTGCGCCGTCGCCGGGTTGGTGCCGTGCGCCGACTGCGGAATGAGGCAGACGTTCCGGTGCTGCTGGCCACGCGATGCGTGGTAATTACGGATGGTGACGAGGCCCGCGTACTCCCCGTTTGCTCCCGAATTGGGCTGCATGCTCACACTGGGAAAACCGGTGATCTCGGCCAAGGCATTGGCGACATCGCCCAGCATGCGCTCGTACCCCTTGGCCTGCGCGACCGGCGCAAAGGGGTGGATGTTCGCAAACTCGGGCCAGGTCACGGGCGCCATTTCGGCCGCCGCGTTCAGCTTCATGGTGCAGGACCCAAGCGGGATCATGCCGTGCACGAGGGAGTAGTCGCGGTTCTCCAGGCGCTTGAGATAGCGCATCATTTCCGTTTCGGAATGAAAACGGTTGAAGGCGCCATGCGCGAGAATCTCGTCGCTGCGCCGCAGGCCTGCGGGAATGGCTGCTGCCTCCGTCGGGAAGGTCCGGGCGCGCTCTTGCACATTCACATGATGCGCCGTCAACACCCATGCGAGGTCAGCCACGTCGGCGAGTGTCGTCGTTTCATCCACGGTGATGCCGACGCGATCGGCATCGATCCAGCGCAGGTTGACCTGTTTCTCGGCTGCGCGAGCCCTGACGCCTGCCGCATCCTTGAGCCTGAACGTCACCGTATCGAAGTATGCCGGCGATTCAGTGGTGAGGGACGAGGCCGCATTGGCAAGCATTCGTGCCATCAAATGCGTTCGCAGCGCAATGCGGCGCAAGCCCTCTGGCCCGTGCCACACCGCGAACAGCGAGGCCATGTTGGCGAGCAGCGCCTGCGCGGTGCAGATGTTGCTCGTGGCCTTGTCGCGCCGGATGTGTTGCTCGCGCGTTTGCAGCGCCATGCGATAGGCGGTATGTCCGGCAGCATCCACCGATGCGCCAATGATGCGGCCAGGAATCTGGCGCACCAGGTCCTGGCGAACCGCCATGTAGGCGGCGTGCGGCCCGCCGAATCCAAGCGGCACCCCGAACCGCTGCGCGCTGCCAATGGCGACATCGGCACCCAGCGCGCCCGGCGATTTCAGCAGCACTAGTGCCAGCGGATCGGTGCCCAGGCTGACCAGCCCGCCCGCGGCATGAATGCGCGCAATGAGTGACGCGGGATCGACAACGGCACCAAAGGTATCGGGATACTGCAGATGCGCGCCAAATACCGTCGCGGGGTCCAGATCCGTGTGGACATTGCCGACAATGACCGGAACGCCAAACCACTTGGCCCGAGTCTGGATCACGGCGATCACCTGCGGGTGGCAGGCGGCATCGACAAAGAATGCCTCTGCCTTGCTTTTTGCGGCACGGTGGATCAGCGCCATGGCCTCGCCTGCGGCCGTAGCCTCATCGAGCAGCGAGGCATTGGCTACTGGCATTCCGGTCAGGTCCATGACCATCTGCTGGAACAGGAGCAGCGTTTCCAGGCGGCCCTGCGAGATCTCGGCCTGATACGGCGTGTAGGCGGTGTACCAGCCGGGATTTTCCAGCACGTTGCGCAGGATCACCGGAGGGGTGTGGCAATTCGCATAGCCCATGCCGATGTAGTTGCGCCATGTCTGGTTCTGCGCTGCGATGCTGCGCAGCTCGGCCAGGGCCTCGGCTTCGGTGGCGGGTGCTGGCAGCTTGAGCAGCCCCTCTTGGAAAATGCTGGCAGGAATTGCCTGCCTAACCAAGGAGTCACGGGATGTAACTCCTAAAACTGTCAGTATTTCTTTCTCGGCGCGTTGGTCGATGCCGACGTGTCGTCCATGGAATTCGTTGCCGTTGAGCAGCTCGTCGAGGGTGGCCATGGATGGCTAGCCGATGCTCTTGGCGTAGGCCGCCGCATCCATCAGTTTCTGCACATCTGCAGGGTTCGATGGCTTGATGCGGAACAGCCATGCGCTGTACGGGTCCTTATTGACCTGCTCGAGGGCATCGGAAAGGCCTTCATTGACGGCCACCACTTCGCCCGCCACCGGCGCATAGACATCGGATGCCGCCTTCACCGACTCGACCACGGCGCAGGCTTCGCCGGCGGCAAGCTTGCGACCGACTTCGGGCACTTCGAGGAACACGAGATCGCCAAGCTGCTCCTGGGCGAAATCGGAAATGCCCACGGTGTAGGAGCCGTCGGATTCGGCGCGCATCCATTCGTGGGACGAAGCGTAGCGGAGATTGTCAGGTATCGACGACATGGCGGGTTCCAGGTGAAGGGGTTGGAGTAGGAAAGTGGATCAGATCTTTGATTGGCCGTGGCGTGCAAACGGCGGTTTGACGACGCGCGCATCCAGGCGCTTGTCTCTGACCGCGACCTGCACGGTATCCCCCGGCGCCACAGCGGCTGGCAGCCGGGCCAGCGCCACCGACTGGTTCAGGGTGGGCGAAAACGTGCCGCTGGTGATTTCACCGTCCCCATGCGGCGTATGCACGACCTGGTGCGCGCGCAGCACGCCGCCCTTGGGCGGGAGCACGAGGCCCAGCACTTGCGTCGTGGGAACCCTCACCAGCAGTGCTGCCTTGCCGACGAAATCACGCGGGGATTTCAGGTCTACCGTCCAGGCAAGGCCAGACTCCAGCGGCGTGACCTTTTCGTCGATCTCATGTCCGTAAAGACTCATCCCCGCCTCCAGGCGCAGCGTGTCGCGCGCCCCCAGGCCGCACGGCCGCACCCCGGCCCTCGTGAGACGCATCCAAACGTCCGCCGCCTGGTCATTGGGAACCAGCAGTTCAAACCCGTCTTCCCCGGTATAACCAGTCCTGGCAATGAAACGCTCGGAGGCGCCAGCGCCAATGCGCGCCCCGAAGAAAACTCCAAGCGGTTCACCCGCCGCGCGCAGCTCAGGCAGCGCGGCAAAAGTCTTGTCGCGCGCATTCGGCCCCTGCACCGCGATCATGGCCAGGTCGCGACGCGCCCTGAGGTTCAGCGCGGGTGCGATGCGGGAGCGCAGATTGCCCATCCAGGCAAGGTCGGCATCGGCGGTACCGGCATTGACGATGACGCGAAAAAAATCCTCCTCGAAGAAGTAGACGATCAGGTCGTCCAGCACGCCGCCGTCCTCGGCGAGGAGGCAAGCGTACTGCGCCTTGCCCGGCACGATCAGCCGGTCGACATTGTTCGCCAGGGAGTATCGCAGAAACGCTCGAGCGCCCGTCCCTTCGACATCGATGGCCAGCATATGGGAGGTGTCGAACATGCCGGCGTCGCGTCGAACGGCGTGATGCTCCTCGATTTGCGAGCCGTAATGAAGGGGCATGTCCCAGCCGGCAAAATCGACCAGCTTGGCGCCCGCGGTGCGGTGGGTTTCGTGGAGAGGAGTGGTTTTCATCGGGCACCGCACAAGAGAGCCCGAAGTTTACCAAACCCGGCGCCAGGCCAGCGCCTGAAACAGGGGCAAAGCAAAAAAAACCACCCTGCAGACTCAATCAGTCGCGGATCGTGAAAACGGTCAAAACTCGGAGCATTCGCACGAGCATCCTCGTGTCGGGGTCGGGGATCCTGTTCTCAGAGACCTGACCGAGTGCTCGCTCAGACAGCTTCCTTGAGTTTGGCCTCCAGCAATGCGTGCAACTGGGCGAAGTCGGGTTCGCCCAGGTACTGCTTGATCACGCGTCCGCGCTTATCGATGATGAAGGTGGTCGGTGTCAGACGCACGTTGCCGAAACTCTTTGCCACGCTGCCATCGACATCCAGCGCCACCTTGAAGGGCAGCTGTTTTTGCTGGGCATAGGAAAGTACATAATTAGGCGGGTCATAGTCCATGGCCACGGCAACCGTCTCGAAGCCCTGTCCCTTGTACTTGTGGAACGTTTCGATGATGCGCGGCATCTCCGCCATGCAGGTGACACAGGACGTAGCCCAGAAATTGACTAGCACCACCTTGCCACGCAGGTCGCCAGTCGAGATATTTTCTCCGGCCAGGGTCTTGAACCGGACCTGCGGTGCTTCCGGCACCTGCCAGATGGCGAAATAAGCGGCGACCGCCATTGCGGCCACGACCACAAAAAGACCAATCTGTCTTATTGGAGGTTTCTGCTGAGTCGGCATTGTCTGGAATCTTTCCAAGTGTTCAATTCAATATGAGGGGATACAGCCCCTCATGCCCTCTATTTCTGGCGCCAGCGCCACTTGCCTCACGCCCGGCTAGAAGAAAACGTCCGCACGGGAAGGATCGCGAGCAACAGCATACAGGGCGCTGAGGACGACATTGCTCGCCTTGCGCAGCCCGCGCTTGGACAGGCGGATGGGATCCGCATAATCTTCGTCTTCTGTGCACACCAGATTCAGATCGACCAGTGGCAGTCGCGCCGCGAAAACCCGCCGGACCAACCGATCGTTAAATACAGCCAGCGCGGTTGCCACGGCGCGCTGGCGCGTTGGGTCTTCATAATGCGGAGGATACATGTTGCAGACCACTGTTGGCAGGCGTGACGCCTTGGCAACCTGAATGAGTCGCTCAGCCTGTTGTTCGTACTCGTCAGCAGCGACCGACAGCAACCATAGAGCCTCTTCGTAGGTTTCCGGTCGCTTGCCAAGCAGTCCGCTCTCTTCGATCGCGCGATTGCCCTCAATGCCAATCATGACATGCGATGCATCCGCCGGAAGCTGGAACAGGACGCCTGCCCTTGCAATATCTGCAACGCTCAGCAGGGTGAGCTTCCACGGACGGGACTCCTGGGGCAGCAAAAGACTTTCCACCCTGCCTTCTCCTTTTTCGCGCAGCGACATGAGCTCCGCGATGGCATCACCCAGCACCACCAGGTGACTGATCCCGGCGCCATTTGCCGCCACTGCCGCCGCGGGCTCGCCAGGGTCGCTGGTTGCAGAGTCCTCTTCCAGCGTCAGGTCGAGGCTGGGCCAGTCGAGCATGCTCTCGTCGGTTTCCGTCTGCCTGGGTGTTTCGTCGGTCATGGCTGCCTGTTCGAACTTGATCAGGGAATAGGATTCATTCGCCGCGGCGAAGGCGACTTCGCGCGGACTGCGGCACGCCTGCAGTTGCGCCTCGAAGCGAAACAGTCGCCCGGCGATGTCGTCGCCGTCGCTCATTGCTTTTGCAACCTGCCTCGGGCGAAAAATTCAGCCATACCGACCATCCCCGGCAGCAGGCCGTTGGTGACTCCCTCGAATAGTCCATCAACTTCCAGCTGCTGGCTGACGCCTTCCACACGTGAATTCAGTCTCGATACGCTGGCACGAAATCGCCTGCCATCCTCGAGATGCACCTGAAACAACGCTCCGGGAGCGCGGTTGCGAAAGTGCGAAGCCGGCACGAACATCTGGGCTTTCAAGGATGAAGTATTGACAAGCTCCACCAGCGGATTGCCCAGTTCACCCTCGGCTCACAATAATTCACAAGCTCCACCACGCTTTGACAATGATCAACAAGGCGTCAGTGCGCAACCTCCCAATTCGCACCCTCACCAACATCCACTACCAAGGGGGCTCTCAGGCTGGCGACCCCACACATCAATACCGGCAGTTCTCGCCTGACGGAATCCATCTCTGCTTGCGGCACTTCAAGCACCAGTTCGTCGTGAACTTGCATGATGAGCTTGGTCGAGAGCCGCTCCCGGTCGAGCCAGCCCTGCACGGCGATCATGGCAAGCTTGATGAGATCGGCAGCAGTACCCTGCATTGGCGCATTGATTGCGGAACGTTCCGCATTGCCGCGACGCGCTGCGTTGGACGATCGAATTTCGGGGAGCCAAAGACGGCGTCCAAATATCGTTTCCACATAGCCCCTGTCCTTCGCCTGGGTCCGCACCTCGTCCATGTAGCGCTTCACCCCGGGATAGCGCACGAAATAGCTGGAAATATAGGCCTGCGCAGTCGCTCTCTCCAAACCGAGCTGCTGGGCCAGGCCAAAAGCAGACATACCGTACATGAGACCAAAATTGATGGCCTTGGCGTAACGTCGCTCTTCCGAAGTGACCTCGGCAATGGATCGTCCAAAGACCTCGGCAGCGGTAGCACGATGGACGTCTTCGCCGGCTGCAAAGGCGCGCAGGAGATTCTCATCGCCAGAAATGTGCGCCATGATGCGCAGCTCAACTTGGGAATAGTCGGCGGACACAATGAGGGACCCGGCCGGAGCAACGAATGCTTCGCGAATTCGCCGGCCTTCTGCAGTCCTTACAGGGATGTTCTGCAGGTTGGGGTCGTTGGATGACAGGCGTCCGGTAACTGCCGTGGCTTGCCCATAGTTGGTGTGCACCCGCCCGGTCATGGCATTGACCATCCGTGGAAGCTTGTCGGTGTAGGTCGATTTCAGCTTGGCGATCTCGCGATACTGGAGCAGCATTTTCGCCAAGGGATGGTCGAGAGCCAGCTTGGCGAGCACCTCTTCATCGGTTGAAGGTGCGCCAGAAGGCGTCTTCTTCACCACCGGCATGCCCTTTTGCTCGAAAAATATTTCAGCGATCTGCTTTGGCGAATTGAGATTGAAAGGCTGACCAGCCTCGCGATGAGCCCCGGCTTCCAGTTCCATCATCTTTTGCCCAAGCTCACGGCTTTGGATTGCCAGTAGGCCCGCGTCTATCAGAACGCCATTGCGCTCAATCCGGAACAGGATTTCCCGCACCGGAATCTCAATGGACTCATAGACAAACTTGAGCCTCTCGTCCGCGCAGACACGCGGGTACATTCCCAGATGCAGTTGCAGCGTGATGTCCGCATCCTCGGCAGCATATTGGGCGGCGCGCTCGACTTCAACCTGTTCGAATCCGATGCGCTTGGCGCCAGTTCCGGTGACTTCGTCATAGGAAATGGTCTTCGCACCGAGGACACGCTGCGCAAGAGTGTCCATGTCGTGGCGCTGGTGGCTCTCCAATACATAGGATTGCAGCAGGGTGTCGTGGACAACGCCCGCCAGCGCCACACCATGATTCGCAAACACATGTTGGTCATACTTTGCGTTCTGACCTAGTTTTGGATAGTGCGCGTTTTCCAGCCACGGACGCAGGATCTCGATCGCGCGAGCAACACCTATTTGCGCAGGAGCGCCCGCGTAATCGTGAGCCAACGGGACATAGGCTGCTCGGCCAGGCTCGACGGAGAACGATATGCCAACCAGTTTCGCTCCCAAAGGATCCAGACTGGTCGTTTCGGTGTCGAAAGCGGCAAGTGACGCCTGTTCGAGGCGCTTCAGCCACAGTTCCAGTACGCCCTCTTCGCTGATCGAGGCGTAGTCGCGCGTCGAATTGAATTCCGCTGCCGGAACCGCGGCAATCTCAACGCGCGGGAATCCTCTTTCGGGGTTAGCGGCCAAATTGCCGGCGGGCTCTGCATCCCCTTCGCCGCGAACTTCGCGCAACCAGGTCCGGAATCCGTAGCGTGCAAAAAGCTCCTCCAATCGCACATCGTCGCGTGACTGGAGCGAGAGGCTGTCAGGCTGTGCATCAAGGTCAACGTCGCACTTCACAGTCAGCAATCGCCTCGCTTGCGGCAACCACTCAAGCGAGTTGCGCAAATTTTCTCCTACAACTCCACCGATTTCGGAGGAATGTGCGACGACATTGTCCAGGGTGCCGAATTGCTGCAGCCATTTGACGGCAGTCTTCGGCCCCACCTTGTGAACACCTGGCACGTTGTCGACGCTGTCGCCGACAAAGGAAAAATAATCCACGATCCGCTCCGGCGGGACACCGAATTTTGCGATCACGCCATCGACGTCGAGACGCTCGTTGGTCATCGTATTGATGAGCGTCACATGCGAGGTGACAAGCTGTGCCAGATCCTTGTCTCCGGTCGACACCACGCACTCCATACCATCCGCTTCTGCCCGTCGCGCAAGTGTGCCGATGACATCGTCGGCCTCCACCCCTTCGATGCTGATCAGTGGCCACCCCATGGCGCGAATGCACTCATGGAGGGGCCCAATCTGTCGCGCCAGTTCGTCGGGCATCGGCGGGCGATTGGCCTTGTATTCCGGGTACCAGTCATTCCGAAATGTCTTGCCCTTCGCATCGAAGACGCAGGCACAGCGAAGATCCACGTTCATAGCATTGAAATCGGCAATAAGCCGTCGCAGCATGTTGAGGACACCGTAGATTGCCCCTGTCGGCTCGCCTGCGGCATTCCTGAGGTCAGGCATCGCGTGGAAAGCGCGATACAAATAGGAAGACCCGTCAACAAGAACCAGCGTTTTTCTCAAGGGGTGGTGACCAGTCGTGAAGAATTGCCGACGCCCGCTGGCTACAGCTGGGGAGCCCGCTGTTCGGCGCATAGACTCGGCACGCGCGAAGCATTATGTCAGAATTTTGCGGCTGAACCGATGGCACGCACAATGAACAACCCTACGCCCGCGGCTTGATCTGCTAAACTTTCAGCCACTGTCTTATTTGCGAAATCCCATGCTCCGGCGCACACACATTGCTGTACTGGCCTGCCTTGCACTGCTGCCCGTGGCGGTTACAGCCCAGCAATTACCCAAGCTGGAGCCATTACCCCCTCCGCCCCCGCCGGGAGTGACGAGCGATATCAGTGAAACGCCAATCCGCATTTCACCTGGGGCTAACGAACAGGTTGAAGATGTTACTGTAGACGGGCAGCGTGGCGTAAAGGTGACGCAGCCGGATGGCAGTACTTACTACCTGCTACCGGCGCCTTCTGCGGGCCCATTGAGGGATCCGACTGATACAGGATTGCGGGTACCTCTGTGGGTGATTCGGCAATTCTGAATCCCTCCTGACCGGCAGTCGGCCATGCCGTTGCGACGACGGCATTTCGACGTAGCCACTCAATGCAGGCGATGTCGGTCTTTACAACCGCAACCACCGAACGGTTGGCAGTATGGCCACAGCATTTCGCCGTTGGCCCGACGAGGCAGCCCAAAGTGACGCCGGGCGATATCGGAAAATTTCAAATGAACGATGGGTTTAAGGCTGCGAAGCCATGAAAGTGGTCCCTGCCAGCAACGGTTGGCAATGGCTCTCGCTCGGCTGGGGATTGTTCAAGCGCAACCCACTCGGATGGCTTGGCTTGGTAATGGGCTACTGGATGCTCATCGCGCTGATCAATGAAATTCCACTGGTTGGTGCCGCGATTTCAACCTTGCTGCTGCCGGCATTTTCCATGAGCTTCATGGCTGCTTGCGTAGCGGCCCAAGGCGGCACACGCCCTTCACTACGAATGCTGTTAGAGGGGTTCCAAAGCCGCTTGTCGACCCTGCTCGTTGTCGGTGGTTTGTACCTGATTTCAATACTGATGGTGCTTGGAATCGCATCATTGCTCGATGGCGGAACATTATTCCGATGGATGGTGAGAGGGGTATCGCCCTCGGAAAGTGCCATCGCCAATGGGTCTGTCCTGGGTGCGCTTGTTCTTGCCAGTGTCATTGCCACGCCTGCCTTCATGGCCTTCTGGTTTGCACCTGTGCTGGCTGTATGGCGGGAAATGGGGGCCGCGCAATCCATGTTTTACAGTTTTTTTGCGAGTCTTCGAAACTGGCGCGCCTTTGCGGTGTATGGGCTTGTGATTGCGATAGCTGCTTTGGCGTTTTCCTTAGCTGTCACGGTCATGGCCATTGCCGTTCGTGGCAATGCCGCCATCCTGCGCGGACTCATGTTAGGCCTGACCATCGGGATTTTGCCAACAATTTTTGCCAGCTTCTTCTACAGCTACCGGGATATTTTTGGCACTGATGTGGACACCGATTCCGCCGTGCCAACTAGTAACGGGATTGCGACCGCCCCCCCCCCATCCGGGTCAGGTCCCGATATTTGAAGTGGAAGCTTGCTTTTCGTCGTGAAAGTGCACTCATGACAAGCCGATGTTGCGCTGCAATATGCTAGTATTTTCCCTCATAAGTTCCCTTGCGGAGGAGCAGTCCCACCAAATAGCGTCGCCCGCTACGAACATTGAGGCGAGATCGGCTCACGGAGATTCACGGGCATTTGTTTCCAGGGCACTGAATGACCCCCAGACTGCGCGAAATTCCGTACAACTACACGTCGTTTTCCGATCGTGAAATCGTGGTGCGGCTATTGGGTGAACAGGCGTGGAACACGCTACTTGAACTGCGATCAGAGCGTCGCACAGGGCGTTCGGCGCGAATGCTCTATGAAGTCCTAGGAGATATCTGGGTCGTACAGCGCAATCCTTATCTACAAGACGACCTGCTTGACAATCCAAAGCGTCGCCGTGCACTGATCGGCGCACTTCATCACCGACTCGGCGAAGTCGACAAGCGCCGCAGCAGCTTTACCGATGCGTCGGAAAATCCGGAGAGCCCTAATGCGGACTCCAGGGACGAGAAAGTCGTCTATTTGCTGGGCCAGGCCAAGGCCGCGGTAACTGCTTTTGAGGAGTGCTTTAAGTCCGACGCACGCTTGCGTTCGAGGGCGCGCCGCCTCCTTGAACGAAGCTCGCGACGCGACAGTATCCAGTTCGATGGCTTGGCACGCGTATCGCACGTCACTGACGCAACCGACTGGCGCGTGGAATACCCCTTTGTCGTATTGGCCCCCGACAGCGAGAAAGAAGTCGCCCTGCTGGTCTGCGACTGTATCGAACTTGGCCTGACCATCATTCCCCGAGGCGGCGGCACCGGATACACCGGAGGTGCTATACCTTTGACCCGGCATTCTGCAGTTATCAACACGGAAAAACTGGATGTCATTTCAGGTATCGAGATGGTCACCCTGCCGGGCGTTCATGAACCGGTTGCAACGGTACTCTGCGGCGCTGGAGTCGTCACCAAGCGCGTAATGGAACTCGCGGAACGGAACCATCTGGTGTTTGCGGTCGACCCTACTTCTGCAGATGCTTCGTGCATTGGTGGGAACGTGGCGATGAATGCGGGCGGCAAGAAAGCCGTGCTGTGGGGCACTGCCCTCGATAATCTAGCATCCTGGCGAATGGTCGATCCGGAAGGGAGGATTCTCGAAACCACGCGACTGGACCACAACCTCGGGAAAATTCATGAAGTTGAGATGGCCCGATTTTCACTGCAACGCTTCCTGGCAGACGGCATCACGCCAGAAGGAACGCCCCAAATCCTGGAAATTGCAGGCACCAAATTTCGCAAAACCGGGCTCGGAAAGGATGTCACTGATAAGTTTCTCTCGGGATTGCCCGGCATCCAGAAAGAGGGTTGCGATGGAATCATTACGTCCGCCCGCTTTATTCTGCACAGGCAGCCTGCATCTGTTCGAACGGTCTGCCTGGAATTCTTTGGACAAGTTCGCGATTCGGTTCCCGCCATTGTTGAAATCAAGGGATTCATCGACCGCGAGCGTACCGGAACACAATCAGCAGTTCTCGCCGGACTTGAACACCTCGACGAGCGCTACCTGAGAGCCGTCGGGTACGCGACCAAGGCACGCCGTGCGGGCCGACCAAAGATGGTCCTAATTGGCGATATCGCCGGCGAGAACGAAAATGAAGTTGCCCGCATCGCTTCCGAAGTAGTCCGAATTGCGAACGCTCGGGGCGGCGAAGGATTCGTGGCCGTAACCCCGGAAGCACGAAAGGTATTCTGGCTCGACCGCGCTCGGACAGCGGCCATTGCCAAGCACACAAACGCGTTCAAGATCAACGAAGACGTCGTGATACCGCTGGAACGACTGGGAGATTATTCAGACGGGATTGAACGGATCAACATAGAGCTGTCGATTTCCAACAAGCTGGCGCTGCTCGATTCCCTCGAGGAATACCTGGCTGGTCCTCTGCAACTTTATCAGGGTGACGACGTTATTCCCGCGAGCGAATTGCTCGGTGACCGCGCCGCGCAGGCGTCCTCGCTGATTACTGAAGCTAGAAAACGTTGGCGCTACCTCCTGGATAACCTGGACGCGCACCTGTCGGACATTTCCGACGATGCGATCGGAAGTGCCATTCCATCGCTCACCGTCTCGGCACTCAAGGACAGCAGCATATTCATGCTGGTTCAGAACCATACGGTTCGCGTGAGCTGGAAAGAAGAGATTCGAACGCAGCTAGAGAGAATTTTCGCCGGTATCGCATACCGCCACATCCTCGAGGCTTGCGATGCCATTCATCGGAAGGTGCTTCGCGGTCGCGTGTTCGTGGCACTGCATATGCACGCCGGCGACGGCAATGTTCACACCAACATCCCGGTGAATTCCGATGACTACGAAATGCTGCAACGTGCCAATACGGCAGTCGCACGCATCATGACGCTTGCAAAATCCTTGGGGGGAGTCATTTCCGGCGAACACGGCATTGGCATCACCAAGATCGAGTTCCTGGAACCGCACGAGATGGAGGCCTTCAGAGACTACAAGCAACGCGTCGATCCGGATGGGCGATTCAACAAGGGTAAGTTGCTTCCTGGCGGAGACCTTCGCAATGCCTATACCCCGTCCTTCAACCTGCTCGGTGCCGAGTCACTAATTCTCGAGCAATCGGCCATTGGGAGTATTGCCGACTCCATCAAGGACTGCCTGCGTTGCGGCAAATGCAAACCGGTATGTGCGACGCATGTTCCACGGGCCAACCTGCTTTACTCGCCTCGGAACAAGATTCTGGCCACGTCGCTACTCATCGAGGCGTTTCTTTACGAAGAGCAGACCCGACGTGGCATTTCCATCCGGCACTTCGATGAATTCGGCGACGTTGCCGACCACTGCACAGTCTGCCACAAATGCGAGAACCCCTGTCCTGTCGACATCGACTACGGGGATGTATCCGTGGCGATGCGAAATTTTCTCCGAGTTCAGGGCCGAAAGAAATTCAGCCCTGTTACTTCACTCGCGATGGCCTTCCTGACCGTGAAGGATCCCAACACCATTAAGCTTGCGCGAGCTGTCATGGTTGGATTGGCCTACCGATTGCAGCGCACTGCCTATCGCGTTGCCACCTGGATTGGGCTAACCCGCCGACAGACGAAGGCGCCACCCGCCACGGTTGGACGTGCACCCATCCGGGCGCAAGTCATCCACTTCATCAATAAGCCGATGCCTGGCGGCCTGCCCAAGCGCACGTCCAGGGCACTTCTTGACATCGAGGACCGCAATTTCATCCCCATCATTCGCGACGCCAGGAAAGTCACCGAAGACTCCGACGCAGTGTTCTATTTTCCTGGGTGTGGGTCTGAAAGGCTCTTCGGCCAAGTGGGTCTTGCCACGCAGGCGATGCTCTATGAAGTTGGCGCCATCACGGTTTTGCCCCCGGGGTACCTGTGCTGCGGCTACCCACAAACTTCGGCAGGCGAAGAAGACAAGGGCCAGGCCATCGTTACGGACAACCGGGTCTTGTTTCACCGCGTCGCCAATACACTAAATTACCTCGATATCAAGACCGTCATCGTGTCTTGCGGAACCTGCATGGACCAGCTTCAGAAATACGAGTTCGAAAAGATCTTCCCTGGGTGCCGGCTGCTCGACATCCACGAGTATTTGACGGAAAAAGGCGTGCGACTCGAAGGGGTTACAGGAACCAGATACATGTACCACGACCCGTGCCACTCGCCGATGAAGACTTACCAGCCGATGCAAGTGGTCAATACGCTGATGGGTACAGAGGTCACGTTGAACGAGCGCTGCTGTGGAGAGTCGGGCACCCTGGCGATCACAAGACCAGATGTTTCCACCCAAGTGCGGTTTCGCAAGGAAGAGGAGATGCGTAAAGGCGCATCGGCCTTGCGCGATGCCAATTTTTTGGGCGATGTGAAAATCCTCACGTCCTGCCCATCCTGCCTGCAGGGCCTGGCTCGCTTTGACGATGATGCCGGAACAACCGCAGACTATATCGTTGTGGAACTCGCCAAACATCTGCTGGGCCAGAACTGGATGGCGGACTATGTTGGACGGGCCAATCACGGTGGCATCGAACGAGTTCTATTGTAAGGTCGCCCCCTTCACCTGCTCTAGCGTCCCGGGACATCGCGAGCACATCTGATATTCTTCGGCCATGCAGCCAGCGTGCAAGCGTGCAAGCGTGCAAGCGATTTTCGCGATGACTGTGGCATGCACTCTTCAGGAGATGCTCGGCGCCGTGACAAAATTAACGGTCAATGACTGCGAATTGTGTAAGTCTGACGGAGGCCAACTGGTATGGCGCGATGAATTCTGCCGCGTCGTGCTTATTGACGATCATGACTATCCCGGTTTCTGCCGCGTAATTCTCAACGACCACATCAGTGAAATGACTGCGTTAAATCCCTCGGATCGCGACCGACTGATGCGCGTTGTATTTGCAACCGAAGCCGCATTGCTCGAGATGATGTCACCCCGGAAGATCAACCTTGCGAGCCTGGGAAACATGGTGCCGCACATCCACTGGCACGTGATTCCTCGTTTTTCGGATGATCGGCAATTCCCCGCCCCAATATGGGGGGAGCCGCGCCGCCAACATTCCGGCACGGTGGAAAAGCCTGATATTCGCGCGTTGGCCGCTCGCCTGAAAAAAACCGCCGGATAACAAGATCAGCAGCTATGCAGGCACTCAAGTTACCCGCCACTTCCCCTTCCGCCAGCCCCGAATTCACAACGGTCGGCGGCTGTATGGAGTGGCTGCAAACCGTGCCACTGATCAACGTGGGACCTTCGCATGGGCGGCTCCTCAGCGAACTAGAGGAGTTGAACTCTTGTGAGATTCCTGCTTCGGAGCGATTGAAGATCCTCGAAACATTGCTGGAGCCCATACTTTTCGTCCAGTCTGAACATGCCAAAAAGTTTTCCAGCCGCGCAGTTCCCCTGGCAAAGCAGGAACGGGAAATCTTGTTGAGTGTCATGGCCCTGTGGCATGCATTGGGTGTTGGCTATCAGCACTGCATGCAGTCGATTGGAAGCGCCGCGACCGGGCTGCTTGCAGGATCTGGCCAGCTGGCGCTGGTATCACAGCGCGCCGTCTGGTGCGCATCGCAGATTCTGCAGGAGCACTATAAATGCTATCTCGATGTCGCCCCTAGTGACTGGGCACTGCTGCACTCCCTGTACGCGTTCGCGGAGGAGCGCAAACTTTCCGGTGATCCGGTTGACCACCCGGTGCACAAGTCTAGCGACAAGACGAGTTGCATGGATGCGTATGCGCAGGCGCTGATGCTCAACACAGCCAATCCCAACGAGCAAACCTCCCGGCAACTCTCCATTGCTGCGCGATGGCTAGAGCTATGGGGCCACAAGATCATGATTTCTGCGAAGAGACCGACTGCAAAAAAAGATGTTGAGGTGGGCGCTCGCCCGCTTACAGCGGATATTGCAGGAAACGGGGCTCCATTTCGTGCCGAGCCCTCCGACGCCAGAGCAAGCTTGCGTTTTCTCGAGGTCAATGATCTATCAAACTCAATACGCAAGCGCGTCGCCTTGCTACGCAAGGGAGACAACCCCGCATCCCTCGGACTTGGCGAAGATCTAGCATCTCAATTTGCCGAACAGTTGCTGCTGCAGTTGCATCGACTTTGGTGCGAGGACAAGCAGTCGCGCGCTGTCCCACGAAAGAGCGCGTCAGGGAAATCCGATCTTATCCTTGGAATGTCTTCGCTCCATTTCCACGTTACCGGCCGCCCATTTCGCCAGCCGTCAAGCAATGCAGAGCTGAGCAAGACTCAGCACGAAGAAATCGCCACTTTCGGTCGGATCGCGACGCGGGATGAAGACGATTTCTCCAAGAATCAGCTCGCCGCCATCGAAAGCTGGCAAATCATCGACGAGAGTATTGCTGGGCTACGGCTTGAGCGCGTTTCCGGTCAAAACCGCTATGTGCATGCGCAACTCGTGGCGGCTCGACCTGCGGACTCCAAGGTTTACATGCTAGGGACTATTCGCTGGCTGGCGGTCGACGCGAACTACGTCGCGAAACTCGGCGTGCGCCTGCTCCCCGGCATTCCGCGAGGAATTGCAATTCGCGCGACCGGGATCAACGCGATGAATGACAGATACCTTCCGGCAATGGCACTGTCTGCAGTGCCTGCACTCAAATCTCCGGAATCGCTCGTTCTGCCTGTCGGTTGGTTCAAACCGCAGCGCGTCATCGATGTTTTTGACGAGCAATCCAGACCGCTCAGAATGACCGGGGTGCTCGATCGCGGGACGGATTTCGAAAGGGTGAGTTTCGAGCCTGCCTGATCCTGTTCTTTAATTTCAATAGCACCTGGGAAAGTGCGCTGCCCGGAGGAGTCTTGAATGACTCTCAGCGATTTCCTTCCCGCCGCACAGCCCCCCTCGCGGACATTAAAAGCTGCAACGACTGGCTCGCCAGCGCCACACTGGCAGATCCACGGCAGGCTTGCGCGACGCTGCTCTCGCTCTTGGAGGAACTTGAACAAGCCCTGCCGATTCACATCGAGTACATGAGCATCCTGAAGCGCTTGCGAAAGCACTCGCCTATCGCCAACCTTGCCAACTGTGGGAGGTGCTGACTCGAAGCTACCGTCGATCAATCGCAGATAAATCGCAGATTTTGCACGAAGCATTCACAATGGCTGAAGTGCACATTGATCGACAAGCCTGCTGGGAATCGCGACCTGTTGGCGTCCGCGTCGGTCGCTTATGTCGAAACTTTGCTAATTGCTCTTGCCGCACCGAGTGGCCCGGGCAGCGACGTCTTGCAGCCTGCGGCAGGCGAATTGCTTCGGGCCCTTTTACAAAGATGGTGTGCCCATCCGCAAGAAAGCCCCCACCACCAATCATCAGCGATCCCTGTATCGGGCGAAGTCGACTTCGCAGTCGGCATTGTGGCAGCTCATGCCAGCATTTCTGGGGGGAAATTCGTATCAGAGAAGAAAGCTTGGGACTGCACGCGACATACGGCAGAGTGCAAGCCAGGTATTTCAGCATGCCGAGTCGAGCGCATCACGAAGTAACAGCCCACCAGAGCTGAAAATCCTCAAACGCTGGGCGCCGATTGATGAAAGTGCCGAGGGCTTTAAGCTGCGGCGCGGCGCGCCGCGCCAGGTTCCCGGGTGTCGGTACAACAGCTCGTTTCCCTGTGTCCACATGGCTCCAAATGCTTCATCCTCCCGGTCATTCGCTGGGCATTGCAGGAGCCAGATGGCTCCATTGTGGTTGGAGCACACGCGCGAGTGCCCGTCTAGCTGAGTCGATCGTACTGACGTCGGGCTGGTATCAGCACGACTGCCTGTTGACGTTAAGGGACGAGAGCGGCTCAAAACCCATTCGCCTGACAAACCCGCTGGCACGAGGATTCGACTATGACAGGGCCACTTTCAATACTCTTGGTTGACTGCGCGTGACTGCGGATTTCAAGCGACGCCCAGGAATTATTGCCGAGAAACGGCTGCCCCGACCGGGCTCGCTCAATATCTCCAAGGTAGCCTGATGGCGCGTCAATACATGCTTGACGATTGCCAATCCAAGGCCGGTTCCACCGGTCTCACGTGAGCGACTGTGGTCGATACGGTAGAAGCGTTCGGTCAGCCTGGGAATATGGCGCGGCTCAATACCGACGCCAGTGTCTGCAACGGTAAATTCGCCGTCTCCGCTATCACGAATGCACCATGACAACCGAACTTCCCCTCCCGGCGGCGTGTAATGGATTGCGTTGGCCACAAGATTGCCAAAAGCGGATCGGAGTTCCGCATCACTCCCGACAATGACGGCCGGCGCGTCGCATTCAACGAGAAATCTGTGACGCCCACCCGACAAGGCCGCGCCTTCGTCAAGCAAGCCCTGTAGCAATGCACCCACATCGATTTCAACTTCAACCGATAACCCCGCGCTAGACTCCAGGGTAGAGAGCGTCAGCAGGTCCTCAACCAGCCTGAGCATTCGATCGGTCTGATGCTGCATCGTCCCGAAGACCTCCCGCGACCGGCTTTCGGTGAACTTGATCCGGCCATCGACCAGAGTTTCCAGGAATCCATTGACCACTGTCAGCGGCGTTTTCAGTTCATGCGAAACATTCGCCACGAAATCGCGACGCATGGTC
This sequence comes from Betaproteobacteria bacterium, assembly GCA_947476535.1. Classification (GTDB taxonomy): domain Bacteria; phylum Pseudomonadota; class Gammaproteobacteria; order Burkholderiales; family SG8-39; genus CAIYPG01. Next base: position 33,189 of record CANJRC010000014.1, read on the forward strand.
TCGAGCCTGGAGGCTTGCGTGACATCGCGACATAACAGAAGCTTCTGATCCTGGCCATAGGGAATGACACGCAGGCTTAATATCAACTCCTCACTGCGTGCCAATTTCAACTCTAGCGGTTCACCGTAGACACCCTGCTGAACATATGCAGCGAAATCGGGCGCGCGCACGAGATTGATAATCGGTTGCCCGGCGTCCTTGCCACCATCGATGCCGAGGAAGCGCTCTGCCATTGGATTACACCACTCGATGTGGTTTTCGGAGTCCAGAATCACTACCGCATCAGGCATGGCAGTTCCGGCTGAGCGGAATCGTGTCACTGCTGAAGTCAGTCGCTCGTGCTCCAGCCTCTGGGTCTTGACGACCCGATGCAATTCCGCGAATACCCACTCCCAGGGGCCGGACCCATTCGGGACGGGCTGTGCTGGGTTGCGCAACCACTTGAAAAGCGCAACAGCATTGGCAAGATGTCGCCAAAGGAGCCATATCGCAAATATGCATCCCACCGCGGCACCCCAGCCCGGTTCGAGCAAGAACCAGAGTGATGCTGAAATAGCGAGAACGGCGAGCACAGCCATTACTGCGCCGACCCTCAGATTGTGTGCGTCGCGATCCAAGATTGACCCTATAAGTTGCGCGCCAACACAGTTGCCGACTCTTGCATTTTTCTATTATGCGCTCAGAACATGGAGCAGTAGCCCCTGTGTTCTCAGGGGGTTGCGGCAAACCGATAGCCGCTACCGCGCACGGTTTGAATATGACGTTCGCAACCAGTCGGCTCGAGGGACTTGCGAAGGCGCCGGATATGGACGTCCACGGTCCGCTCTTCCACAAACACATGATCGCCCCAGACCTTGTCGAGCAACTGCGCCCGCGAATGAACCCGCTCGGGATGCGTCATGAGGAAATGCAAAAGCCGAAACTCAGTTGGCCCAAGTCCCAGCCCCGAATTGCCGGCGCTGACACGGTGGGTAACGGGATCCAGCCGCACCCCCCCCAACTCCACAGGCTCTTCAGTCAATTGCGGTGAGCGCCTCCTTAAGACCGCCTTGATGCGCGCAACGAGTTCGCGCGGTGAAAACGGCTTGGTGACGTAATCGTCGGCTCCCGACTCCAGACCGGCAACCTTGTCGGTATCTGCGCCTCGAGCGGTCAGCATGATGATCGGGATCGCTCGTGTGCGTTCGTCACCCCGCAATCGCCTTGCAAAAGCCAACCCAGATTGACCCGGCAACATCCAGTCCAGCAAGATGACATCCGGAAGCACTTCGCGGACCATGTGGGAGGCCTGCTCTGCATCGTGCGCGCGCAGCACATTGTGGCCGGCATGCTCCAGATTGATCGCGATCAGCTCTTGAATGGCTGGTTCATCTTCGACGACAAGTATGTTGGCTGGCATGAGCGATCTGGTTGAAACGCGAGGGATTCTTACGATCTTACCCACTTTGGATGACAGTTTTGTTACGCGCCGCAATCCGCTACCATGCAGGTCCTGTTTTGGAGCGCCCGTCCAATGTCCAGCACCCCGACCCAAACGCATGTCCCGACCGAAATCAAACTACACCAGAAGTCCCGAAAAATGGAAATACGCTTCCAGGACGCGACCCAATTCGAGTTGAGCTACGAATTCCTGCGCGTGCATTCCCCATCTGCCGAGGTTCGCGGCCATGGCCCGGGACAGGAAGTGCTCCAAGTCGGAAAAATGAATGTCGACATTCTCGAACTCGAGCCGGTCGGAACATATGGCGTTCAGCCGCGATTTTCCGATGGACACGCCTCCGGAATCTATTCGTGGGAATATCTCCATTCCCTTGGCCACGAACAAGACAGGCTGTGGAAAAAGTATCTCGAGAAACTTGCTTCTGCAGGCGCATCGCGAGAACCGGCGGCCAGCTGAACAGCACCATGCTAATCTCGCACTCATGAGCGCGGATACACACTTCGGGTTTCGCAACGTTCCCGAAGATGAAAAAGCGGATCAGGTCGCCAGCGTTTTCAGCTCGGTTGCCGGCAAGTACGATGTCATGAACGATTTCATGTCGCTTGGCCTGCATCGCGCATGGAAAAAATTCACGGTCGCCGCAAGCGGAGTTGGCCGTGGGCAGCGCGTGTTGGACGTGGCATCCGGTTCGGGAGATCTGGCCAGGCAATTTGCCAAGCGGGTCGGCGAGAACGGCCTTGTTTGGGCAACGGATATCAATCGCGACATGCTGAATGTCGGACGCGATCGCTTGCTGGACCAGGGAAATCTGTTGCCGCTAGCCCAATGTGACGCCGAGGCGCTGCCATTTCCATCCGAGTTTTTCAATTGTGTCAGCGTTGCATTTGGCCTGCGCAACATGACACACAAGGAACGCGCATTGTCGGAAATGCAGCGTGTGTTGAAGCCCGGGGGCAGGCTCCTGGTGCTGGAGTTCTCGCGAGTATGGAAACCCCTTGAACGCGCTTACGATTGGTATTCTTTCAGCGCGTTGCCCTGGCTGGGCAAGCGAATCGCGGGGGATGCCGACAGCTATCGCTATCTTGCCGAATCCATTCGAATGCACCCCGATCAGGAGACGATGCGGCACCTGATGGAGCAGGCCGGACTGGAAGACGTCGAATATTTCAATCTTGCTGCCGGCGTAGTTGCATTACACCGAGGGTTCAAATACTGAACTGGCCTCCCGGCATGAGGAGCCATGCCCCCCCATGCCGGGTCATACAAAAAACCGATTTACTGATTCGGAAAAAACCCCTACACCTTCTTCTTGGCCTTCTCGAAGTCCTGCCAGCAGGCCAGCGACTCCGGATAGTCAGCCTTCATGCGCTCTCCCGTGGCCGTCACCAGCCGAAGCTCGCCAGTCAATGCAGTCAGATACTCGGCAGCCGGAACGTAGTAGAGGAAGCTGAGCACGCGCTTTTCAAAATGCCAGCGCCCCGACACCTTTCGATACTTATCCTCGTATTTCATAGCAGCCAGACTCGGGCGCTTGTTCGGCGAAGTTTCTGCATGGCTTAGCACCAAGCCGGTGGCCTGGTCCGGATTCGCGGCGTCGACGCGAATGAAATGGTCATGGGTCCAGTGATACCCTGGACCACGAATTCCCAAGACCTGTATGAACATGTCAATGATCGCCTTGCGACCATTAGCCACCATCAGCCGACTCGGCGTATCGAATACCGCATCTTCGGTGAACAGCGCTCCAAGCCTTGGAATATCGTGCTCGTCGCACGCAATCGCGTAGGAGCTGATGAGTTCGGAGATTTCGGCACGTGATTCGAGCCGTTCGACACGGTTGCGCAACTCTTCCAATTCAGTCATGGTTCCTCCTTGGGTGATATCGACCTCGATGCAATATCAGGCGTCCGCGACGCCCAACAGATTGCGAGGAGTCAGGAAACCGGGATAGGTATCCCGATGCGTCAAAGCACCTCGTGTTGGCAGGTGATCCGGATCCCTCTCGGCACCGGATTAATAGAGCGTGGCAGTATTTGGATCATGGCTCCTACGGCGCCTGTGCCCGCCTCGACGCTCACGGACGCTGGCAAGCGTCATGCCGCCTCACCTCCGGGACCCGGCATCGCCCGGTCCCGGAGGTGCCTTGCACTAAAGCGATCTAGCGCGCTACCTGATGCTTCTGGTCCCTGACTTCAACGATGACCGGCTTGTAGACTGGATTCCGGTCCTTGTCGAAGCTGAAGTTCGTTTTTCCGTCACCGATTACGACCGGAACGTTCTTCAGGTTGACCAAGGCATTGCGAACGTTATCGCGGGTCACAGTTCCCTTGATGCCGCCGATGGCCTGGCCGTATAACTTGATGATGGTGTAGCCAATGGTGGCAAACTGGTCAGGCGTAGCGCCGAACTTTTTCTCGAAGTTCGCAACATAGGTCTTGGTGAGGTTGTCCGCCCTGATTTCCGGCAGCGCATCCGTCGCCATGACCGTGCCTTCTACCGCCTTGCCGCCGATCTTGATGAAAGAAGGTTGCGCCGTGGCATTGTTGCTCACGAACTGGACTTCCTTGCCAACACCGGCTTGCCGCGCCTGGAGAATGATGTTGGCGGCAGCTGCATCGTTCAGGGTGATGATGACCACGCTCGGCTTCTGGGATGCAATCTTGGTGGCCAGTGCGCTGAAGTCGGTATCTGCCATGAGCGCCGACTCTTCGGGCAGCAGGGTCGCCTTGCCTTCGAACCACTTGCGTGCAACCACCGACTGCGCAGCTGCGCCATCGTTGTCGCGTGCCGCGATGGTCATGATCGACTTGGGCTTGAATCGCTTGTACGTGTACTCGGAAAGCGCCTCAAACAGGGTGGCGGGCGAACTAAGCAACCGGTTTGACCATGGCCCCGCTGCATTGACTGCAGTGGACACAGCAATACCCAGCATCGGAATCTTGTGCTCGTTGGCAGCAGGGGCCGCAGCGACAACCGTCGCACTTGCAGTCGGTCCCGCAATGGCGATCGTTTCTGCATTGGTCGCGAACTTGGTCAACAAGGTAATGGCCTGATTATTGTTGCTGCCGTCGTCTTCCGTTACCAGCTTGAGCTTTCGGGAGCCCCCAAGCGTCTTGGACGCATTGATTTCATCGATGGCCATCTCCATGCCCCGGATGGCCGACTTGCCCACAAATGCGTATGGACCGGTCAGCGACAACACGCCGCCAATGACGAGGTCTTCGGCATTCGCGAAACTTGGCGCGAGCGCCATGGCGACAACAGGAACCAGATATCGGATTTTCATAGGATTTCCTCCATAGAATGAGATTCTTACGGCGCAGCGGGCGAGTAGTGTCGCAGGAAAGCCACGGGGTGTAAACAGGCGTATACACAGCGCCCAAATGAGGGTGATACTCAGGGCGCTCATCAGTGTAAGACAGGCCAACATTGCAGCGGCTGCGGCAGGATGACTGACGGCAAAAGATCGATATATGAGAACGATATTCTTATCGTAGAATCATGAAAACGATGATCTAAGCACGCGCGATGGTTTGCGAATTTCGTGGTGGACTCGCGCAAAACATTTTTATTCGACAGGAGGAAAGACAAATGAGCGAATCCGGAACAAGCACAGACAACATCTCCCAACAAGAACTCGGGGCAATGACGCCCAAGGCATTCGTCGAATTGCTGCGCACCCAATGCAGTCAGCCCGGGCACGGCATGGCGAACCATCCGATCGTCCTGGGATTGGAGGCCGGCACCGTGACGCTACCGCAATTGCGGCTGTTCACCGAGCAGTTCTACCTGCATATCCGCGACATGCTTCCCTGGATCGGGCAAATCTACGTGACGTGCCCGCACGAAGATGTGCGGGCCGTCCTGTCCAAGAACCTCGCCGAAGAATGCCTGGGAACTTTCACCAACACCAAGGCGCATCCCGAGCTGCTGCTGGAGTTTGCGGAGCAGATCGGCATGGACGTCGAGGCCACGCGCAAGAAAGAACAGCTGCCCGATGGCAGGAGGGTCACCGAGTATTTTGAATTCATGTCCAACTGTCGTCCCTGGTTCGTGCCCCTGTCGGCAATCGGCATCGGGCTGGAATCGTTCGTCCCGGACACATTCACGCGAATGGTCGCAGCGCTGAAGAAGAATTACGGCATCAAGGACGACAAGCTGGTGTTCTTCACCATGCACATCATGGCCGACCAGGAGCATGGCGACGAGGGTATCGAGATGGTGGCCAAGTATGCGGTTACGCCGCTGGCGCGCAAGCAGGTGTTTGACGCCACCGTGGAAACGTCCGCCCTGTACTACAAGCTTTGGAATATCTTCACGAAAGTCGGCAAGTCCTGATCCGTCCTGTTCGTTAAAAAAATGGTTGCAAAATGCATTTTGCAACCTCTGATGCAGGGGAGCATGAGCGGATGTGTCTCCTCATTTTGCAACCATTTCTAAAATTGGGACCCGCTTTGCCAGTGTGGCGAAGCGGGTCCCGCCATTTGTGGAGCGCTCATCTTGGCAAACGACACCGGCAAACAGACTGAAGTTCTTTCCAACAGCCGCGGCCGCATCATGTGCATGGGCTCGGCGTATGACGTCGACGAGAGCAATCGTGGTCGCGACATTGCCATCAATGCCTCTTATTGCGGGGTGTTACCGGCACGATTCATCTGCGAGCACGTTCCACGCGGCGCGATCGGCGTTGACTGCGGCATCGGCCCGGCGGGCGCCTCCATTGCAGGCCTCTGGTACATGGAAGCGCTCAATATTCCCGGCGCGGTTGCCGATGTCATGACCGTGCGGCTGGGTGACGGCGTGGACCTGTACGAGAAGGGCATCATCAGCATGGTCAACCGCCCTGCGTCGGATTGCGGCGTACGCCCGGGCATGCGCGTCAAGGACGCAGCGAAATTGATGCTGGAGAGCAATCCGGATGCACCATCGGCGTCCGAGGTAACCAACCGGACCGTCATGGAAAAGGGCCCCAAGGGGCGGCTGATCATCTGCACCGACTCCATCGCATTCGGCCTGGAGGAGGACGCCACCAATGTATTGCTCACGGCAGGGCATACCGGCATCAGCGCGCTGCCGTACCTTCGCCGCTGCCGTCCTTTCGGCTTCATTTGCTCCGATGGAGGCAAGGGGCGCGAGGATTCCGGGGTCGCGGGAATGGTGCAGGTGGCTTCGGAGGGACTGTATGGCGCAACCGTCGATTCGCGGCGCGCCATGATGGGCGACGGCCTGAGCACCTGGCGCGACGGCATCATCAGCGCCGTGAACACGCTTGCCGCATCCATCGGGGTGAAAGTGGGAATGACTGCCCAGGAAGCAGCGCGGATTCTCGTCAACCGAGACGCGTAAAGCGTCGGCTGTCGGATGTCAGCCGTTCAGGCGACGCTCGATCGCGTCGCCAATAGCGCGCAAGTCCTGGGCGATTCGTGAAGCATTGTCGGCATCGTATTGGCCGCTAAACATGGTGGCCGAACAAGCGAAGATCGGCAGGCGAACACGATCGAAGATCGGAACGGACAACGACACCGTTCCGCGCACGATGTAGCCCTCGTCAACTGACCAGCCGCGACGACGCGTTTCCTCGACGTTAGCCATGAAGGTGTCAAAGCTGATCGGACGTCCGAAATTGAGCAAGTCGAACTGCCGGCGCAACTCCTGGACGTCAAGGCCCGAAAACGCCGCCATGACCTGCCCCTGCGCACCCAGCAACAAGGGCAGGACCTGGCCCACGCTGAGCGATATGCGAACCGGCGCGTCGCTCACGGCTAGTTGGACGATCATGGACCGGTTGTCCTTGATCCGTCGCAACAGCGACACGGTAACGCCATGCTTCTGCGCCACCTGTTCCATCATCGGTCGCACGGTCGACACATCAATGTCGCGCGAGAACAGGCCCTTGGCGAGATCCACAACACCCATGCCGATGGTATACCCCTTGGTCTTTTCGTCGAACTCGACCAGGTTATCGCGCACCAGTGTCTTTAGAATGTTGAAGCAGGTGCTGGTATTCAAGTTAAGCACCCGCGCCAAAGGCGTCACCCCGATCGGCGCGTCGATGGCGCTCAGATGAAACAGGATCTTGAGCGCGCTAGCCACTGCATTCACCGTGCTGGGCGGAGATTCCCCATTGCGGCGTCTTGAGCGGGTTGCTGGAAGGGCCGCATCTGCCCCCCCCTCGCGACCCGACACAACCGACACTTGCTCGCTTGTCTTCAGTGACATGGTTTCACGACGACCCCAGAATTGGTGACCGGCTTGCCTGCGCACGCCTCCTCAGTCCATGCAGGGCACCAAATTTTGACTTGAAAATAGTATTTTAATATTAGAATACCCGCGCACAAAAGAATAAGTTCTCGCGATGCCTCATATGGCACCCCCCCATGTCGAAAGTGAACACAGCCGCATGAGTGGCAGGATCTGACATGCTCGCACAACAATTACTGAACGGCCTGGTCGTCGGCGGGGTCTATGCCTTGTTTGCCCTGGGCTTCACCCTCGTGTTCGGTATCCATCACCTGATGAACCTGGCGCACGGCGCCGTGTTCATGACTGGCGCATTCGTCGCGCTGTACACCGTATTGGCCGGCATGCCACTATGGCTGGGATTTGTGTTCGCGATACTCGCCTGCGGACTGCTCTCGATCTTGATCGAGGTCACGGCCTTCCGGCGCCTGCGTAAGTCTGGCGAGGCGGAATTCGGGGCGATCATCTCGACGCTAGGTGCGGAGTTGATCATCGTCACCTTTGCGCAAATCGTGTCCGGCAGCGACGTGCTGCGCTTCCCATTTGAAACATTCCCGGTTGAGATTTTCGAATTCGCGGGGCTGCGCGTAACCCTGCTGCAACTGTTCATGTTGGTCAGCTCACTCCTGCTCATGCTGATCCTCACCTACTACCTTTATCGAACCCCCTTGGGTACGCGCATCCGCTCGGTGTCCGGAAATGAACGTGCGTCGGTACTCTCCGGCGTCAACCCGAACATCATCTATTACCAGACCTTCTTCCTGTCTGGCGCGTTGGCTGGCGCGGCAGGCGTGCTAATCGGGTTGTCCTTCAATTCGATACAGTTCGCCATGGGAGAGCCGTTTCTGCTGCGCGGATTTGTCGTTGTCGTCCTGGGTGGCATGGGCAGCATTCCCGGTGCCATGGTGGCGGGCTTGCTGCTGGGGATGTTGCAAACGCTGACCGCGGCCTACCTGCCTGCCGGTCTTACCGATGCCATCATCTTCTCGTTGCTCTTCGTCATCCTGCTGGTGCGCCCGTACGGTCTTTTCGGCAAGGAAACGGCCGGCGCGATGAGGGCGGAGCGATGAGCAATTTCTTTACCGTCTATCACCACCTGTTCGACGTATTCCTCATTGGCTCGGGATATGCGCTGAGCCAGTGGGTGGTCATGCGCGCCGGCGTATTTTCGGTCGCGACCGCTGGACTCGCATCCATCGGCGCATACTGTGCCGCAATCCTGACAACGAAACTGGGCTGGCCCCATCCGCTGTCCATATTAGCGGGAACCCTTCTAGGAGCACTGACGGGCCTGCTGCTATCCGTGCCACTGGCTCGCCTGCGCGGTGTATTCCAAGCCATCGCAACGCTGGCCTTCGTGCAAATCGTTGTCGCCATCGGGCTGTTCTCCGACAGCCTCACCGGCGGCGCGATCGGCCTCAACGCCATTCCCATCCTGATCGGCACGAAGGAGAACCTGCTCGCGCTCTTGTGCACCATCTACGTCATGCTGGCCATCAGTGCCACGCGCGTCGGCCGCGCCTTCGAAGCCATTCGACAGGACGAGGCCGTAGCAAGCTCCCTCGGAGTCTCGGTGACATTCCACCAGTCGCTGGCTTTCGGTCTCAGCGGCGCCATCGCCGGCCTGTTCGGCGGACTGGAGGCCTTCCAGACATTCACCCTGTTTCCCAACACCTATGGATTCGGGCTCATTGTTGCCGCCCTTTCGTACGTCGTCCTGGGCGGTCGGCGCTCGGTTGCCGGCCCCATTGTCGGCACCGCCATCCTGCTGATCCTGCCGGAGGTTTCACGGCCGCTGGCCGACTATCGCAATGCGCTCTATGGCGTCATCATGATGCTGGTCATCGCATTCATGCCGCGCGGCATCGTGGATACCGGGCTGCTGTACTTTCGCCGCCGCAGACTCGCGGCCAAGGCCGCTATGGAGTCGCAGCAATGAGCGCGCTGGTTATCAAGAGCGTCTCCAAGCACTTCGGCGGTGTTGCCGCAGTGTCGAACGTCAACATGGAAGTGCCGTCCGGAAAGGTCACCGGCCTGATCGGCCCCAATGGCGCCGGCAAGACCACCCTCATCAACCTGATCACCGGCGTGCTCACAGTTTCCGAAGGAAGCATCCATTTCGGCGCGCAGGACATCACCGAAGTCCCGGCCTACAAAGTGGCGCGCGCCGGCATATCACGCACATTCCAGAATATCCGGCTTCTTGCCGAAGCCAGCGTCATCGACAACGTCATGATTGGCTTCTATCGCAACGAGAAGACCACCACCCCAGCCAGTCTCCTGGGACTGCCTTCCGCTCGGCGTGAAACGGCGGCGCTTCGCGATCGCGCGAACAAGCTACTCGAGCGCTTCGGCATGTCGAAATTCGCCGACCAGGAGGCGGGAGGGCTCGCCTACGGACATCAGCGCCGCGTCGAAATGATGCGCGCGCTCGCGTCCGAACCGGCGCTCATCCTGCTCGACGAGCCCGTTGCCGGGATGAACGACGTCGAGGCAGGCGAACTGGGGGAAATCTTTCGTGGCCTGGCCAAGGATGGCATGGGCGTGCTGCTGATAGAGCACAACGTGCGTTTCGTCACCAACTTGTGCGACTTCGTGTACGTGTTGGACAGCGGCCGCATGATTGCATCTGGATCACCCGAGCAGGTCGTCAACGACCCGGCCGTCATCACCGCGTATCTGGGCAGCTGAGAATGTACCGAGCCATCCCATGACGACCACCACGCTCTCTGTCGAAAATGTCACCGCAGCGTACAGCGGCATTCATGCGCTGCGCGGCGTATCCCTGAACGTGGCCGAGGGCGAGTTCGTCGCCCTCATCGGACCCAACGGCGCGGGCAAATCCACGCTCCTGAACTGCCTGAGCGGCGTGGTGCGGGCAACCGGCGGATCGATCAAGTTCAATGGGGAGGAACTGGTGGGCACGGCGCCCTGGAACGTGTCCCGCAAGGGTCTACTGCAGGTGCCGGAAGGCCGGCAGATCCTCGCCAACCTCAGCGTTCGAGAAAATCTGGAACTGGGTGCGACGGCGTTGTCCGGACGCAAGTCCGCCTACACGCTGGAACGCATCCAGAGCCTGTTTCCCATTCTCGCCGAGCGACGCGAGCAGCGTGCCGGCTCGCTCAGCGGTGGCCAGCAACAGATGCTGGCGATCGGGCGCGCGCTGATGGGCGGTCCGCGCCTCTTGCTACTCGACGAACCCAGCCTCGGGCTCGCACCTGTCATCGTGGTGCAGGTATTCGATGCGCTGCGCGTGCTGAATGCGGAAGGCCTCACCATTCTGCTGGTGGAACAGAATGCGCGTCAGGCGCTCAACTCCACTGACCGTGCCTACGTCATTGAGCAGGGCCGCGTGGTGCATGAGGGAAAGAGCGAAATCCTGGCCAATGATCCGACCGTCATTGCCCATTATCTTGGGCAGGGAAAGACCGCTTCGCACTGAGGTGGCCGCGCAGCACAACTACTGCGGCTGAAGTCCGAGGTCCCGCGCGATATCGCCAAATACCTTCGCTTCACCGGCAAGACTGCGTGCCGCGGCGTCAGGCGAACTACCCGTTACTTCCATCAGAATTTTGACGAACTGCGCCTTGACTTCAGGCAGCTGCAATGTGCGTGACGCAGCGCCGTAAAGCAGATCGATCACGCTCCGGGGCGTGCCCGACGCCACATTCAAAGAAAAACTCAGGCCCGTAATCTGCGGCAGTCCCAGTTCCGCGAAGGTAGGCACATCGCGCAAAGCAGCCAGACGTTGCCCCCCGGTCACCGCCAGAACACGGAACCGTTCCCCGAACGAAACCGCCTGCGATTCGGCAACCAGCCCCATGTGCACTTCTTCGGCCACCAGTGCATTCAAGTATGGGCCACCACCGTTATAGGGAACGTGCACCACGTTGAGATTAAGCGCGCGCAGCATGGCCTCGGTCGGCAGTCGTACGCCCGTGCTGGGCGACCCATAATTCAGCTTGCCCGGGTTTGACCGCGCATGCGCGACCATTTCTGCAAACGTCCTCCATGGAAGTTTTGAAGACGATCCCAACAGGTAGCGTCCCTCCACCAGACCGATAACCGGGGGAAGGTCCCTCAACGGGTCAAATCGCAGGTCCTTGACCGTCACTGGCATGATGGCCATCGTCGAAACGGAAACGACAGCAATGTTGTAACCGTCCGGCGGCATTTGTTTTGCGACGTATTCGAGCCCGATCACCTGCCCTGCTCCAGCCTTGTTTTCAACGATGATGGGCTGGCCGAGCGCCTTGGACATCTCTGGACTCATGATTCGCCCGACGAGGTCCGATACCGTTCCAGGGGTGTTTGGCACGATGAACCGCACCGGCCTCGAAGGGTAAGCCTGGGCTATCGCCGTTGCCGAACTGAACAGTAAAGCGGATAGCAGCAGTAAAGAACATATGCGGATTGTCATCGTTTCCCCCATCCAAAAAGTCGCCCGGTGGCAACCTGCGAACACTGGCCGTCCAAAATCCCAGCGCCGATCATACCCGTGCCCTGGCGATGATTACCGCCTCCTCTTACGTCAATTCCTGAGATCCATCGTTTCGATGTGTGTTCAAATATATCCATGATCAGCCGAAGCGCGATTCTTGGTCTCAACCACATCCTGATGCAGCAGGACTGGCCGCTCGCGCGACTGAAGGCATTTGCCGGCCGCACGCTCCGCGTTCGCATGGCTCCGCTTCCCGACTTGCGGCTGAAGATCCGCGACGACGGGTTGTTGGAGGAATTAGCGCAGACAGGCGATCTCGCGCCCGACCTGACGATCACCCTGAAACCTGCTGCATGGCCCCGCCTCATCCAGCGCGACGCGACTGCCCTGCGCGACGTCGAATTGACGGGTGCAGCCGACCTGGCGCAGGTCGCGCAACAATTGTTCCGCGACCTACGCTGGGACGTCGAAGAGGACCTGTCGCGGGTCGTTGGCGACGTGATCGCGCACCGCATGGTGCGCACCGGACGCGATTTCATGGCATGGCAGGCGCAAGCAGCGCAACGTCTAGCGCAGAACTTCGCCGACTATTGGACGGACGAACGCCCCACCCTCGTGCGCCAAGACACTATCGCGCCGTTCGCTGCCCATGTGAGCGAGACCAGCGCACGTGTAGCAGACCTGGAGTCGCGCATCGCATTGTTAGAACGCCAAGGATCGCGCGCCCCGCGCTAAGATCCCCGCAAGGCCCGCACCTGGCGCCTGGACGGCACCATGGGCCTTATCTGTTACATTTCTTGCCTCACCCTCGCCTGCAAACAACCCGGTCACGACTTGGCTAGCCTTTTTCGCCTGCTCCGCATTTTTTCCGTCGCCTGGCGATTCGGCCTCGATGAGTACGTGCTTGCCGCCAGCGCTGGCCGTTGGGCATCGCTGCTCCGCTTCATCGGGCAGATCTATGGCGGCAATCGCTTTGCCGCGCCGCGCGCAGTGCGCCTGCGCGAGGCGCTGGAGGCGCTCGGGCCGATCTTCGTCAAGTTCGGTCAGGTGCTGTCCACACGCCGCGACCTGCTTCCGCTCGATATTGCCGATGAACTGGCCAAGCTGCAGGACCAGGTACCGCCATTCGATGGCGCGCTAGCCCGCGCACAGATCGAACTCACCCTAGGCAAACCCGTCGACGCATTGTTCGCGCAGTTCGACGATGTTCCCGTCGCCAGCGCGTCGATCGCGCAAGTACACTTTGCCGTGCTGCGCGAAGGCAACGATGCCGGCGCTGAAGTTGCCATCAAGGTGTTGCGACCGGGGATCGAGCCGGCCATCCGGCGCGACATCGCCCTCATGGACACGGCAGCCATCCTCGTTGAGCGCCTGTGGATTGACGGGCGGCGGCTGAAACCGCGCCAAGTGGTGGCCGAGTTCGCCCGCCACTTGCAAGATGAACTCGACCTCATGCGCGAAGCTGCCAACGCCAGCCAGTTGCGACGCAATTTCGACGCATCGCCGCTGTTGGCAGTGCCGGAAATCCATTGGGACTATTGCTCATCATCGGTCATGACCATGCAGCGCATGCACGGCCTGCCCATCAGCCAGGTCGCGAAATTGCGGGAGGCCGGCGTGAACATTCCCGCACTCGCGCGCGCCGGCGTGGAAATCTTCTTCACGCAGGTGTTCCGAGACGGCTTTTTTCACGCCGACATGCATCCGGGCAACATCCTGGTGGACATCGGTGCCGAAGGCGCCGAGGATCGCCGCGGCCAGTACATCGCCCTCGATTTCGGCATCATGGGCACGCTCGATGAACGCGACCAGAGTTACCTCGCGCAGAACTTCCTGGCCTTCTTCAATCGCGACTACCGGCGCGTCGCCGAAGTCCACCTCGAGTCGGGATGGGTGCCGCCGCAGACGCGCGTCGATGAACTCGAGGCAGCCATCCGCGCCGTGTGCGAACCCATCTTCGACCGGCCGCTGCGCGAGATCAAGTTCGGCCATGTGCTGCTGCGCCTGTTCCAGACGTCGCGCCGATTCGGGGTGGAGATCCAGCCGCAGCTGGTGATGCTGCAGAAAACCCTGCTCAACATCGAGGGCCTGGGTCGCGACCTCGATCCCGAACTGGACCTGTGGAAAACGGCCAAGCCTTATCTTGAGCGCTGGATGAACCAGCAAGTCGGCTGGCGCGGCCTGGCACGCAACCTCAAGCGCGAAATGCCGCGCTGGGCGTCGCTCCTGCCCCAGTTGCCGCGGCTAGCGCACCAATTGCTGGCCGAAGACCGCTTGGGACAACTGCGGGATTCCATCGAGCGCCTTGCCGCGATCGAGCGGCGCCGCAACCGGCTCTTGCTGGGCATCACCGGACTGCTCGCGTTGCTGGTGCTTTGGCAGTCGGTTCTCCTCCTGTTCTGGTGATCGCCGGCGGCGCGCTTCTGGCAAGCGCCCTTTGCGCTTCAGCGAGGGCCCCTTCGCTATAATCGAACCCTCTCCCAATCGACGGAAAGGGCCTCCACATGCTGCTGGGTTTCGTGGTCACCTACTGGATCATTTCCGTCGGCATCGGCATATGGGCCGCGCTGCGCGTTAAGAACACCGGCGACTATGCGCTCGCCGGCCGCAGCCTGCCAATGGCCATCGTCACCGCAACGGTGTTCGCGACATGGTTCGGCTCGGAAACCGTGCTGGGCATCCCGGCAACGTTTCTTCGTGAAGGCCTGGGCGGGGTCATCGCCGACCCGTTCGGCTCGTCGATGTGCCTGATCCTGGTGGGTCTCTTCTTCGCGCGGCCCCTGTACCGCATGAAGCTGTTGACCATAGGCGACTTCTACCGGAACAAGTATGGCCGCGCGGTCGAAGCGGTCACTACCATCTGCATCGTGATCTCGTACCTGGGCTGGGTGGCCGCCCAGATCTCGGCCCTAGGGTTGGTGTTCAATGTCGTGTCCGAAGGCGCCATGTCCACCTCGACGGGCATGATCGTCGGCGCCTCCACCGTGCTGCTCTACACCATCTGGGGCGGCATGTGGTCGGTGGCCATCACCGACTTCATCCAGATGATCATCATCGTCATCGGCATGCTCTATATCGGCTGGGACGTGAGCCAGCTTGCAGGTGGCGTCGGCACCGTCGTCACTCATGCCATTGACGCGGGAAAGCTCTCGAACTTCTTTCCCGAGGCGACCCTCGCAGGCATCCTGGGCTTCACCGCCGCCGCGGTCACCATGATGCTCGGCTCCATTCCGCAGCAGGACGTGTTCCAGCGCGTAGCCTCGGCCAAGGACGAAAAGACCGCCGGGCGGGCCTCGGTGCTGGGCGGCGTACTCTACTTCGGCTTTGCCTTCATCCCCATGTTCCTCGCCTACTCGGCCACGCTGATCGATCCGGAACTGGTGAAGAAGCTCATCGACGGCGACAAACAGTCGCAGCTCATCCTGCCCAACCTGATCCTGTCGCACGCGCCCTTGTTTGCGCAGATCATGTTCTTCGGCGCACTGCTCTCGGCCATCAAGAGCTGCGCCAGCGCAACGCTTCTCGCGCCCTCGGTCACGTTCACCGAGAACATCCTACGCCCCGCCTTCCGGCACATGAACGACCGTCAGTTGCTACTCGCCATGCGCACCGTGGTGCTGTGCTTCACCGTCCTAGTCACGGTATTTGCCCTGAATTCCCACCTGTCGATCTACAAGATGGTGGAGAACGCCTACAAGGTCACACTGGTCTCCGCCTTTGTGCCGCTGGCCTTCGGCCTGTACTGGCGGCATGCCAACCAGGTGGGCGCATTGGCTGCCATATTCCTCGGCCTGTCCACCTGGATCTGGATGGAGGTCCTCGCGCCCGATGCCATCTGCCCGCCCCAGCTCGCCGGGCTGTTCGCCGCGCTTTTCGGGATGATTGCCGGATCACTCGCACCGATGGGCCGCCGCCTCGAAGCCCATGGTGGCGCGCCCGCGAAGCACCATGAGGCGCACGCTGCGCATGGCACCGCACACCCTGCTGGCAAGGCCCACACGCAGTAGCCATTTGATATTTGAGGCTGGCAAACCCGCCGTGTCGGCTGCATACTCGCGACCAGCGCTAACCCATTGAAGGAACGACGCAACTGTCGCAGAAATTCCACCCAAAGGAGGATGATCATGAATTCATCAACAATCCGCAGCACAATGCACGTGCTCGCGAGCATGCTGCTCGCGGCAGGTGCGACAAGCATGTCATGGGCCGACGAAGCGCGGCCGGCACCCATGCTGCTTGCCCAGGCGACGGCAAAACCCCCGGTGGCCAATCCACAGGCCGCAGCCGCCGCGCTCGATGCGCTGATCAAGGCCGCCAAAGCCGAAGGTGAACTGACCTACTACACCGCACAGACCGAGAACGTGCCGCGCCGCGTCAGTGCAGCGTTCCAGGCCAAGTACGGCATCAATGCCAAGTTCGTGCGCTTCAACAGCATCCTGCTCCAGCAGCGCTATGCCACCGATGCGGATGCCGGCAATTTCTCCACCGACATGATCATCAATTCCGGCGACGCCGTGACCTATGCGACAAACGGCATCAAGAAGGGCTGGTTCGAGCCCGTGGTGGACGCCGGCATTCCAGTCATGATCAGCGGCGAATTCCCGGCGCGCTTCAACCGCAATGTCACGGCGCTGATCCAGATATCGCCCTGGGGCATCATCTACAATACCGACAAGGTGAAGGGCGCCGACATCCCCAAGGATTGGACGGACCTGCTCAATCCGAAGTGGAAGGGTCAGATCCTGTACGCCGACCCGCGCTCGTCCGACGCCTACATCGACCACTGGGCACTGTTGTTCGACAAGTACGGCGAATCCTTCTTCGCCAAGCTGCGCGAGCAGAACATGCGCATGTATGCCTCCGGCGTTCCCGCCACGCAGGCGCTGGGCGCTGGCGAAGGAAGCTTCCAGCTTCCCGTCGTGCCCCCGCAGTACCAGGGCATCAAGGACAAGGGCGCGCCGCTCGGCATGGTGGTGCCGGACATGGCGGTCGGCGTGGAACAACACGTGACACTGACCGCGCGCGCGAAGTCGAAGTACCCCAACGCCGCGCGCCTCTTCGCCAATTACGTGATGTCGCCCGAAGGCAACAAGGTGTTCAACGACGACCCGGGGCAGGCGCCCATCTACGCGCTGGGCAATTCACTGCCAAAAGATTACCGCTCGCCAATCCCCGGCACCGCTTCGCGCAAGGCCGAAATCGTCAAGTTGCTCGGGCTACAATAGCGCAGTTCAATGATCAGGAGAAACACATGCCATCTGTAAAAGTAAGCCCGCTTGGAAGACTGATCGCCGGCGCCCTGCTGGCCGCGGTTTCGGTTGCGGCACCGACTGCTGTATTCGCACAAGCATCCAAGGCACCGACCACCAACGCGCAGGCAACCCAAGCCGCCCTGGAGGCGCTCACCAAGGCCGCCAAGGCCGAAGGCGAAATCCGCTTCTACACGGCCGCCACGGAAAACGTCGGCAAGCGCATCGTCGATGCCTTCAATGCCAAGTACGGCATTCGCGGCACCTTCGTGCGCATCAACAGCATCGGCCTGCAGCAGCGATTCGCCGCCGAGGCCGAGTCGGGCACCTACGCGGTGGACGCACTGCTGAATTCCGGCGACTCGATAACCTATGCGCAGAACGGCATCAAGCGCGGCTGGATCGATTCACTCGCCAGCGCCAACCTGCCGGTGATCACGAGCGGCGAGTTCCCCTCGCGCTTCTACCGCGAAGTGTGCGCGGTGATCCAGATCTCGCCTTGGTCCATCACCTACAACACCGACAAGGTGAAGGGCGCCGACGTCCCCAAGGACTGGCCGGACTTGCTCAATCCCAAATGGAAGGGCCAGATCCTGCTGCCCGATCCGCGCTCCTCCGACGCCTACACCGACCACTGGACGCTGCTGCTCGACAAGTACGGCGAATCCTTCTTCGCGAAGCTACGCGAACAGAATCCGCGCTTCTATCCCTCCGGCGTCCCCGCCCTGCAGTCGCTCGCCGCGGGCGAAGGCGCCTACATGGTACCGGTGGTGCTGCCGCAGTTCACGGCCGTGCAGGAGAAGGGCGCGCCTGTCGCCTTCTTCACGCCTGACACGGCGGTGGGCAACGAGATCCAGATCACGCTGGTGGCTCGCGCCAAGGCCAAGTACCCGAATGCCGGGCGCCTGTTCGCTAACTACGTGATGTCGCGCGAGGGCAACAAAGTGGTGAACGACGATCCGGGCAGCCCGACCATGTACGAGACTGCGGGACTTCCAAAGGACTACCGCTCCGCCAAGCCCGGCACCTCGACGCGCCGCCCCGAAGTGCTGAAGATACTCGGCCTGCAATAACATGGAAGTAGGCGTCCTCCTCGTCGACACGCCGCGCGACATGCCGGCGCGCGAGCAGCTCGACCTGGCGCAGCGGCAGCTCGAATGGGGCCAGGCGGCGGGCGTGACCTGCTTCATGCTGGCGCAGCACTGGGGTTACGGCCCGGTGACCATCCTGCAGCCGGTGCCCTTTGCAGCGCGCCTGTCAGCCGATCTCGCACCGACGTCGCGCATCGGCACCACGGTGATGGTGGCGCCGGTGTATCACCCGATCGCGCTGGCTGAAGAGGCGGCCACGCTGGACGTGCTCACCGAGGGCCGTTTCATCCTCGGCGCGGGCATCGGCTACATCCCCGAGGAGCTTCGCGCGCTGGGCATCGACCCGAAGGAGCGCGGTGCTCGCCTGGAAGAAATGCTGCAGGTGCTGCCGCGCATCTGGCGCGAACGCGAAGTCAATCACAAGGGCCGCTTCTACAACCTCGACCGCTTCGAGCCGCATATCGTGCCCTGTACACCCGGCGGGCCACCAGTGTGGATCGGCGCAAAAAGCGCCGCCGCAGTCAAGCGCGCAGCACGGCTCGCCGACGGCTGGGTCGGCCCTTCCAAGATTCCCTTCGATGGTATCGAGGCCCTATCGCGCCTCTTCCATGACACGCGCAAGGAAGCTGGCAGGCCGCCCGGCACCATCGCCTTCCTGCGCCAGATCTACGTTGCGGCGTCTGTTGAGGCGGCACTCGAGCGGCACTACGACATCTCGGGCCAGCGCCTCGACATCTACCAGGCGCGCAAACTCGACCTGAAGCCGGGCAATGCGGCGGGCGAAACACTGGACGCACGCGAGACGGCCTTGCTAGGAACGCCCGCACAGATCGCCGAGCGCGGACGCTGGCTGCGCGATCGCTGCGGCGCCTCGATGCTCATCACCCGCGTCGCCTGGCTCGGGATGTCGCGCGAGCGCATCCGCGAGGAGTACCGCCGCCTCGTCGACGCGGTCGCCGCACTCGCCACGGTATAGCCCGATGCAGTAGATATGATCAACTCAGTTGATCAGTGCCCGACGCTCTTGTATTAATCATAGAATTATTATCATCAGGATAGCGCAGCACCAGAACCTGGCCAGCATGCGAGAATCCTTTACATGCGAATCAACGAGGGCCCCTCGTACCTAGCGCGCTACCTGGCCACAGCCTATGCGCTGCTGATCGTCTACGCGAGCCTGCATCCGTTTACCGGCTGGGTTCATAACGGCGCTGGACCCTTCGCGTGGCTCGTCATGGGACGGCCGCGCTTCATTACGACATTCGACCTCTCGGTCAATGTGCTGGCCTACGTCCCGCTCGGATTCCTTGGCGTGCTGGCGATCTTCCCGCTACTGCGAGGCAGGTCCGCCGCCGTCACGGTATTCCTCCTGTCAGTCACGCTGAGCGCGGCCCTGGAGTCGCTGCAAACCTACCTGCCCACCCGCTACGCATCCAATGTCGATCTGGCCGCCAACGCCGCCGGCGCCCTGCTGGGCGTGCTGGTTGGCGCGGCGGGCTCGCGCCTGTTGCTGCGCGACGAGGGCCTGCAGGCGCTCCGGTATCGCCTGTTCAGTACCGGCGGACGCGTTGACATGGGGCTGGTGTTGCTCGGATTGTGGCTGTTCTCCCTGCTGAACCCGGAGACGCTGCTGTTTGGCAACGGTGATCTGCGCACGCTCTTCCAGACGCCCAGCGGTCGCCTCTATCCGGCCGAAGTGTTCATCCGCGTGGAGGCGGCGGTGGCCGGTGCCAATGCGCTCGCCGTGTGCCTGTTCGTCGGTAGCATCATGCGCCCCGGCCAGCCGGCCCGCCTGGTCATGCTCGTGATCCTCGCGATCGGGCTCCTCGTGCGCACCGCAGCCTACGGCCTGTTGTTCAGCCCCCAGGAACTCCTGCTCTGGGTCACGCCGGGCGCGCTGTTTGGCACGGCTGTCGGCGCCGTGCTCGCCATCCTCGCTGCGAGCCTGCCGCCCGGCGCGAGGCTGGCCGTGGCCGGATCGGCATTGATGCTGGCCGCCGCGGTCGTGAATTTCGCCCCGGAAAACCCCTACTTCGCCGCTTTCCTTGCGGAGTGGCGCCAGGGGCACTTCCTCAATTTCAACGGGCTGACGCGCGTGGTGTCGGCCGCCTGGCCCTTCGCCGCGCTGGCCTACCTCATGTCGTTGGCGAACGACCGCAGTCAACGCCGCAACGGCAGCGACTGGGGCAACAGCAGCTGAATCGTTCCGCTGACTCGTCCTGCTAACCCATTCCGTGGCCCGCATCGTCGCCAAAAGGCGTGCAGGAACATCCGGGTATAATCGGGCCTTCCTTCCCACCGAGCGACTCTGCCACCATGAGCTACTTCAAGAATCACGTGTTTTTCTGCTGCAACCAGCGCCAGAACGGCGACGCCTGCTGCAACGATCACGGCGCCAACGACGTGCGCGACTACGCCAAGAAGCGCGTCAAGGAACTCGGC
>CANJRC010000015.1 GCA_947476535.1 Betaproteobacteria bacterium
CTGCACGCCCCCTGAGCGCAGTCGCTCCGAGCTGAAGGTTTTCCAGCACCGACAATTCGGCAAACACCTGGCGGCCTTCGGGCACCTGCAACAGCCCCTGACGCGACACCGTCCAGGGATCCTTGCCGACCATCTGCTCGCCGTCGAGCGTGATCGAGCCGGACGCGACGCGCACCTGGCCGCTGACGCAGTTGAGCAGCGTGGACTTGCCCGCGCCATTGGGGCCGATAAGCGCAACCATCTCGCCCTTGTTGACGGTGAGACTGACGCCTCGCAAGGCCTGGATGCCGCTGTAATTGGCCTTGAGGTCGGTGACCTCCAGCATGATTTGTCCGGGGGAGTTCATCTGCGCTGTCATCGACTCATGCGCCAAGGTATGCGGCGATCACCGCCGGATCGGAGGTGACCTGCTTGGGTGGCCCCTCGGCAATCAGGCGCCCGCCATCGAGCACATAGACATGCTCGCACAGCTTGGTGACAAAGCGCATGTTGTGTTCGATCAGCAGCACTGCCATGCCCCCGTTCGCCAGTTCGCGGAAAATGCCGCCCAGTTCGCCCGCCTCCACATCGTTCATGCCCGCAACCGGCTCGTCGAGCAACAACACCGACGGCCCCGATGCCAGCGCGCGCATCATTTCCACTCGCCGCTGGTGTCCATAGGCAAGGCTTCCCGCGGGATAGCTGGCATAACGGGTCATGCCGAATTTCTCGAGCAAGGCGCCGGCCTTTTCGCGAATCTGCCGCGTCTCGGCACGCGCTGACGGCAGGGCGAAAAGGCTGGAAACGAGGGAGCACTTTTCATGACGATGAAATCCGCCCATCACGTTGTCGATGACGGGTGCTTCCTTGAAAAGGCGGATATTCTGGAACGTTCTGGCAAGGCCGGCACGGCTGACTTCGTGCGGCGAGGTCGTGCTCAGGTCGCGATCGTCCAGCTTGATGGCGCCGGCAGTCAGTTCCATCATGCCCGTGATCAGGTTGACTATGGTGGTCTTGCCTGCGCCATTGGGTCCGATCAGGCCGGTAATGCGGCCCGACGGCACCTGCATAGACACATTGTCGGCGGCGATGACGCCACCAAATCTCTTGGACACCCGGTCGAGAACAAGCGTACTCATGCATTGTCCCCCTTCGCGATCGCAGCCCGGTCCATGCGCGCCATGCGCCGGCGATGCAGGTACTCCACGAACGTGTCGAATACGCCACGCGGCAGGTGCGCCATGACGACAATCATGATGAGCCCGTAGACAAGGGTGCGGTACTCGGCCAGCGGCCTCGCAAGCTCAGGCAGGGCGATCAGGACGGCGGCACCAACCACCGGCCCCCATATGGAACGCCTGCCGCCAAACACCACATAGGTCAGCGCCGCGACCAGGAAATCGAAACCGAAGCGCTGAGGCTCAATGGTGTACGTATTGAAGGCCTCCATCGCGCCGAAATACCCCGCAATGGCCCCCGAAATCGCAAACGCAACGGACTGGTAATAGCGCACCGACGCGCCCAAGGACGCAGCGACCATTTCGTCCTGACGGATGGCATCGAACGCTCGGCCTAGGCGCGTGCGACTGATCGCCCAAATGATATAGAGGGTGACCAGGAGCGATATGAACAAGGTTCCCGTCGACACGACCTTGGGAATGCCGTTCATGCCCATGGCACCCCCTGTAAAGCGCTCCGAATAAACGTTCAGCGACAGCACGACCTGCACAAAAGCCAGGGTCGCGATCGCCTGGTAGACCCCGCGCAATCTCGCCAGCGGCCAGGACAGCAGCAAGGCCACCAGTGTTCCAGCAGCCGTTCCCGCGATGACGGACAGTGCCGGATGCACCCCCGCGCGCAGCGTCAGCCACGCCGAGAGGTATGCGCCGATCGCGGTGAGTCCCGCGTTGGCCACCGAAAATACACCCGCACGCAATACGATGTACTGCCCGAGAGCAAATCCCGAATGCAGCAGGAACAGGTCGATCAGCGGCCGATAGGCAATAAACAGGTCGCTCATCATCGGCCCCGCATCGCGCCGGCTTCAGGCTTGCCTAGCAGGCCGTGCGGCCGTATCAGCAAAATGATGAAGAGCAGCGAGAAAATGATGGTGTCTGTCAGGCCTGAAGGAAGAAAAGCGACCGTCATCGTCTGGATCATGCCAAGCACCAGTCCAGCCAGAAGCGCGCCCGGGATGCTGCCAAGACCGCCCAGGATCACCACAACAAAGCCGCGCAGCAGATAGGGTTCGCCCATGACAAAGTGAATGCTGTTGAACGCGAGCCCCACCAACACCCCTGCCGCGCCCGCCAGGGCGCCCGACATGAAGAAGGTCTGGAAGAACACGAAATTGGGATTAACCCCCACCAGCGTTGCGGCGCGCTCGTTCCCCGCCACCGCGCGAACCTGCCGACCGAACGCCGTGCGATAGAGGTACCAGGTCAGGATCACCACGAGGACTGCGGCACAGGCCGCCATCACCAGCTGCAGCGCCGATACGCGCAAGCCAAAGAACTCGTAAATCACCACAGGCATGGTTTCGAACGGGAAGCGCATGATCTGCGTGTTCGAGATCTTCTGCGCGATGGTCATGATCGCCAGGCTCGCGCCGATCGACGTGATGATCGCGCCGAACTCAAGCTCCGCAAACCCGCTTTTCCTCAGCTTGCGAAAGGCGCCGACCTCGATCAGCACCGAGAGCAGGCCGCTTGCGAGCATGGCGAGCAGGAACCCCAACCAGAGTGGCCAGCCTGCCTGCACCGAGTAGAGCGCGACGAATGCGCCGGTCATGAACACGGCACCGTGGGCCAGATTGAGGATCTGGTGAATACCGAACACCAGCGTAAAGCCGATCGCGAACAGCGCGTACACGCCGCCGACGATGAGGCCATTGAGGATTTGCTGCAGGATCATTGCATCATGCTCCGCGAGGCTTTCGCCCCTGCATACCACTTGCACGGTTGTGTGAGTCAAGCCCTGATGGGCGCACGCATTCTAGCCACGAAACATTATTTTCGTATAGCGTTTTCCCCAGCATTCGCATGGTGCGTTGCAATAGCGAGAGCGGGGGCGAGCCCGTGATCCTCATTCCATTCTGAATCTGTGCAACGCATCAAGGATCGGGGTGTGACGCGACGAGCATCGTCAATACCGAGCAGCTTGCTCGGATGATGGCGTCCGTTATTCTGCATGCAGAATAAGAAATGCTCTGTATATAACCAACACTCTCCGTTTCCATGACCCGACTGAGTGTGCGGCTGCGCTAGAAACTGGTCAGACCGAGCGACAAGCCGCCGTCAATCACCAGGGCGTGCCCCGTGCACCAGTCGGCGCGCAGACAGTAGTCCATTGCCTCGGCGACATCCCCCTCGCTGCCGATGCGACCCAGTACATGCGATGAGGCGAGGCCTTCCATTCTCACCACATGCTGCTCTGCCGTGAACAGCCCGGCGCGGATGTTGATCTCGGTCGGCACCGCCCCCGGCACGATGCAATTGACGCGAATCTGCTTTGGCCCGAGTTCAGCGGCCAGCACCTTGGTCAGCGCTTCGAGCGCCCCTTTGGTGGCCGCGTATGCGGAGGCCCCGGGAAAGGCGCGCCGGGTGTGCACCGAACCGATGAAGGCAATGGCGCCGCGGCGCTTCTCGAGGTGAGGCACCGCCAGTCCGGTGAGCAGCATGCCGGCGACCACGTTCACATGAAACACGTCGATCAGCGCCTGCTCGTCGAGGCCGGTAATCGGCCCATGCAGCATGTTGCCGGCATTGCTGACCAGCGCGTCGAGGCCGCCGCCATGTTCCACCGCAGCTTCGATGATGCGCCGTCGATCGGCGTCCTTGGTCACGTCCGCGGCCTCTCCGCGGCAATTCGGACCGAGTTCGCGCGCAACCGCCTTGATCTTGTCCTCGCGCCGCCCGCAGATCGTGACCCGCGCGCCGCGCTGCGTATAGAAGCGCGCGACGCCAGCGCCGATGCCCGAACCGCCGCCGGTGATCAGCACCGACATTTTTTCAATAGGACGCATCATGTCTTTGCCACCTCCTGGTCGCTGCGGCCTAGGGCCCAGAGCGCCGCGCGAGTAATCAGTTTCTGATGAACGGGATGATCAAGCGATGCAGCGTCATGGCCCAGCGCGTCATATACGACCCGGCCGCCCTGCCATTCACGTGTCCACAGCACCGGCATCCACTGCCCCGGGGTCCCCGCAGGTCCGGCCTCCTTTCCTCCCGTGGGGCGCGCCTCAGCCAGAGGCACTACATCAGGCGCCACCCATAACCCCCCATAGACCTCGTCATCGCATTGGAAAGCGGGCAGCCCATCGGTCAGGGGGCTTGGGTGCTCGCCTAGGAATCGCACCTCAACCGCGCCAAATGGCGGGTGTCCGGACGTTCCCCACACCCAGCGGCCACCGACGATCTCCCCCCACTCCGGCCAGTCATCGAAGCTGATGCTGGCCGCGTGCATGGCCAGCATTGCCTTGCCCTGGCGCAGGTGAGCGCGCAATGCTTCGCGCCCCGCTTCGGAGAATGCGAGTGCCCAGCGGGCGCGATACTGCTCGTATTGCGGAGCCAGCATGCGAAATCGAATGGCGCCGAATGTCAGCAGGTCATAGGAACCGCTGGCCAGCATCCGGCAGCCTTCCTCGATATCCTCCACGACGTCGGTCTGTATGCCGGCACGTGCCAGCGTAGACTTCACTGACGGCGCACTGTTCTCCAACGGATGATGGACACCTCCGCCAATCAGCAGATTGCGCATGGAAGGGCTCCTTAAAGTCGGTTTCAATATGAAGGAAACAATCCCCTCATGCTCCCCTGCCTCAGGGGACATTTCGGAAATTCTGAAATGACCTCTTACTTGGCTGGCGCTTCGCGCGGCAAGAGTGCGAGCAACGCACGGGATGCGCCGCCGTCCACCAGCAGTTCCTGGCCGTTAATGTAACTCGCCTCGTCCGAGCCGAGAAAGATGACGGCATTGGCAATATCTTCTGCCGTGCCCAGTCGCCGTGTCGGCACCGCCTGCCCCCGCAACTGGCGCACCGCCGGGTTGGCGAAAAACGGCGCCGAAATGCCTGCGTCGATAAATCCCGGCGCCACGGCATTCACCCGGATGCCCAGCGGCCCCCACTCCACGGCCATGAGCTCGCTCAGTGCGGCAAAGCCGCTCTTGGCCGCCGGATAAGCCCCGCTGTTAGGGGCAGGGTGCACGCCGTTGATCGACGTGATGTTGACGATGCAACCGGAACCACGTTTGACCATGCGTCGCGCAGCAGCTCGCCCGACGATGAACCCGGCCACCAGGTTGACGTCGATGACACGCCTGAACTCGGCGAGGTCCTGGTCCATCAGCGGCGCGAAGCGGCCGATCCCCGCGCAATTGACGACCAAGTCGGGCACCGAGCCGTTCTTTTCAACGGCGGCGTCAAGGGCCGCCTCCACCGAGCGCTCATCGGTAACATCGCACTGCAGCCCGATCGCTCCCGTCAATTTACCGGCGCGCGACTGCGCCCGCGCGCCGTCCTGATCCACCAGCGTCACCCGATAGCCCGCTGCTGATGCGCGCGCGCCGATTGCGGCACCGATGTCGCCGCCACCACCCGTTACGAATGCATGTTTCATTTCAACGCCTCCTAAAGAATCTATGCATGCCGGGCCCGGCTTCGTCACCGCCCCGTCCTTCGCTCGCAGTCACCCTAGCCGAGAAGAATTGGGTACTTGCCCCAGTTGTTACGCACCGTGGAACGGTCGATGGCACCGGGGTTGTCCGGATCGGGCCGCGCGTTGTGCGCCAGCAGGGACCGGGCGATCAGCGTCACCGTACCGAACTGATGCTCGGCAGGATCGGTGCTCGGCTTGGCGAGTGCCCCGGCAGCCAAGTTCAACCCCAGGCAGGAGTGCATACCAATGCCGAATGACAGGCCGTAAGGCGGCGTGCCCTTTTGCACTTCACGGTGCGGGTTGTAGTCGGCCGCATCAGCACCGAAAACCTCGGTGTCGCGATTGGCCTTCATCAGGTCGATGCTCACGTAATCGCTCGGCGTTGCATTGGCGCCGCCAGGCAATTGCATCGGGCAGGTGGGCCGGCGCCCCGCCGTCGGGCTGGAGGGATGCAGCCGCATGCTCTCGTGGATGGAACGCTGCAGGAACAGCATGTCGGTGCGCTGGCGCTGCTTATCCTGCGGGTGTTGCTCGCCCCACCAGAACAACTCGTGCATGGCATGGCTCAGAGTGTGGATCGAGGTGAAGGCACCTGCCAGCAGGAAGAAACCAATCTCCTTCATCAGCACATCCTGCGACAGCGGTACTTCCGCCTCGTTGCGCAGCAACTCGACCAGGATGTCGCGCGGCAGTTCCTCCTCCTTGAGTTCGCCCTTGGCGAATCGCGCCAGCAGCTCGCGCCGGCGCTTCATCGAGGGTTGGAAGAACTCCTTGTCGAATTCCGCCATGGCCTTGCGGATCTCGTCGCGTATCACTTCCTTGTCCCCGAGTGCCTGGCCCAGCGTCGCCGCCTTGCCAAAAGTCAGCAGGTTGCGCAGCAACCTGTCGGTCTCCTCAGGCGTGCGCGTTGGACGGTCAACGCCGGAGAAGTCAGCCGTGAGATTCATCATCACGCGAAATCCCAGGTTCACCAGGTCGGCCTTGCCCTGCTTGAGGTAGGGCGCGATGGTCTCTTCCAATGTTGCGGGAAACACCGCCTTTTCGTACCACTTGAAGAAGTCGCGCCGGAACACCTTGATCTCGACGTTGCGCCGGACCCGGTGCTCTTCGCCGTGCAGGTTGACGATGGTCTTCTCGAACATGATGGCGCCCTCGTCATACAGCGCCTGGCGCAGGTCCGGCACGCGCAGGGTTTCGTTGGCGGTCTTGTAACGATCGATGACAATGGGATTCATGGGTACTCCTCCATTAGGCACGCGCGTTGAAGCCGCGCCTTGCGGTCCGATGCCCGGTTACGGCGCCGCCTCAAATCGACACGAATGGTACATGAACCGGCTGGCCACGAACCATCCTGCAATTGCGGTCAGCGTGCACCTGGAGGCGTTAGGGCACCAGCGTCCCGGGGGCGGCATCGGCTATCAGTGGCGGCAAGGGGCAGTCCAGCACCGCACCGACCATACGCATGAGTGCAGCCTCAATGACACGGATGCTGCCATCCGAGGTAACCGTGGCAAACAGCCCCTTGATCAACAGCGCCTTGGGCATGGGGGCGAGCTCGCGCAGTGCTGCAAGCGCGGCGTGCACGGATTCCAGCCCGAACATTTCCCGTCCGGGCATCCCGGCGCCTTCGAACCCGAGCGCCTGCGCTCCCGCGCGAAATGCCATCCCTGCTTCCTCCTGCGACTGCGGCCCCGGCCGGCACCCCGCCTGCGCGCACAGGCCGATCAACAACAGCGCCGGATCGCGAACCTCGCCCAGCTTCCTGTAGCGCGACACCGGGTATCCGCGAGGGACGACGAGCTGCGACTGAACCAACATCAGCATCGCGAATTCGTGTATCGACACACGCCGGTCGGCATTGATCACGGCCTGCAGCGCCTGCACCAGTTCCTCTTGCTGTGCCCTGGTCGCCGCCTTGACCGCCGGCAGCGCCAGGTCGACGATCGCGAGTTGAAACGCAGCGCCCAGTTGGTGCACCTGCCGGGCCAGCTGGGCGGCCTCATCGACTATCGTCCCCACGCCAGCCGTGCGCGCAGCTGCAATCTGTAACGACATGACGGCGTCGCGCGGCGCCAGTAGCAAGGCGATCAACGCCGCGCGAGCGCCGACCGAGTCGCGAAGACGCTCGCGCAGTCCCATCGGCAATTCGGCGAGTTGCCGATGCGCGCCCTCCATCCGTCCGGCATCCATTGATCCGACCAACGCCACGCTTTGAGCAGCCGACCGCCCCCACGCTATACCGACGTCTGCGGCCCGCCCTCCTGGAGACATTGCATCGCTGGCTGCGAACGCAACGGCGCCGGCGCCGGCGCCGGCAGGCGCCAGGGGCGCCCCCGCATCGGCCACCTCCGGAAGCCGGCGCCGCGTGCGGTAGGTGCCGTGCTGAAATCTCGGACTCACTCTTCGAATGCGCTCCTCGAGCGACGGGTGAGTATTGAACAGCCCGCCCAGCCAGACACGGATACCTTGGCCGAAAAACATATGCGCAACGTCCTCCGCGAAACGGTTGCCGACTTCGGTACCGCGCCCAGACGCACGGATCTGGTCAAGCGCGCCGGCAATGCCGTCCGGATTGCGCGTGAATTGCACGCTGGAGGCATCGGCCAGGAATTCGCGCTGCCTCGACACCGACGCCTTGATCAGGCGGGCAAAGAACAGTCCGATATACCCGATGATGAACAACGCCAGTCCGATCGCGGCAATGCCGCCGGCACCCTTGTTGTCGCTGCCACGCAGGTTGCGCAGGAGAAAGCCGCCGACCGAACTGATGAACACGATGCCGGCAAGGATGCCCAACATGCGGATATTGAGCGCCATGTCGCCATTCAGAATGTGGCTGAACTCGTGCGCGATCACTCCCTGCAACTCGTCGCGGTTCAGCGCCTCCAGCGTGCCACGCGTCACCACCACAGCGGCGTTGGATATCGTGTTGCCGGCGGCAAAAGCATTGATCGCCCGCTCCCCGTCCATGACATAGACGGCCGGAATGCGCACGCCAGAGGCAATGGACATCTCCTCGACCACGTTCATCAATCGCTGCTCGAGCAGGTCGCCCGAATGCGGTTTAACCCGCCGCGCGCCCATCATTTCCGCTACCGCCGCCCCCCCCGCACCGAGTTTCAATGTCTGCGCAAGGCTGGCGCCCAGAATCACTGCTAGGGTTCCCAGGGCGCCCAATAGATAGACCCGTGTCGGAATCGTCTGCAGTACGCCCACCCAGCCCGGCGCTGTCGGCTCAGTGACGACTGCGCCGAAGTGCATCCACGTCCATGCAACAGCGATGACAAAATCGACCGCCACGATGACCGCAAAGACCGCGAGCAGGTAGAGCACCAGCATGATGCGAGTGCGCTTGCGGGCCGACTCCTGATGCTCGAAGAAGTTCATGGCTTCCGGATTTTCATCCCGGGAGCGGTTGAAATGGCTAGAACTTGACCTGCGGCGCCTTGCGTTCTTCGGCAGACTCGGTCGCCTGCAGCAGTTCTGCCGCGCGAAAACCGAACATGCCTGCAAAAACGGCATCGGGGAAGGATTCGCGCCGGGTGTTGTACTCCATGACCGAGTCGTTGTAACCCTGGCGCGCATACGACACCTTGTTCTCGGTGCTGGTCAGTTCCTCCTGCAACGACAGCATATTCTGGTTGGCCTTGAGATCGGGATAGGCTTCCGCCAATGCGAACATTTTCCCCAGCACGCCGGTCAGCGCACTTTCGGCCTGCCCCAGCGCCGTCATGGCGGCCGGGTTGCCAGGACTGCCGCTGGCCGTTTGCGCTGCAGTCACGGCCTGGTTCCTTGCCTTGATCACCGCCTCGAACGTGTCGCGCTCGTGTGCCATGTAGCCCTTGGCAGTTTCCACCAGGTTGGGGATCAGGTCGTAGCGGCGCTTCAACTGCACGTCGATCTGTGCGAACGCATTCTTGAAACGGTTTCGCGTTGCGACCAGCCCGTTGTAGATCGACATGGCCCAGAACGCCAGCACTACCAGAATAGCGAGGAATATCCAGACTGCCATGATCCGCCTCCCGGGAGTTGTAGAATTGCAAGGGCACTATAACGCAAAGCGCTAGCGGAAAGCGTGTGAAGTCGGCATCTTGCCTATTCTAGATCCTGCGCAGTGTCACGCCCTTCTATCCCTGAACTACAGAACCACGCGTGCTGCTCCGCACCCCAGCCCGCACTGCCCTAAATCTTGGGCAGTGTCACGCCCTTCTGTCCCTGGTATTTGCCACCCCGATCCTTGTAAGAAGTTTCGCAGATTTCGTCGGATTCAAAGAACAGCACCTGGGCCACGCCTTCGTTGGCGTAGATCTTGGCGGGCAGCGGCGTGGTGTTGGAGAACTCCAGCGTGACGTGCCCCTCCCACTCAGGTTCCAGCGGCGTGACGTTGACAATGATGCCGCAGCGCGCATAGGTGCTCTTGCCCAGGCACACCACCAGCACGTTGCGCGGGATGCGAAAGTACTCGACGGTGCGCGCCAGCGCGAAGGAGTTGGGCGGGATGATGCACACCTCGCCCTTGAAATCGACGAAGGATTTCTCGTCGAAGTTCTTCGGGTCGACAATGGTCGAGTTGATGTTGGTGAAAATCTTGAACTCGCTCGAGCAGCGCAGGTCGTAGCCGTAGCTCGATGTTCCGTAGGACACGATGCGCTGGCCGTTGACTTCCTTGACCTGCCCCGGCTCGAACGGATCGATCATGTTGGTCGCCGCCGCCATGCGGCGGATCCATTTGTCGCTCTTGATTGTCATAGTTCGCTCTTGATACTCATGGCTCGCTTCTCATGCTCGGGTTGTGATCAGGTGTTCTGGATCACGATATTGGGGAACTTCGAGGTGCCGTCCTTCTGCAACTCAGCGATGCGCACCGCTACCCGCCGCGCGATGGCACGGTAGAGTTCTGCGGCGCGACCATCCGGGTCGGCGACTACCGGCGGTTTGCCGGCATCGGTCTGCTCTCGGATGGCAATGTCCAGCGGCAGGTGACCGAGCACCTCGGCGCCATTGGCCTTGGCCATGCGCTCTGCACCGCCCTCGCCAAAGATATGCTCCTCATGGCCGCACTTCGAGCAAGTGTGGATGCTCATGTTCTCGACGATGCCGAGGATGGGTATGCCCACCTTCTCGAACATCTTCATGCCCTTGGTGGCGTCCATCAGCGCCACGTCCTGCGGCGTGGTGACAATGACCGCCCCCGTGACCGGCACCTTCTGCGCCAGCGTCAACTGGATGTCACCGGTACCGGGCGGCATGTCCACGATGAGGTAGTCGAGGTCGCGCCAGCGCGTGTCGCGCAGCAGCTGTTCGAGGGCCGAGGTCACCATCGGGCCGCGCCACACCATGGGCTGGTCCGGCGCGATCAAGAAGCCGATCGAATTGGCCTGCAGCCCGTGGCCCATCATGGGTTCGAAGCTCTTCCCGTCCTTGGACTCGGGACGCCCCGTGATGCCCAACATCAGCGGCTGCGACGGCCCATAGATGTCCGCATCCAGGATACCGACCTGCGCGCCTTCGGCGGCCAGCGCCAGCGCAAGATTCACCGCCGTCGTGGATTTGCCCACGCCGCCCTTGCCGGAGGCCACGGCGATAATGTTCTTCACACCCGGGATGAGCTTCACGCCGCTCTGCACGCCGTGCGGCACGATGCGGCTGGTTACACTGGCCTTAACCGACGTAACGCCGGGGACCATAGCCAGCGCCCGCTCGATCCGCAACCGCATCGGCTCAAGCTGGGTCTTCGCTGGGTAACCCAGCTCCACATCCAGTGAAACATTGCCGCCATCGACGCAGATATTGCGGGCTGATTTGCTGGCAACGAGGTCCTTGCCGGTATTCGCGTCGATGACGGCCTTGAGCGCCGCTTCGACTTGTTCGACTGTCACTGCCATGGAAGCTCCAGATGCCATTCAGAAGCACCG
This sequence comes from Betaproteobacteria bacterium, assembly GCA_947476535.1. GTDB lineage: Bacteria > Pseudomonadota > Gammaproteobacteria > Burkholderiales > SG8-39 > CAIYPG01. The sequence goes on from CANJRC010000015.1 coordinate 11,552, forward strand.
GAACCGGCGCCCAAAGAGCGGTCATTCTACCAATGAAGGTGTCCCTGCCGGCTGATAAGGGCGGTAAAATTAAAGGCTTATGCCCATCCTCCCTACACAGGTTTCCACACCGCGCCGGTTGTTCGTCACCACCGCGCTGCCCTACGCCAACGGCTCCTTCCACGTCGGGCACATCATGGAGTACATCCAGGCCGACATCTGGGTGCGCTTCCAGCGCATGCAGGGCCATGAAGTCCATTTCGTCGGCGCCGACGACGCCCACGGCGCGCCCATCATGCTCAAGGCCGAGGCCGAAGGCATCACGCCACAGCAACTGGTGGCGCGCATCGCTGCCGAGCGCCCCAAGTACCTGCAAGGTTTCCACATCTCCTTCGACAACTGGCACTCCACCGACTCGCCGGAGAACGTCGAACTGTCGCAGGACATCTACCGCAAGCTGAAGGCGGCCGGGTTGATCTACTCCAAGCCTGTGGAGCAGTTCTACGACCCGGTGAAGGGCATGTTCCTCGCCGACCGCTACATCAAGGGCGAGTGCCCCAACTGCGGCGCCAAGGACCAGTACGGCGATGCCTGCGAGAACTGCAGCTCGGTCTACCAGCCCACCGACTTGAAGAACCCGTACTCGACGCTGTCGGGTGCCGCGCCGGTAATGAAGACCTCGGATCATTTCTTCTTCAAGCTGTCCGACCCGCGCTGCGTGGACTTCCTGCGCGAGTGGGTCGGCGACCGCCTGCAATCGCAGGTCGCCAACAAGGCCAAGGAGTGGCTGGACGGCGAGGGGGAGAAAGCGCTCGGCGACTGGGACATCTCGCGCGACGCCCCCTATTTCGGCATCCCGATCCCCGATGCGCCAGGCAAGTACTTCTACGTTTGGCTGGATGCGCCGGTGGGTTACCTCGCCAGCTTCAAGAACTACTGCGCCAAGAAAGGCATGGATTTCGACGCCTTCCTCGCCGACCCGCGCAGCGAGCAGATCCACTTCATCGGCAAGGACATCATCTACTTCCATACCCTGTTCTGGCCGGCAATGCTGAAGTTCGCCGACTACAAGGTTCCGGACAACGTCCATGTTCACGGTTTCATCACCGTGTCCGGCGAAAAGATGTCCAAGAGCCGCGGCACCGGAATCTCGCCACTGCGTTACCTCGACATTGGCATGAACCCAGAGTGGCTGCGCTATTACATCGCCGCGAAGCTGAATGCCAATGTAGAGGACGTGGATTTCAATCCGGATGATTTCGTCGCGCGGGTCAACAGCGACCTGGTGGGGAAGTACATCAACATTGCCAGCCGGTGTGCCGGCTTCATTTCCAAGCGCTTCGATGGAAAGATGCTAGAGAAAGATAACGGCAATGCCATCATCGCCGCGATGCAGGAGGCCGCCGCGCCCATCAAGGAACTTTTCGAAGCAAGGGAGTTTGCGAAGGCGCTTCGGGAAATCATGTCGCTTGCCGACAAAGCCAATGTCTTTGTCGATCTGAATAAACCGTGGGAAGTGGCCAAGACTGGCAAACCCGCAGACCTGCACCGCACGTGCACGGATGCACTGCAGATGTTCAGGCTGCTGACCATCTACCTGAAACCGGTACTACCAACGCTGGCAGCGAGCGTAGAGAAGTTCCTGAATGTCGGGCCATTGGCTTGGAGCGACGCCGCATCCTTGCTTCCCGCTGATCACCGCATCAACGACTACAAGCACCTCATGACCCGCGTCGACCCCAAACAGCTCGACGCGCTGTTCGAAATCGAGGAAGAACGCGCCAAAGTGACTGCATCGACTCCCCACCCGGCCACGCCAGCAAAATCCGGGGTGCCGGCTGCTCCGGCAACGAACCAGGCCGACCCAATCTCCATCGACGACTTCGCAAAAATCGACCTGCGCATCGCGCGCATCGTGAAGGCCGAGCACGTCGAAGGCGCCGACAAGCTCCTGAAACTCACGCTCGACGTCGGCGCTCTCGGCACGCGCCAGGTATTTGCCGGCATCAAGTCGGCCTACGAGCCCGCCAAGCTGGAAGGCCGCCTCACCGTGGTGGTGGCCAACCTCGCCCCGCGCAAAATGAAGTTCGGCCTGTCCGAGGGAATGGTCCTCGCTGCCAGCGGCGACGCTCCCGGCCTGTACCTCCTTGCCCCGGACGCCGGCGCCGAACCCGGCATGCGGGTCAAATAGGATCCGACGCAAGCCGCGATGATCGAACAGGGCACCCGCGGCGCACACCAACAGCAACGCTGCCCACTCTTGCCCCAGTGCGGCGCCGTCCGGGGACCCTCGACGGACCAACCAGAAACTCGCTACAAGGCCCGTTCGCCAGAATGCTCTCGACAATGAAGGGAGATTTGTCGTGATCGCCATTCTCGAAGCTCGCGCCGCCGGGCTTCTCACTCGCAAGCACTGGCTTCCGAATATCGTTTCCGGCGTGATTGTTGGCGTTGTCGCTTTGCCGCTGGCAATGGCCTTTGCCATTGCCTCGGGCGCGCGGCCTGAACAGGGAATCTATACAGCGATCATCGGCGGTGCCCTGGTGTCCCTGTTCGGCGGCAGCCGGCTGCAGATCGCCGGCCCGACCGGCGCGTTCATCGCCATCCTGTCCGGTGTAACCGCCAAATACGGCAATGCCGGATTGCAGGTGGCGACACTCATGGCGGGCATCATTCTGCTGCTGATGGGCGTGGCCCGGATGGGAGGTGTCATCAAATTCATCCCGGCACCCGTGATCAATGGCTTCACAGCAGGCATAGGCGTGATCATCTTCGTCGGACAATGGCGCGACTTTCTCGGGTTGCCAAAAGTCGATGGCGAGCACTTCCACGACAAACTGTGGCACCTCATTGAGGTAATGCCGCAGTTGCACCTCGCCACGTTGGGCTTGGCGGTGCTGAGTCTGGTTCTGGTTCTGTACTCACAACGAATCAAGGGGCTTTCACGCGTTCCGGGACCACTGGTGGCGATGGTTGTCGCAACCGTGCTTCAGTCGCTGCTGCAAATGCCCGGAGTCGCCACGATCGGGAGTGCCTTTGGAGGCATCCCACAGGAGTTGCCTTCGTTCAGCATGCCGAATCTGTCCGTGGCCCAGGTGATCACGCTGATCGGCCCCGCCTTCACCATCGCGATGCTGGGGGCAATCGAGTCCCTGCTATCGGCGGTGGTGGCCGATGGCATGACTGGCACCCGGCACAACTCAAACCAGGAACTCATCGGTCAAGGCATCGCCAACATCGTGGCGCCGCTGTTCGGCGGCTTCGCCGCCACGGGTGCCATTGCCCGAACGGCTACCAATATCCGTAACGGTGGCAGCAGCCCCTTGGCCGGACTGGTGCACACCTTGACGCTGGTTGCGGTGCTGCTGTTCTTAGCGCCGCTTGCATCAAGTATCCCTCTCGCCGCGCTGGCCGCCATCCTGTTCGTGGTGGCCTGGAACATGAGCGAGGTAAAGCACTTCGTTCATATGCTCAGAAAGGCACCGACTGCCGACCGGGCAATTCTTGTGATCACCTTTCTCCTGACTGTGTTCGCTGACCTGGTCGTGGCGGTCAACGTGGGCGTGATTCTTGCCATACTTCACTTTCTGCGCCGGATGTCCGAGATGGTTGAAACCCACCCAGTGGATCCAAAAGCACTAGGGCGCGAGCTGGAAGAGTACGGCCTGACCGGGTTACCGTCCGGCGTATTGGTCTATGAGATTGCAGGGCCGATGTTCTTCGGCGCCGTTGAGAATTTTCAACGGGCATTGCTGCAGACGCACAGCGATCCAAGACTCCTGATCCTCCGGCTGCACCGCGTGCCGTTCATGGACATCACCGGCATTCAAACCATCGAAGAGGTGATAACCGACCTGCGCAAGCGCGATGTGCGCGTGCTTTTGTGCGAGGCCAATGATCGTGTGCTCGGCAAGATTCGAAAAGCCGGGGTCTTGAACTCGCTGCTTCCGGGCGACTATTGCGGGACGTTCAATGAAGCGCTGACGCGTGCGGCCCCGGTCCAAACCAAGTCGCCAGTCTGATTTGATGGTCAGAGATCCGTTGCCAATTCTTTTTCCGACGCAGATGAAAGCGTCCTCTTGCGGGAACTTGAGCTGCCGATACTCGCCAACGCCTTTGTATTGGATAAGGTGTGCGAACACCCATCTCGTGAGCAGGAATCTTCCGGACGGGCGCAACATCGCGCCCAATCTGCTACGGGCCATCCTGCGCGCAAGGCCGCTGGCCGTGCAAAAATAGCGCTTATGGAAAACTTCATTCAACCCTTGTCGCTCAAATTTCTCGGCTGGTTCTTCCTGGTGGTCTCGGCCATGGTCCTGGCCATCGGCATCGCCCTGTTTCGCTACCTGCACCTCGAAGGCAAACTCAAGCAGCGCTACGAGAACTACAGCCTGTGGAACGACGTCTTCCTGCTGGGCATCTGGATCGTCGGATTCATTGGCGGTCTGGGGGTGGTCAACGGCAAGGCGCTCGGCGGCACCCTCCTGGAATATTTCTGTTACGTGCTGATCGTGCTCGTCGTGGTCAACAGCGCGACACGGATCAAGCTGATGAAGCAACAACACGCGGCCGAGCCCGGCGCCGGCCGCTTCAGCTGGCCGGCGGCGATTGCCGGCGCGCTGGTCGTGATTATTCCGGTCGTTGCCATGTGCATTGGTGCCATCTACACCCTGCACAGTGAGGCTGCGCTGCAGGCACTGCGCTGATCGACCGCTTTCATGGCGCTGCGACTTCACGTTACCGGCCTGGTTCAAGGCGTCGGCTATCGCGAAACCATGCGCCGCGAAGCCGTGACGCTGGGGGTCACGGGTTGGGTGCGCAATCGTCACGATGGAAGCGTCGAAGCCTTTGTCGATGGCCCTCCAGATGCCGTGCGAGCGCTCGTCGACTGGGCCTGGCGCGGGCCCCGGGCGGCACGCGTAGCGGGGGTCAAGTCGGTCGGCGTCGAGTCGGAGCTGGCTTGCGAGGCATTCGTCATTCGCCCATCGGAATAGCGGCGCCTCATGCGAAATCAGCCGCTTCAGCCGATCACCGATGGGTTTTGACGCGGGTTTTCGCTATACCTCGTCGATGGGGCGCGTCGCCGCTGTCGGATCCTTGATCGCCAACAAGGCGATGACTTTTTCCAATTGGTGATGCAGGGCCAACAAGGCCTCGTCCGGCATGTTCTCCAGCGCATTGTGCAGGACGCCCGCGGCCGGCTGAGGCGCCTGTCGCATCATCTTGTTGCCGTCCGGGGTCAACGCCAGTTCAACGACGCGCCTGTCGCCCTTGACGCGTGTGCGGGACACATAGCCGAGGGAATCCAATCGGGCCGTCAGGTTGCTGACCGTTGACTGATGCAGGCCCAGGCGGGTTGCAAGGCCGCTGACCGTCAGCCCCGGTTCATTGGTGATCTGGTTCATGGCCGAGAGTTGCGCCCCGCTGATTCCGGCCGCGCGCTCCACCCTTGTGTAGTGCTGCCGTATCGCCTGCACAATGACCCGGAACTGCCGCACCACTGACACGGCGCGCCGATGATGGCTGGACGACGGCCCCGTCGCCAACCTGCTGGCCGCATCCGCTGCGGCCTTGACACTGACACCCACTGCCCGTGTGCGTTGACGCGCCATGAACACCTCTCAAAACAAAAAAAGCGGCGATGACTATTGGTACAGGATCTCGACATTCTCGGGTTTCAGCCATTCGCGAAGCGACGCGATCAGCACGTCGTCGAGGTTCACGCGCCAGTCGTTTCCCAGCCGCACTTCGACGCTGGCGTCGCCATTGCGATAGCGAATCGCCACCGGGCAAGGCCCGTTGCGATGCGGTGCGAGCAATTGTTTCAGGCGAGCGGCGGATGCCTTGCCTGCAACCGAGGCCGCCCCGTTCATGGACAGGCGCATTTCGCGTGCAAAGCGGCTGCGCGCCTGGGAAAGGTCGAGCACCTTTTCCGCACGCACGCGAACGCTGCCCGAGTACTCGTCCTTGGTGACCTTGCCGACGATGACCACCGCGCGATCATCCTTCAATTGCTCGCGATGGGCATCGTGGAGCTCGGCGAATGCCGTGACCTCGATCGCAGCCGTGCCGTCATCCAGAACGATCACTGCCATTCGCCCGTTGCGCGTTTGTATCATGCGCGTGCCACTGACGATGCCGGCAAGCAATTGCGTTTCATTCCTGGGGGACAGTTGCGCCAGCGGCACTTTGAGGAAACTCCCCAACTCACGACGGTACGCCGTAAAAGGATGCCCGCTGAAGTAATAGCCGAGCGCGGCCTTTTCTTCCTGTAGCTGCTCGGCCTCGGTCCAACGCGGGCGATCGACCAAAGACAGCCTGGTCGTCGACCCCTCGTCGGAGCCACCAAACAGGCTCACCTGGTTGGCGTTGCGCTCGGCCTGCTCAGCGGCTTCCATGGCGATTCCCACCGAAGCAAGAACGCTCGCGCGATGATCCGACTCGGACGTGCGCGCGTGGTCCAGCGCCCCGGCCCTGACCAACGCCTCGATGACGCGACGGTTCACGACGCGCTTGTCCACGCGACGGCACAGGTCGAAGAGGTCCGTGATGCGGCCATCCGTCCCAGTCGTTGAAGCGCGCGCCTTGAGTATCGCGCCGATCGCGGATTCGCCAGTCCCCTTGACACCCCCCAGGCCATAAGCGATGGTTTTCACATCCAGGGGAACAAAGCGGAATTCGCCCGTGTTGATGTCCGGCGCCAGCAGCTTCAACCCGTTGTCCAGCACGTCATCGCGCAACAGGTGCAACTTGTCCGTGTCGTCCGCCATTGCCGACATGTTGGCCGCCATGAACGCAGCCGGATAGTGCGCCTTCATGTACGCCGTCTGGTAGGCGACCAGTGCATAGGCTGCGGCATGCGACTTGTTGAAGCCGTAACCTGCGAACTTCTCCATCAAGTCGAAGATCTCGTCCGCCTTCTCGGGGGCAATGCCGTTCTTGCCGGCACCTTCGCGGAAGATGCTGCGGTGCTCGGCCATCTCTTCGGGCTTCTTCTTGCCCATTGCCCGGCGCAGCAGGTCGGCACCACCCAGGGAATAGCATCCGATGATTTGCGCCATCTGCATGACCTGCTCCTGATAGACCATGATGCCGTAGGTCTCCGACAGGATTTTCTCCGCACGCGGGTCGGGATAGTCCACCGCCTTGCCGTGCTTGCGGTCACAAAACTCCGGGATCAGGTCCATCGGGCCCGGCCGGTACAGCGCCACCAGCGCAATGATGTCCTCGAACCGGTCGGGGCGCGCACGCTTGAGCAGATCGCGCATTCCGCGCGACTCGAACTGGAACACCGCGGTCGTGTTGGCGGTCGAGAAGATGCGGTAGGCCGCCGGGTCATCGAGCGGGATGCGCTCTAGTGAAAATTGCGGGTCATGCAGGCGGCGCACGTGCTTGGCGGCCCAATCCAGGATGGTCAGCGTAGTCAGTCCGAGGAAGTCGAACTTGACCAGTCCCACCGCCTCGACATCATCCTTGTCGAGCTGCGACACCACGTTTTCGGTGCCCTGGGCGACATAGACCGGACAAAAGTCGGTCAGCTTTCCCGGCGCGATCAATACGCCGCCCGCGTGCATGCCGACGTTGCGTGACATGCCTTCCAGCTGCATGGCCAGCTCGAGCAGCTGGTGCGTCTCCTCGTCGTCCCTGTCACGCTGGTTGATCTGGGGTTCTACTTCGCGCGCATAGATCGTCTGCGTGTCATTCTTGTCGGTACGGTGTTTCAGCGTTACTAGCTTGCCCGGCTGGAACGGGATGAGCTTGGCCAGCTCATCGGCACGGCTGTACGGCCATTCCAGCACCCGCCCCACATCGCGCACCACGGCCTTGGCTGCCATGGTGCCGAAGGTCGCAATCTGGGACACCGACTCGCGACCGTACTTGTCGCGGACATACTCGATCACGCGGTCGCGCCCCTCCTGGCAGAAGTCGATATCGAAGTCCGGCATGGACACCCGCTCCGGATTGAGAAAGCGCTCGAAGAGCAGGTTGTAGGCCAGCGGGTCGAGGTCGGTGATGCCCAGGGAATACGCAATCAGCGACCCCGCGCCCGAGCCGCGACCGGGCCCCACCGGAATGCCGTTGCTTTTGGCCCAGTTGATGAAGTCGGCCACGATCAGGAAATAACCGGGGAACCCCATCTGGACGATTGTCTTCGCCTCGAAGAGCAGGCGCTCGTCATAGCGAGGCGCCGCCTTGACGCGCGCCCCCGGATCCGGATAAAGCAGTTCGAGCCGGCGCGCCAGCCCCGCCTTGGCTTGCACCACAAGGTAGTCATCCAGTCCCTCGTTGTCCGGGGTTGGAAACTGCGGCAATTTTGACTTACCCAGTTCCAGTTCAAGATTGCAGCGCTTGGCAATCTCCACCGAGTTCGCCACAGCTTCCGGATAATCGGCGAACAGAGCGCTCATGTCCTCCTGTGAAAGGAAATGGCACTTCGGCGAAAACGCGCGTGGCCGGCGCTGGTCCGACATTACGTAACCTTCGGCGATGCAGATTCGCGCTTCATGCGCTGTGTGATCCTCCGGCGCAATGAACTGCACCGGATGGGTCGCCACTGCCGGCAGGCCAGTGCGCGCCGCCAGCGCCGCCGCAGCCTGCGTGTAGGCCTCCGATTGCGGCAGGTCGGCGCGCTGCAACTCGATGTAGTAACGCCCGGGAAAGCGCATCGCCCATTCGCCGGCCAGCTTGTCCGCCTGTGCAGCGTTACCCTGTAGCAGCGCTGTTCCAACATCGCCTCCCAGCCCCCCCGACAGCGCGATAAGCCCTTCGGTGGCCGTTGTTGGAGCACCCGGTTTCCCCTTGCCGGCACCCGTGGACTCGCCATCGAACCATTCCCGCCTGATTTCCGCGCGTCCACGATGCTGGTTGCCGAGCCATGCGCGCGACAGGAGTTGCGACAACTTCAGGTAACCTGCTCGTGACTGCGCCAGCAACAGGAGGCGATAGGGTTTATCGCGCTCCGACTCGTTGGTCACCCACACGTCGCAACCGATGATCGGCTTCACGCCGTTCGCGCGCGCTGCTCGATAGAACTTCACCATGCCAAATAGATTGGCGAGATCGGTAATCGCCAGCGCCGGCATGCGATCGGCCGCAGCCCTTTTCACAGCGTCGTCGATCCTGACGATGCCGTCGGTGATCGAGTATTCGCTGTGCAGGCGCAGATGGACGAAGCGAGGCTGGGTCACCGTAATGTCAGATTTCGGATGTGAAAAGGCGGGGCACAATATGCGCAAAAATGTACTCGAACGGACCGCCACGATTCTACCGCTCCACCAACCCAATCGCGGCTCCCGTGGCGACATCGGTGCAGCTATAATCGCCGCCTCCCAACGCACTGCAGGCCAGGCAGCTCATGCGCATCCTCAACGTCTCGGCCTACAAGTTTGTTTCCTTGAATGATGTCGAGGAATTGCGCTCTCGCTTGCGCGCCCGCGCCCGCGACCTCGGACTCAAGGGCACAATCCTGCTGGCGCCCGAAGGCATCAACCTGTTCATCGCCGGACTTCAGGTTCAGGTCGAGCGCTTTCTTGCCCGCCTCGCGGAAGACTCGCGCTTTGCCGGGCTTGAAACCAAGTCGAGCTGGTCAGAGGAGCAGCCCTTCAACCGCATGCTGGTCAAGGCCAAGCGCGAAATCATCACGCTGCGCCGCCCGGATGTCGACCCGTCGTGCACGCCCGCGCCGCGCATCGCGCCGCAGGAGTTAAAGCGCTGGCTGGATGAAGGGCGCGAAGTGCTGCTTCTCGATACTCGCAATGGGTTCGAGGTATCTCTGGGCACTTTCGACGGCGCGGCGGAGTTGGCGTTGAAGTCGTTTTCTGAATTGCCGGAAGCCGCGAAGTCGATTGACCCACGCTGGAAGAGTCGCCCGGTCGTGGCCTTCTGCACCGGAGGAATACGCTGCGAAAAGGCCGCCCCGCTCCTGATCAAGGAAGGCTTCCGGGAGGTCTACCAGCTCGATGGCGGCATCCTGAAGTATTTCGAGGCGTGCGGCGGCGCGCACTATCACGGCGAATGCTTCGTGTTCGACAAGCGCGTGGCGCTGGGGCCGGACCTAGAGCCAACCGGCACCGCCCAGTGCTATGTCTGCCAGTCTGTGCTCACGCCCGAGGAGCAATCCCGCCCCGAATACGTGTTCGAAAAATCCTGCCACCACTGCCACAAGGACAGCGGGCACCCGGCGGAGCGACGCGCAGGTCCGGAAAAACCCGCCGCCTTGCTCTAGGGGGCGCGATCCCCCACTATCTGATCAGTCCACGCAGTTGCGCCGCGAAGCGCCCACGCATGCTCGCGCATGCATGCCAAATTACCGTAACAGATATTATCAATTCGGAAAATTAACATTTTTAAATAGGACATAAGTAACCATATTATTATCAGGTTACTATTTTCCACGGATGCCCGGCCGCTATTTCTTCGCCACGCCAGCGTTATTCGCCTGCACACTGGACAGCACCTGCGTGAGCTGTTGCTGCAGGTTGGCCAACGCTTCATAGCCCATGGCCACACGCACTGCCAGCTTGCAGTTGATGTTCTCGGGCAGTTTGCTTCCCTGCTGCACCAAGCGCGGCAGCGCGGCAAGCATCCCGGGTTCGATGAAACCGAAGTCGATAAAAGCCATCCCGGGAGAGACGTTCAGGGCGGTGTAGTTAGACACCACCGGCAGATCAGAGTCATCGATAGGCGTCAGCCGGACGCCCAAACCAATACTCCTGTTTTCCGTGCCGCCCCCTTTCTTTGGCGCAACTGCCGCCGTCTTGCCCTGTGTCGTTTTTTGTTCTGCCATGACGATACTCCCTGAAAGTTTCTCAATGCTCGATTGGGTCGCGCCCATTATGGGCAAATTCAGGTCTTAACCGCTCGGATCCAGCCGAGCATTTCGCCACCGGCGGTTGTACATGTGAAACACCCCCCCCGATAGTCGATCATCATGCGGGGCATGCCACGCTGGATGGCTGCCAGCCTTACTCGCTGCTCTGAAAGTGCCACCACTGCCGCGGCAGCGGGCACTGCGACCTTCTCCACGGCAGCCTGTGCAACACGAGCCGAAGAATCATCCCCGGAGGCGCGCGCCACTTCTTTCATGAGCAATTGCTGGGCCTGAACGATGTCCTGCCGGAAAGACGCAAGCGACGCGGACGCCAATCCAGTCCTCGTGAACGCAGGTGCTACCGCTTCACGGGATGCACCGGCGCCCCCGTCTCGTGCCGGCGCTAGATGCACGCGTGGCTCACCTGGACCAGCGGCTTTGGCCACTTGCAGCGCAACACGCTCCTCGACTGGCCTCGCCTGGACTCGTGACCGTCATCACGTTGCCCGCGGTCGTGATCGTGGCGCTACCACCGAGCACCTGCGGCGCCGTGGGATTGGCCAGCGCGCCGACCGCGGCGAGTGAAATCATCGCCATGGCGGCAGCCGGTAGATGCATTGTCCGCACCAAGGCAATTGCCTGAAAGAGCGCGCGAGCGCCAAGTTTCTGGGCATGTTCGCGGTCGATGACGGCATGCGCCGCCCTCCTTCCAAAACACGCAAACTGAGTCGTTACACCATTGCCCTTGAAACCCTAGCACGGAACCACGGCAACCATCTCCCCCGGTACACTACCGGTGACGCCCTGCTTAGCCCAGCACAACGCGCGTTCGCGCCGCCCCAGGCTTTCTCACCTCGATTTCACCAATGCGCCAAGCCGCCTCGCCACTCGCCCGGAGCAGGGCCAGCGCGGCATCAAGATGTTCGATCGCAACGACCAACACCATGCCGATACCGCAATTGAAAACGCGGTGCATTTCGTCATCAGCCACCTGCCCCTCGCCTTGGAGCCAATCGAAGAGCGGCGGGCGCGACCAGGCTCGCGCATCAAGCACTGCAGCGACCTCGTCCGGAAGCACCCTCGGCACATTTTCCAGCAACCCGCCGCCGGTGATGTGCGCCATTCCCTTGACCGGCAGCGCTTGCAGCAGCGCCAGTACTGGCTTCACGTAGATGCGCGTCGGGGCAATCAGCACATCGGCGAATGGACGACCGTGAAAGTCCGAGCACAGGTCGATTTTCGAGCGATCGAGGATTTTACGGACCAGCGAATAGCCATTCGAATGCGCCCCACTAGAGGCAAGCCCAATCACTGCGTCGCCCGCCCGGATGGAGCGCCCGTCGATGATGGCCGACTTTTCGACAACGCCCACCGCAAACCCGGCCAGGTCGTATTCACCGTCCGGATACATGTCGGGCATCTCAGCGGTCTCACCGCCGATCAACGCGCAACCGGCTTGCTCGCAGCCGCGGGCAATTCCCTTCACTACGTCACTGGCACGCGCAACGTCCAGCTTGCCACAGGCAAAGTAATCAAGGAAAAACAGCGGCTCGGCTCCTTGCACAAGAATGTCGTTGACGCTCATCGCGACGAGGTCGACGCCGACCGTATCGTGGCGATCCAGGCGGAACGCCAGCTTGAGCTTGGTCCCGACCCCGTCGGTTCCCGAGACCAGTACCGGCTCACGGTATTTCCTGGATATTTCGAACAGGGCGCCGAACCCGCCGATGCCCGCCAGCACTTCCGGTCGCATGGTGCGCTTTGCAAACGGTTTGATGGCCTCCACCAGTGCGTCGCCGGCGTCGATGTCGACCCCGGCAGAGCGATAGGACAAGGGGCCGGACGCGGATTTCGGGGGGGTTCTGGGGTTGCTCAAGATGGGGCGTCTCGCTGGTTGGGGCGGTTACAATGAGGGGCATGGCGTGGATGGATATCGTGACATGCTGCGCCCGTAGGCACTCGCGGCATTGCATTGCCGGGTTGCGACTGGGCTGCGTCTTGTTTCAAAAGATACTCCACCGCCGGATTTTAGCGCTGAAATTTGCCAAGCATGCCGATACGCGAAATCGATTCACGCAAATTGACCTGGCTGGCCGCCCTCTGCGCCGGCCTGGTGTTGCTCTACGCGCTGTCCCCGGTGCTGACGCCGTTCTTCCTGGCCGGGATCCTTGCCTATGTCTGCCAGCCAATGGTGCTGTGGCTGGGGAGACGGCGCGTACCGCGTTCGCTGGCGGTATGCCTTGTCATGCTTCTGGAAGCCCTTGTGCTGGCCCTGTTTGCGCTCACGGTCCTTCCGCTGTTCGTTCAGGAAATCGCCCAACTGGCCCGCGAACTACCGGCGTTTCTGGATCGCGCCAATGCCACCATCGCCCCGTGGCTCAAGGAGCACGCCGGCATGAACATCCGCCTGGACTCGGCTAGTTTGCGCGACTCCATCGCAACATCCCTGCAGGCTAGCGACGGCCTCGGGATGAAGCTGCTCGCCTCGCTGCGCATCGGCGGCCTCGGTCTGATTGGCGTGTTCGCCACCGCGGTGCTGGTGCCCGTGGTGCAGTTCTATCTGATGCGTGACTGGGAGCCGATGCTGGGGCGCATCGACTCCCTTGTGCCGCGCGGGTGGCACGCGCGCGTGATCGCCTTCGTCCGCGAAGCCAACCAGGCGCTCGCGCAGTACCTGCATGGGCAGGTCCTGGTGATCCTGGTCATGAGCATCTTTTACACGCTGGGATTGTGGCTGACCGGCCTGGAGTTCTTCCTGCCGATCGGCATCATCACGGGGGTGCTGGTGTTCGTACCCTATGTCGGGGCCGCAACCGGTTTCGTGCTTGCCACGCTTGCTGCGGCAATGCAGTTCCCCGATTGGGCCGGCGTGGCCTGGGTCTGGGTGGTTTTTGTCTTGGGTCAGGCGATCGAAGGCAATTTCATCACCCCGAAGTTGGTCGGGGAGCGCATCGGCCTGCATCCGGTAGCCGTGATTTTCGCGCTGCTCGCATTCGGGCAGATATTTGGATTCGTCGGGCTGCTGCTGGCGCTGCCAGCCAGCGCCGTTCTGCTCGTCGCGTTGCGGCACGTGCGGGCAAAGTACGTCAACAGCACGTTTTACTCGGGATCCTGATGCGGCAACTGGCCCTCGCACTCGCGCCGCCGCCCGAGCCGACATTCGACAGCTTCTTCGTGGCACGCAATGCCGCCCCTTTTGAAGTGCTGCGCCAGGCGGCTTCTCGGGGTGCACGAGGCGACAAAGGACCACCGGACGGCGAGCGATTCATCTACCTGTGGGGCGAGCGCGGCACGGGGAAGAGTCACCTGCTGCGTGCTTTTGTCGCCGAAGCCACCGCGCACGGCAGCGCAGCACGGTACTTTGTCGCCGGCGAAGGCATCGATACCAAGGATGGCGACATCCTGGCAGCGGTCGATGACGTCAATGACCTGGACATGGTCCGCCAACTGGCGCTATTCGATTTGTACAACCGCATCCGCACGCGCTGCGGCTTGCTTATCAGCGCGGGCTCCCGACCGCCATCAGATTTGCTGCTGCGAGAAGACTTGCGGACGCGCCTGGGAGCGGGGATCGTGATGCGGCTCGAGCCACTGACTGATGAAGAAAAGGCTGCGGCGATCAGCGAACATGGCCGACGACGTGGCCTCGATCTCCCGCCGGACCTGATCGAGTATCTCCTCAGCCACGTCGCGCGCGACATGGGCACGCAGATGGCGGTCATTGATACACTGGACCGGGTGTCGCTCGAGCGCAAGCGCGCGCTGACACTGCCCCTGCTTCGGGACGTTCTGCGACTGTTGCAGGACACCTCGGGCGTGCGCCCATGGGGGGACCCTCTCACCCAGCAGCGACGCAGCCCACGCCAAGCCAAATGAAACCCGTCAGGACTGATTTGTTCGCTATCATCCTCCCGGCAATGAACCGGCCCACCACGGTTTTTCATTTTTTTGAAGTGAACGATCGCATTTTTCCGAATACCTTGCTTGGGAGCCGATGATTGGATCTCGTGCTGTTTGACCTGGACAACACGCTGCTCGCGGGTGACAGCGACTACGAATGGGCACGGCTCCTGATCGAGAAGGGCGTCGTCGACGGCGCCGTATACGAGGCGAAGAACGACGAATTCTTTCGCCAGTACAAGGCTGGAACCCTGGACATCCTGCAATTTCTCGACTTTCAGCTCGCACCGCTGGCAGCCCATCCACGGGACCTGCTTGAGCGGTGGCACGCAGAGTTCATGGATTTGAAGGTACGCCCCATGATTGGCACGCCTGCCAGGAAACTTGTCGCGCAGCATATCGCCAAGGGCAGCCTGTGCGCCATCATCACGGCCACCAACTCCTTTGTCACCGCCCCCATTGCACGGGAATTCGGCATTGCCCACCTGATCGCAACGGAGCCCGAGGTAATCGATGGGCGCTTCACCGGTCGCCCTGCGGGAACCCCCTGTTTTCGAGAAGGCAAGATCGTCCGCATGAACGACTGGCTGGCCAGCCAGTCGCGCCGACTGGAGGATTTTGCGGCATCCTGGTTCTACAGCGACTCTCGCAATGATCTTCCCCTGCTCGAGCGAGTAAGCCGCCCCATTGCCGTCGACCCTGACGATTTGCTGCGCAGCGTGGCTGACAACCGAAATTGGCCCGTGATCAGCCTGCGATAGGCCCGATCGGGTCCCGGCATCGATCTGCGGCAACAGGCTCGCAAACTGGATACCCACGCGCGAATTGGCCACATCCACTTAAGATTCTGGGGTTTATCCATCATGGATGGACCCATTTTAAGGTATTATTTTCAGCACTTTACGAATGCGGGGGTGGAGCTGAATCGATTCCCCTGCACGGTTCGCCGCGGCAGTGAATGCTGAGGCACGACTTTTCAGGCACCAAGCGCACCAGAAAAAATGCCAACCGGCTTGCAGTCCAACTGACGAATTCTTCCACGGCAACATTGATTAAAAAATTCATTCGACGCGTGCTGCGACTGGGGAAAAAATCCGGCCCCCACGTCATCCCCGTAAAAAAGCACGGCGTACGCCGCGACTCCATATCCCACGGAGCCCGCAAAGTCTGCGAAGGACTGCAGCAAGCGGGCCACGCCGCCTATGTGGTCGGCGGCGCCGTGCGCGACCTCTCGCTGGGGGTCAAACCCAAGGACTACGACGTAGCCACCAACGCCTCACCAGATGAAGTTCACCGGCTGTTTCGGCGGTCTCGACTCATTGGCAGGCGCTTCAAGATCGTGCATGTGATGTTTGGCGCGGAAACCGTCGAGGTGTCGACCTTCCGGGCCGGCGATTCCTCCGATACCGACGAGCATGGACGCGTTCTTCGCGACAACGTGTTCGGCACTCGGGAAGAGGATGCGGCACGACGCGACTTCACCGTCAATTCCCTCTACTACAACCCGACCGACGAGACCATCCTCGATTTTCACGATGGGCTGCACGATCTGAAGAAGAAGTCGGTGCGCATCATCGGCGACCCGCGCGCACGCTATCGCGAAGACCCGGTGCGCATGTTGCGTGCCGTACGCTTTGCCGCCAAGCTCGGATTCACCATCGACCAGCAGACATTCGCGCCCATCGCGGGCATGGCCGGGCTACTGGAGAACGTGCCTCCGGCACGCCTGTTTGACGAGATGTTGAAATTACTGATGTCGGGACATGCGGTGCCGTGCGTGAAGCAACTGCGCACGGCAGGACTGCACCACGGCGTGCTGCCACTGCTCGACGTCATCCTGGAACAACCGCTGGGCGAGAAATTTGTGATGCTGGCGCTGACGCAGACCGACGAGCGTGTGCAAAAGGGCAAGCGCGTGTCACCCGCCTTTCTTTTTGCCTCCCTCCTCTGGCACGAGGTACTCGCCGAATGGAAAAAGCAACAGCATGCAGGACAACGGCCGCTGCCGGCCCTGCATGCTGCCATGGATACGGTGATCGACATCCAGACCGATAAACTTGCCGTCCCGAGGCGCTTCACGTCCATCATGAAGGACATTTGGTCGCTTCAACCGCGCCTGGAACAACGCAGCGGCAAGCGCCCATTTGCCCTGCTCGAGCACGAGCAATTTCGCGCCGGATTCGACTTCCTGTTGATCCGCGCCGCCAGCGGCGAATGTGATCCGGAGTTGGGTGAGTGGTGGGAGGCCTTCCAGCACGCCACGCCAGACGGCCGCGAAAGGCTCCTGCAAGCGCCAACTGCGGGCGAAAACCGTCCGCGCAAACGGCGCAAGCGCGGACCGCGCAGAACCGAAGGCGGCGAAACCGGGGAAAACAGCGGCGGCGGTTTGCCGACGCCCATGGATACCTGACGACGCCGTGCGCCACTCTGCCGCAGCCGGACAAGCACAAGTGGCGACAACCGCGTACATCGGGATCGGCGCCAACCTGGGCGACCCACTCGGACAAGTCAACACCGCGATCGCGGCACTCGCGACGCTGGCCGAAACGAGCCTGCTCGCAACATCCTCGGCTTACCGCAGCGCGGCTATCGGTGCGCTGGGCGCCGATAGCCAGCCTGACTATGTCAATGCCGTTGCGTGCATACGCACACTGCTCGATCCGCGCGCGTTGCTCGAAGGGCTGCTCGAGATCGAAAGCCGCCATGGCCGGTTTCGCAGCTTCACCAACGCACCGCGAACGCTCGACCTCGACCTGCTCCTCTTTGGCGATCGGCGCATCGACGAGCCAGGGTTGTGCGTTCCGCATCCCCGAATGCACCTGCGCCGCTTCGTCCTTGACCCGCTCCTCGAGATCGATTCGAATCTCAGCATTCCCGGTCTTGGACCAGTCGCCCGACTCGCCACGGCCACACTCGACCAAGCAGTTGAACGCCTGGGGCCCACCCGCCCGGCGGCCCCGCCCAGTTAGGCCCGCCCCGATGCGCGCGATATAACGACCACCGCCTTGGTGAGTCCGGGCACGGCCTGTATCATGGGAACCGTTTATCTCACCTTCCGAACCTGATCGCATCCGCGACGCATTGCGAATGGCGCCGCGGCACCGATGGCGCTGCGACAAACCCACACCCTACAAGAACCGGACCTGCTCCCGCGACCACTGCAATGCCGCTGTCCAAGTATCGTTATATCGTCGTCGAAGGCCCGATCGGTGTGGGCAAGACCACGCTGACCCGCCAGCTTGCCGAGCGACTGGAGGCAGAGACGCTTCTCGAGCGGCCGGAACAGAACCCATTTCTTGCCCGCTTCTACCAAGACAGCGCGCGCTGGGCCCTGCCAACACAGCTGTTTTTCCTCTTCCAGCGTGCCAATCAATTGCGCGAATTGGCGCAGTTGGACCTGTTTTCCCGCATCACCGTAAGCGATTTCCTGCTGGAGAAGGATCCACTGTTTGCGCGCATCACCTTGACCAGCGACGAGTTACACCTGTACCAACAAATCTACGACACCCTCAAGCCACAGGCCCCACGCCCGGATCTTGTCATCTACCTCCAGGCGGCACCGGAGGTGCTATCCGAGCGCGTGAGACGTCGCTCCGAGGAGTTCGAACGCGGCATATCCGCGGAATACCTGATAACGCTGGCTGAGAGCTACAGTCGCTTCTTCTACCATTACAATTCAAGCCCTGTGCTGATCGTGAATTCGGAGCGCTTGAATTTCGCAAAGGAAGAGCGCGATATCGACCTGCTGCTCGAGCGCGTCGCCGCCATGCGCGGCGGTCGCGAATTTTTCAACTTCGGCGATTGACCGTCGCGCTTAACTGAAAGCCACCGGCTTGGGCCGGGGCAGGTCTGGAGAAAGGAAAACCGTGACCTACAACCAGGACCTCCGCATGGCGCGGCTGACGATCAGCAACCTCGCGAAAATGCGCGTCGAGGGAACGAGGATCGCCATGCTGACCTGCTACGACGCCAGCTTCGCCGCCCTGCTAGACAGCGTAGGTATCGACATACTGCTCATCGGCGACTCCCTGGGCATGGTGCTACAGGGCCACGACTCCACGCTGCCGGTAACGCTGGAGCAGATGGCCTACCACACGGCATCGGTGGTGCGCGGCTCAACGCGTGCATTCATCCTCGCCGACATGCCATTCGGCAGTTATCAGGAGGCCCCCGCCCAGGCTTTCCGAAATGCCGCGGTCCTGATGGCCGCCGGTGCGCAGATGGTGAAGCTGGAGGGCGGGGCCGAGTTTGCCGAGACCGTGCGGTTCCTCGCCACTCGCGGCATTCCGGTATGCGCGCATGTCGGCCTCACGCCACAGTCAGTCCACGCGCTGGGCGGATACAAGGTGCAGGGCAAGGGACGCGAAGCCGAAGCAAAACTGCTGGCGGATGCTCACGCACTGCAAGCAGCAGGCGCTCAAATGCTGCTCATGGAGGCCATTCCGGCGTCACTGGCAACACGCGTCACCCAGGAGTTGCACGTGCCCACCATCGGCATCGGCGCCGGCGCCGGATGTTCCGGACAGGTGCTCGTGCTTCACGACATGCTCAACGTTTTCCCCGGCAAGAAGGCTCGTTTCGTGCGCAACTTCATGGACGGCGCTAAGGATATCGGCGATGCGGTGAAGCGCTACCAGGACGCAGTGCGCGACGGCAGCTTTCCCGGCCCCGAACACAGTTTTTGACCGACACCTTGGAAATCATTGAGCACATTCCAGCGCTGCGCCGGCGCCTTGATGGCGCGGGTCCCGTGGCATTCGTTCCGACCATGGGCAACCTTCACGACGGGCACATCACCCTCATGCGGCAGGCACGTACGCACGGACGTTGCGTTGTGGCAAGCATCTTTGTGAATCGGCTGCAGTTCGGCCCGAGCGAAGACTTCGACCGCTATCCGCGCACCTTCGAGCCCGACTGCAACAAGCTGCGCGCTTGCGGAATCGACGTATTGTTCGCGCCAAATGAGTCCGAGCTCTACCCTGCCCCACAAAATTATTTTATCGAGCCGCCAGAACTGGGAAACATCCTAGAGGGAGCGTTCAGACCCGGATTTTTCCGGGGCGTGGCCACGGTCGTGCTCAAGCTGTTCAACATCGTGCAGCCGCAAGTAGCAATATTCGGGCGAAAAGATTACCAGCAGTTGCAGGTGATCCGAAACATGGTTAGCCAGCTCGCGCTCCCCATCAACATTGTTTCCGGAGAGACGGCGCGCGCCGACGATGGCCTTGCACTGTCGTCGCGCAATGGCTATCTGTCCGCTACTGAGCGGGCAGAAGCCCCTCGCCTGTACCGGGTGCTGCGCGAGCTCAGTAGCGCAATTCAAGCGGGGGCCACCGATATTTCCGGCCTGGAGCAGGCGGCGACCGAAAAACTTCTTAACAATCAATGGAAAGTCGATTATGTTGCGGTGCGAAAGCAAGCTGACCTACAATTCCCGACCGCATCGGAAAGCGAACTGGTAATACTCGCTGCGGCTTGGCAGGGAAAAACGCGACTGATCGACAATATTGAGGTATCGGCAGGGTAGGATTCGCCTTGTTGGCGCCCCCTCCGGCAGATGCCCGGACACCATCGACCTTGAACTGGAGCTGGCAATGCAGCGCACGATGCTGAAATCGAAAATCCACCGGGCAACGGTTACGCACTCGGAACTGAACTATGAAGGTTCATGTGCGATCGACGATGACCTGCTGGACGCCGCGGACATCCATGAGTACGAACAGATCGATATCTACAATGTCACCAACGGCGAGCGCTTTACGACCTACGCCATTCGCGCAGAGCGCGGTTCGGGCGTGGTATCAGTGAATGGCGCAGCAGCGCGCAAGGCTGCGCCCGGGGACATTCTGATCATCGCGTCCTACTCTATTTACGACCAAGCGGAATTGAAGGCGTACAAGCCCTCGCTGGTCTATGTGGATGCCAACAACCGCATCAAACGGCAGCGCCACAAGATCCCGGTACAGCTGGCGTAAGAGGAGGGACCGCCCGGCCTGCTACGCAGGATCGGCCGCGCTGGAACCTCAATAAAAGAAAGGCAGCCTAGGCTGCTTTTTTCTTCCTTGTGCCGAACCTCGATCAGGACGGGTACTGCTCCAGCGTCATCTGCTCCACCGCGCAGCCCAGCGCCTGGGCCAGCTTTTCCATCGATTGTTCATTGACGGCCACGGGTTGGAACTCATCGTTTCCGCCGCGACTGGAAATGAATGCAGAGGCCGCAGTTTCATTCGCCCATACGACGACCGGATCCGGCGAAACACCGGGCACCTGGACACAGATCGGCACGCCATCCGACTTGTACACAATTGCAAACATTGGCCCTCCTGGCTTATCTGGCCGCACACCTCGAGGTGCGAAAAGATACCTCGAGGCAGTCGGCCGCTTTCGCAATCTGAACCATTGAGCGGAAGCCCCTCAAACATCCACGCCGCTACTTTAGCGCAAGTTCCCCCCGGCTTCTAGCCGCCAAAACAAGCTGGACAGCCCTCAATGACGACGGCATGACCGTGCCGGGCCGAACAGCCTTTCCGCTGACTTGGAGTCGCTATGCCTTGGGGCTCAGGCCGAGGTGACCCCGGGATCAATTTCCACTCGATTGCGACCATTGCGTTTGGCGACATAGAGCGCCTCATCAGCACCGCGCAACATGCGATCGAAATCCGGGCCATGCACCTCGGAGCCTGACACGCCCGCGCAGACAGTGCAGCTCAGCGACAGTCCATCGAATCGAATGACAGCCTTCTCAATCGCCAAGCGCACCCGCTCTGCTGCCATCCGCGCCTCCTCAAGGCCGGTTTCCGGAAGCAAGAGGCAAAATTCCTCGCCGCCGAATCGACCAAAAACATCCTGCCTTCGCAGCACACCGCGCGTGCAGCCGACGAATTCCAGCAGGATACGATCCCCAACAGCATGCCCGTGGGTATCGTTGATCGACTTGAATCTATCCATGTCGAGAAACACCACCGAAACCTTTGTCCCCGCTCGCTCGGCGCGCGCCAGCTCCACCTCCGCCAACTTGACGAAGGTTCTCCGGTTGAACACTTCGGTCAGGGAGTCGAGCGTTGCCATGCGCTCGATTTCCGCATGCAGCCGCTCATTGGCCATCAACAGGAAGCCAAACGTCGCGAGCACGTTCAAGCCCCCATACATGGCTACGAACAGTACATAACTGAAGTTGCGCGAGTCGAGCAGCCCGATTTCAAGGACGATGCTGTGCGCAGCTTGGTACAGGAGGAGCACTGAAATGACGCCAAGTGCGACCGACGCCAGCCGGGCGGGCGCGCGCAATCTCTCCCGAAAGCCCGTGAACAGCAAATGCATGGACATGATCAGAGGGATGAAACTGGTCGCCGAATAAATCGCTGCGCGCACGTTCATCTGGTCGCGAATGAAGAAGAAAACCGCCGCGCCGATCAGCATCGCCACTGCGGGCGTATAAATGAGCGCCGGTCGCAAACGGTCACCATGAAACTGCCGAATGGCATGCAGCATGAGCGACTGCCCCAACACCAGCAGCGTCGGGCCGAGGACTGCAGCGAACACCTCCGGCATGCCATCGCGAAAACTCAGCAGCATGGCTCCTGCCGCCTGCGCGCAACTGCTAGCCCCCCAGATTTCCAGGCCTGCAATGGAATCGGGAAAGCCCCGCCTCGCGGCAACCATTCCCAGCATGGTCATGAATGCCGACACGCCACCCGCAAAAATCAGGGTGTGGGCATCGAGAGTCAGGAGCATAGCGTCAACGAATGACCAGTACCGGCACCTTGCACCGAGCAAGCACTTTACTTGTACAGGAACCAAGAACCAAGTTGGTCAGCATGCCGTGCCCGTGCGAGCCCATCAGCACCAAGTCACACTTCGACCCAACGGCATAGCGGGCGATCTCGCCCCCTGGGTCGCCAAGCCGGTGGACTTCGGCGAAGGGCAATCTCGCTCGCTCAAGCTTTCGCCTGGCCAATGCCATGGCTTTGCGACTTTCATCCGCATAATATTTCGCGACGACCTCCCTGCCCAATGCCGAGGCTGCGCGCCCGGGGATGGGCATGCGCACGTGCAACAGCACTAAATTCAGTCCATCACCGAACTGCGTGCGATGCTTGATGAGATAATTAACCGCTCTTGCCGTGTACTTAGAACCGTCTGCCGCAAGGAGAATCTTCAATATTGGCTCCGATCCTCTCTTTGACGGGTCGAGTCGTTCAATCAATTGGCCCCGGAAGCGGGGGTCGATCCCCACTCCGTTCGTTTTAGATTTTAGCTCCCGTCCTTGCGGACGTTCGCTGAAATCGCGCACAAGACGCATACAATGCGCCTTGTGGTGCCGGAAGAGGGAATCGAACCCACACTCCATTGCTGGAACCGGATTTTGAGTCCGGCGCGTCTACCAGTTCCGCCATTCCGGCTTTCAACGAGCAGCGATTATCCCGCAAGTGAACAGCGCCAGCAAACATTTAAGGTCGGAATTTTTCCTCTCTGACTTCAATTTCGACCTCCCCAAGGAGCTGATTGCACAAGTTCCCGCGCCAATTCGCTCGGCGAGCAGGTTGCTGAGGGTATCCGGGACCGCGTGCGCGCACCACGAGTTTGCGTCGCTTGCGCAATTGCTGAGCCCGGGCGACTTGCTTGTCATCAACGATACGCGTGTCATCAAGGCTAGGCTCTTTGGCACGAAACCCACCGGTGGCACCGTCGAGGCCCTGGTCGAACGCATTGTTTCCGATAGCGAGGCCTTGGTGTTGTTGCGGGCGAGCAAGACCCCGCGCGAGGGCTCTCGTATCAATTTCCCCGCCGGGGCGACAGCGACGGTGATGGGGCGAGCGGGCGATTTTTTTCGATTGAAGTTCGACCGAATCGCCAACATCGCGACCTACCTGGAGAAGGAGGGCCACCTCCCCTTGCCCCCCTACATCACGCATGCGGACGGCGCACTGGATGCCGAGCGCTACCAGACAGTCTATGCACGGCAACCCGGCGCTGTCGCCGCCCCCACGGCGGGCTTGCACTTCGATGAGCCTTTGCTGGCCCGAATCCGTGATCACGGGGTGTTGGTCGAAACGGTTACCCTGCATGTTGGGGCCGGGACTTTTCAACCAGTGCGGACCGAATCACTGGAAGAACATCGCATGCATGCGGAGCGCTATGCGATTCCGATCGCGACTGCAGCGGCCGTCGAAAGGGCCCGAGCCTCGGGCGCGCGCGTGATCGCAGTCGGCACCACCAGCCTGCGCGCCCTCGAGTCTGCCGCTGACGGGGAGGGCAGGATCGCGCCAGGCGAAGGTGAAACGCGGCTTTTCATCACGCCGGGATACCAGTTCCGCATCGTCGATCGGTTGGTGACCAATTTTCACCTGCCGCGATCGACATTGCTGATGCTGGTGGCTGCGTTCGCCGGTGTTGAGACAATCCGTCGAGCGTATGCGCTGGCAATCAAGGAGCGCTACCGCTTCTTCAGTTACGGTGACGCGATGCTGCTCGATCGGACTGACTTGGTACAAGCACGGAGCATCTGCCCATGAATTTTTCAATCGCGGCCACCGACGGCCTGGCCCGGCGCGGGACACTGTGTCTTCCGCATGGGATAGTCGAGACCCCGGTCTTCATGCCCGTAGGCACCTATGGTTCGGTCAAGGCCATGAGCCCGGGGGAGCTTGAGACGGAGGACGCCCGGATCGTGCTGGGCAACACCTATCACCTGTGGCTTCGTCCGGGCCTGGATGTCATTGCCGCCCATGGAGGTCTGCACAAATTCATGGGGTGGTCGCGCGCCCTGCTGACGGATTCGGGCGGCTTCCAGGTCTTCAGTCTGGGCGCCTTGCGCAAGATCAGTGAAGAAGGCGTGCAGTTCGCCTCTCCGATCAACGGCGACCGCATGTTGCTCACGCCGGAGGAGTCCATGCGCGTCCAGCGCATCCTCGACTCCGATATCGCCATGATTTTCGACGAATGCACGCCGCACCCCGCCGACCACGACGTCGCCGGGACATCCATGCGCTTGTCCTTGCGCTGGGCAGAGCGCTGCCATCGCGCCTGGGAAGACAGCACCCCGCAGACGCACGGCAATGCCTTGTTCGGCATCGTGCAGGGCGGCATGCACGAGGCATTGCGCGAAGAGTCCCTGCGAGGCTTGCTGGCACTCGGGTTCGACGGGTACGCGGTCGGCGGACTTTCGGTTGGCGAACCAAAGGAAGACATGCTGCGCATACTCGCCCACACTGGCCCGCAATTGCCGGCCGACAAGCCGCGCTATCTGATGGGGGTAGGCACTCCGGAAGACATCATCGACGCAGTTAGCAGCGGCATCGACATGTTCGACTGTGTCATGCCGACGCGCAATGCACGCAACGGGTGGCTATTCACGCGCTTTGGCGATGTCAAATTGCGCAACGCGCGCTATCGCGATGACACACGCGCACTCGATGCCGAATGCCCTTGCTACGGGTGCCGCAATTTTTCCCGTGCCTACCTTCACCACCTGCACCGGACCAAGGAAATTCTCGGGGCGCGCCTGAACACAATCCACAATCTGCACTTCTACCTCGCCATGATGGCAGAGATGCGGCAAGCCATCGTTTCCGGCCAATTTGCGGACTGGTCAATGGCATTTCGCGAACGACGCCAAAAGGGCATCCCGCCCTGATCATGCGTTCGGGGGAGCGCCCTCCGAAACCCGCTGCTTGCAGGGGGCGAATGCTATACTTTCGGCCCACCTGAGCCCACCCAGGTTCCATACACCATGGCGCAACAACCCGAATGCCGAGGGTCGCGCCCAAGATATCGCCAAGGAGATTGATTTGCTTATTTCACCCGCTTACGCCCAGGCCGCCGGCGCTGACGCTGCCAGTTGGACCGGACTACTGCCAATTGCGCTGATGTTCGTGCTGTTGTATTTCATGATGATTCGCCCGCAAATGAAGCGCCAGAAAGAACAGAAGTCAATGGTGGAGGCACTGCAAAAAGGTGACGAAGTCATCGCCGCCGGAGGCCTCCTCGGGCGCATCACCAAGGTGAGCGACGCCTATATCACGCTGGAAATCGCCGAAGGCACTGAAATCAATATCCAGAAGGCCTCGGCTCAAATCCTTCTGCCCAAGGGCACGCTCAAGAGCCTGGCCTGACCGCCGCTACGACCGCGCACGACAGGCTCGCAGCTATGCGGCCTTCCTGTTGAGCAAGATCTGCCGCCCCAAACCATTGCGCTGACTGGCTAATAATGAACCGATACCCCATCTGGGTCTACATCACCGTCGCCGTTGCCGTGTTGCTTGGCGCGCTCTACACCTTGCCCAATTTTTTCGGAGAGGCGCCAGCGGTGCAGGTTTCTTCTGCGCGTGCCACGATCAAGGTGGACAACGGCGTGCTGTCTCGCGTCGAAAACGCAATGAAGGACAAGCAAATCGCCCCCACTGGGGTCTATCTCGACCTGACCAGCCTGCGCATCCGGCTTGCCGACACCGACACGCAACTCAAGGCCAAGGACGTGATCAGCGCAGCCCTGAACCCTGATCCGCAAAATCCTTCATACACGGTTGCGCTGAACCTACTTTCGTCCTCGCCCGCATGGCTGAATGCGATTCGGGCGCTGCCCATGTACCTGGGCCTCGATCTGCGTGGGGGCGTGCACTTCCTGCTTCAGGTGGACATGAAGGCCGCACTCGCCAAGCGCATGGACAGCATTGCGGGCGATGTGCGCACCTCGCTGCGCGACAAGAGTATTCGGCACAACGGCATTTCACGCGAAGGTTCGAACATTGCAATCCGGTTCCGCGACGCGGATGCGCAGGACCGCGCGCGCAAGGTGATCGTCGAATTTCTGCCCGATCTCGCGCTCACCGACACCGGTGCCGGCGATGACCTGCGCATCGTTGCCAGCATGCGACCGGAAGCGCTAAAGCGCACCCAGGAGTTTGCGCTGCGCCAGAACATCCAGACCTTGCACAACCGGATTAATGAACTGGGGGTTGCCGAGCCGATCATCCAGCAGCAGGGTGCCGACCGGGTGGTGGTGCAATTGCCTGGCGTCCAGGATACGGCCAAGGCCAAGGAAATCCTGGGGCGCACCGCTACCCTGGAGATTCGCCTCCTCGACGAAGACAACATGAATGCGGCGGCGTTGATGGCGGCGCAAGCCGGGCAGGTGCCATTCGGCGACGAGTTCTATGTCGAGCGCAATGGCCAGCCCCTGCTGGTGAAGAAACAGGTCGTGTTGACCGGCGACCGGCTCACCGACGCCCAGCCAGGATTCGACAACCAGACCCAGGAGGCCGCGGTCCACCTGACGCTGGATGCCACGGGCGCGCGCATATTCAAGGACGTGACCCGCGAGAACGTCGGTAAGCGCATGGCGATCCTGCTCATCGAGAAAGGCAAGGGCGAGGTCATCACCGCCCCCGTCATTCGCACTGAAATCGGCGGCGGGCGCGTACAGATCAGCGGACGCATGACCACGGTCGAGGCCAACGACACCGCGCTGCTGCTTCGCGCAGGGTCGCTGGCGGCCCCCATGGACATCATCGAGGAGCGCACCGTGGGCCCGTCGCTTGGCGCCGACAACATCCGCAAGGGCTTCGAGTCGACGGTGTACGGCTTCACTGCCCTGTCGCTGTTCATCATCGTCTACTACACCTTGTTTGGCGTCATTTCGGCCCTGGCACTGGTTGCAAACCTGCTGTTCCTGATCGCCCTGTTATCGCTGCTGCAAGCCACCCTCACGCTGCCGGGCATCGCAGCCATTGCACTGACCCTAGGCATGGCGATCGACGCCAACGTGCTCATCAACGAGCGCATTCGCGAAGAATTGCGCAACGGCATCAGCCCGCAGGCGGCCATCGCCGCTGGCTACGAGCGCGCTTTCGGCACCATTCTGGACTCCAACGTCACCACCATGATCGCCGGGCTTGCGCTGCTGATCTTCGGCTCGGGGCCGGTGCGCGGATTTGCGGTCGTTCACTGCCTGGGCATTCTCACCTCGATCTTTTCCTCGGTCGTGGTGAGCCGCAGCATCGTCAATCTGGTCTATGGTTCGCGACGCAAGCTCGAGCGCATCGCCATCGGGAACACATCATGGAAGTAATCGTCGCCTACAGATTGGAGCGCTAAGCATGGAGTTTTTCAAGATTCGCCGTGACATCCCGTTCATGCGGCATGCGCTGGTTTTCAACATCATCTCTGCCCTGACTTTCCTCATCGCGGTGGCGCTGCTCGCAGTCAAAGGCCTGCACTTCTCCATCGAGTTCACTGGGGGCACGGTCATCGAGGTGAATTACGACCACGCCGCCGACGTGGACGGCATCCGCAAGACGCTGGAGCAGAATGGATACACGGATTTTTCGGTGCAGAATTTTGGCTCCTCGCGCGATATCCTGGTGCGCTTGCCCCTGAAGGAAGGCCAATCCAGCGCAGCGTTGTCGGAAAGTGTCATGAAGGTTTTGAGCGCCAAGGACGCGAGTGCCAAGCAGCAGCGCGTCGAGT
The DNA here is from genome assembly GCA_947476535.1 of Betaproteobacteria bacterium. Classification (GTDB taxonomy): domain Bacteria; phylum Pseudomonadota; class Gammaproteobacteria; order Burkholderiales; family SG8-39; genus CAIYPG01. Next base: position 39,708 of record CANJRC010000015.1, read on the forward strand.
TCGTGGGACCGCAGGTTGGGCGCGAACTGGCGGAAAACGGTGCGCTTGCCCTGCTGATCACATCGCTGGGAATTGTGCTCTATCTGGCCATGCGCTTCGAATGGAAGTTCGGGGTCGCCGCCCTCATCGCCAACCTGCACGACGTGGTGATCATCCTGGGATTCTTCGCCCTGTTCCAGTGGGAGTTTTCGCTACCGGTTCTGGCCGCTGTGCTCGCGGTGCTGGGCTACTCCGTCAATGAGTCGGTGGTGGTCGCGGACCGGATCCGGGAGAACTTTCGCAAGATGCGCAAGGCCGGCGTGACCGAAATCATCGACAACGCCATCACCCGCACCATGTCGCGCACAATCATCACCCACGGCTCCACCCAGCTCATGGTGACGGCCATGCTCATCTTCGGCGGCGCTGCGCTCCACTACTTCGCGCTGGCCCTCACCATCGGCATCCTGTTCGGGATCTATTCCTCAGTACTGGTCATGGCGCCACTGGTGCGCTGGCTGGGCGTCAAGCGCGAGGACCTGGTCAAGCCGGTCAAGGACCGGAAAGAGGAAGCGGTAGTCTAGGGAAGGTCTGCACAACGTCCGCCGAAGCGGGAGTTGAGTGACCCTTGTTGGTTTAACAAGGGTCAAGATGAATTTTCAGGGAGTTTCTGCGCATAGGCGGCTTTGTCGGAGGCCTTTTCAGGCCTCCTTCGAGCGTTGGCCCTTGCTGCGGATGCACTCATCCCACGCCCCCCTCGATGATTTGGCGCAGAGCCATCCACGAGTTACTCAGCGCAAACAGCGTGGCATCCACCACCAAGGGCCTTGAGCATCAGGCCCTTGGTGACCAATTCAAATCCAGCAGTACCGAGTGTTATTTGTTTCATCCACATTTAACGCATGGCATCGCTTGTCGATGACTTATGCAGACCTTCCCTAACTCTGCCGCGGTGGACGCGGCGGACGGTAGCAATGCAGGTCGGGGCAACGATGCCTTTCTCCCAACCGGAGCCGGGGCACATAAGCCGCAGACACAATTTCCAGAAAATCTCCCCACAAACTACAGTGTGGATGCGCGTCCAATGGGCACAACCCTGTATTCACATAATGGACAACGAACGCGATACTGACGTCACCCGCTGCAAACATCAAGTTTTACTGAGTGGTGCACTCAAGACTTTAGAAACTTCGTTATTCCGGTCAAGGTACCTTTTAAGCGTAGAGATACCCACCGGTCATTGCCAAGATACCCGCTGTTGTGCGCGCCCCTTATGCCGGGTGCTCCTAAGCGGGCCTGCACCGGCTTTTGACAGGACTGCAACCCAAATAGTGTGCGAGTTGATGGAACAAACATCTGCTTTCCCCAGTGTCTGGACACGACACCGAATTTCGGTGTTGCCCTCATTTCAGGAGATTCGCATGAGAAAACACTTATCATCTGCAGTGCTCGCGCTCTTACTTGCTACCGGCCTGTCACTGGCCGCTTCCCCAGCAACAGCGGATGACATCAAGGTCACACTGAGTGGTAGTCAGCCATCATCACCCACGGCTCCACCCAGCTCATGGTCACTGCCATGCTGATCTTCGGTGGGACGGCGCTGCATTATTTTTCCCTCGCTCTCACCATCGGCATCCTGTTCGGGATTTATTCTTCGGTCCTGGTCATGGCGCCGCTGGTCCGCTGGCTGGGTGTAAAGCGCGAGGACCTGGTCAAGTCGGTCAAGGACCGGAAAGAGGAGGTGGTCGTTTGAATTGCGCCACCCTGGCGACCCGCTGGGGCCCCCGCTCTTTTTGCACCGGACGTGGAATAAGTTAAGGATTTGTCCTGTTATCCCGGGCATGTGGACCAAACCGCATGGAATTCGCCATGATCGACCGATTTTAGAATAGGAGAATGGAATGAGGAAGCAGCTTCTAGCAGCCGGACTGTCCCTTGCAATCGGCATGGGTTACTCGCTGGGCGCATTTGCGCAGGCAAAGCCGGAAACATTGGTCAAGCAGCGCCAGTCGGCAATGACGTTGATGGGCAAGTACTTTTTCTCACTCGGCCCGATGGCGCAGGGGAAAGCACCTTATGACGCTGCAATCTTTGCCCGTAACGCCGGATATCTCGAGGTTCTGAGCAAGATGCCATGGGATGGATTTACGCCGGCGACTGCGGAAATCAAGAGCGCCGCGCTGCCGGAAGTCTACAAGGACGCCGCGAAGTTCAAAGCGGCGGCAGACGCCGCCGAGATTTCGATTGGAAAGTTCGTCGCAGCAACCAAGAGCGGTAATGAGGCATCGGTCAAGACTGCCTTTGGTGACACGCTGAAAACGTGCATCGCCTGCCATGATGGATTCCGTGCCAAACAGTAAATTCTCCGCGCTAGGCCTGAAAAAAAACCCCGCACCGCGGGGTTTTTCATTTCCGCCGCTAGTAATCAACCGACTCCGCCTCCGTTAGAATTGATTGCCAGCGAATATCCCCCCCCCCTCTTTGGACTCTGCGCAGGTCATGATCACCATTGCCCCGCAACGCCTCATCGCTCGTGCCCCCTCACTTCGACTGTTGTGGTCGGCAATGCTCGTCCTCCTGTTGTCCGGCACTGCGGTCATTGCCCAAGGCGACCCGAAGCGCGGCCTTTACGTCGCTAATGCTGCCGGCTGCATCGGATGCCATACTGCCGAAACTAAGGACGCCGTGTCTTATGCCGGCGGGCGCGCCCTCAAGACGCCATTCGGCACATTCTATGGCCCCAACATCACGCCTCACCCCGATGCCGGGATCGGTCGATGGGCCGAGGCTGACCTCGTACGCGCTGTGCGCCTGGGAGAGAGACCGGATGGTGCGCACTACTTCCCGGCCTTTCCTTACGCCTCGTTTTCGCAGATGTCCGATGCCGACCTGCGCGACCTGTGGGCCTACCTGCGCTCCCTGCCGCCCAACGCACAGCCTAGCCGGGCCCATGAATTGCGCTTCCCGTTTGGCTGGCGTTTCTTAGTCCTCGGTTGGAAATGGTTGTTTTTCCGTCCGGGCACATTCATCACCGACGCAAAGCAGACGCCGCAACTGAGCCGCGGCGCCTATCTCGTAAGCGTGCTGGGGCATTGCGGGGAATGCCACACGCCGCGAAACTTCCTCGGCGGGCCTAACCGTGACCGGCTGCTTAGCGGCACCAAGGCCGGACCGGAAGGAAAGCCCATTCCAAATATTACGCCGACACGAACGAAGAAATGGAACGATGCCGAGATGAGGGAGTTCCTGTCTACCGGAATGACACCCGACTTCGACTCGGCAAACTCCACCATGATGGAAGTCATCCGCAACACTACCAGCAAACTGACGGCAGAGGATCTCTCCTCAATGATCGCCTACATGCGCTCGGTGCCAGCAATTCCCGAGGACAAGTAGGCCGGCAGCGCGTCGCTCAAATCTTTCGCGCCAGCTCCTCGGCCTTGCCGATGTATGTATCCGGCGTCAGCGCAAGCAGGCGCTTGCGCTCAGCCTCGGGAAGCGCCAGCCCTGCGATGAACGTGCGCAAGGCTTCGGCGTTGAGCCGCTTGCCCCGCGTCAGTTCCTTCAACTGCTCATAGGGATTGGGCAGTCCATGCCGGCGCATGACGGTCTGGATCGCCTCGCCAAGCACCTCCCAGTTGGCGTCCAGTTCGTCGGCCATCCGCGCAGCATCCACCTCCAGTTTTCCAAGCCCGCGCAGGCAGGATTTCCATGCCAGCAAAGAATGTCCGAGTGCCACGCCGACATTGCGCAAGGCCGTCGAATCCGACAAGTCGCGCTGCCAGCGCGACACCGGCAATTTGTCGGCGAGGAACCGCAGCAGCGCATTGGCCACACCGAGATTGCCTTCCGAGTTCTCGAAATCGATCGGGTTCACCTTGTGTGGCATGGTCGAAGAGCCGACTTCCCCGGCCTTCACGCGCTGGCGGAAATATCCCAGCGAAATATAGCCCCACAGGTCGCGATCCAGATCGAGCACGACCGTATTGGCCCGAGCCACCGCATCGAGAAATTCGGCCAACCCGTCATGCGGCTCGATCTGCGTCGTGTAGGCATTCCATTCCAGGCCGAGCGATTCGACAAAGCCCTGCGCAAATGACTCCCAGTCGAAATCCGGATAGGCCGCCAGGTGCGCGTTGTAATTGCCCACCGCGCCGTTGATCTTTCCCGGCATGCCTACGCGCGCCATCGTCGCACTCGCTCGATCGAGCCGCGCAACGACATTGGCGATTTCCTTGCCAAGCGTGGTCGGTGTCGCCGCCTGGCCGTGCGTCCTAGAGAGCATGGCGATCCCGGCATTGGCATGGGCCATGCTGCGTAACTGCGAAACAACATTGTCGAAGGCGGGTAGCAGCACATCGCGGCGCGCCCCCTCGACCGCCAGCGCATAGGCCAGATTGTTGATGTCCTCCGAGGTGCACGCAAAGTGAATGAACTCCACCGCCTTCAAGGCCTCGGGATTTTCGCGCACCTGCTCCTTCAGCCAGTACTCGATGGCCTTGACATCGTGGTTGGTCTCCGACTCGATGGCTTTGACGCGCGTGCCGTGAGCCTCGGAAAAGTCGGCCGCCAGCCGCCTCAATGAGGCAACCGTCACGGTTGAAAACGGCCCGATTTCGGGCAGCGCCGGCTCCGCCGCGAGGGCAATGAGCCACTCGATTTCAACGCGCACCCGGTGCCGGATGAGCCCGAACTCGCTGAAGAACGGCCGCAAGGCATCCGCTTGGGATGCATAGCGTCCGTCCAGCGGCGATACGGCGCTAAGTGAACTGAGTGTCATGTGAGATTCATCACAGTAAGAGTAGCGACTTCAGGATGACCCACGAGGCACCTGAACGATGAGAGCAAGAGTTCGCAGCCGCCCTCATAAATGCATGCAGCCGGCGACGAGAAATCTTACCACGCGCAATACCGGCCGCCTCCAATAAGACCCGGTTGAAAAAGACATGACACGAGCACATCCATCATGTCATCGCTCGGCGATCGCAAGGATGATCGCGACAGGTCGCATGTTACAATTTGCACGTAGCATCACCCTGTGCCCGGCACTGGATCTCGCCCGGCCGCCCCTGCAGCGCCACCCCATATCAAGTCCAGGTGCCATGAAGCTCATCGGTTCACATTTGAGTCCGTTCCTGCGCAAGGTGCGGATCGTCCTTGCAGAAAAGAAAATCGACTGCGCTTTGGAGGAAGCCCTCCCCAACGCCCCTGGCAGCCGCGTCCCGGACTACAACCCGCTGGGCAAGATTCCGGCGCTGGCACTCGACGATGGCCGCGTCCTGTACGATTCGCGCGTCATCGCGGAGTTCCTCGACAACGTCTCCCCCGTCAATCGCTTGATTCCAGCGGAAAACCGCGAGCGCAGCGAGGTGAAGCGCTGGGAAGCCCTCGCCGACGGGGTGCTCGACGCCTCGTTGCTGATCCGCTATGAGGGCCAGCGCCCGGAGGCACAGCGCAGCCCCGACTGGATTACGCGCCAATCGGGCAAGGTGGAAGCCGGACTGGCCGCCATGGACCGCGACCTGGGCAACAAGACATGGTGCACCGGAAACGACTTCACGCTGGCCGACATTGCCGTGGGCTGCTGCCTAGGTTGGCTGGAGTTTCGTGTCCCGGAGCGGGCCATCCGCGAGCGCTTCGGCAATCTCGGCCGCCTGCTCGCCAAGCTCGATGAGCGCCCGTCCTTCGCGGACACCGCGCATCGCGCCTAGCGGATTACGCCGCCTCCCAGGCACACTTCACCGCTATACAGCACTGCCGACTGCCCCGGGGTCACCGCCCACTGCGGCTGCTCGAACTGCAATGCAAAGCCGTCACCGGTGAGCGCGCTAATGCGGCATCGCGCATCAGACTGTCGATAGCGTGTTTTGGCGCCGAAATGCGCAGCGTCTTGTGCGCCAGCTTCCCGGATCTCAGGTGCAGCGCCCGCCACCCAGGCGAGATCCCCAGCCTCCAGTTCCGTGCGCAGCAGCAGCGGGTGGTCATGGCCCTGCACGACGATCAGCTCGTTCTTCGCCATGTCCTTGGCGGCTACGTACCACGCCCCCTCCGGCGAGCCGCGCTGTCCGCCCACCCCGATCCCCTTGCGCTGACCGATGGTGTAGAACGCCAGTCCGATGTGTCTGCCAACGCACCGCCCCTCGGACGTGCGCATGTCACCGGGCGTCTTCGGCAAGTACCGGTTGAGGAACTCGCGGAAGGGGCGCTCCCCGATGAAGCAGATGCCGGTCGAGTCCTTCTTCGCATGCACTGGCAGCCCGGCCTCCCTGGCGATTCTCCGCACTTCCGTTTTCTTCAGCCCGGAGAGCGGAAACATCGCGCGCGAGAGCTGCGCCTGCGTGAGTCGGTGCAGGAAATAACTCTGGTCCTTGCTGCCATCAGCCGCCCGCAGCAGCTCGAAGCGGCCATCGCGTTCGCGAACGCCCGCATAGTGCCCCGTCGCGATGCACGCTGCGCCCTGCGCGAGGGCGTGATCAAGAAACGCCTTGAACTTGATTTCCGCATTGCACAGCACATCGGGGTTCGGCGTTCGACCCGCCGCATACTCGCGCAGGAATGCGCTGAACACGCGGTCCTTGTATTCGGCGGCGAAATTCACCACGTCCAGGTCAATGCCGATGATGTCTGCCACCGAAGCAACGTCGATGAGATCCTGCCGCGTCGAGCAGTACTCGTCGTTGTCGTCATCCTCCCAGTTCTTCATGAAAAGGCCGGTGACAGAATAGCCCGCCTGTTTCAACAGCAGCGCCGCCACGGCGGAGTCAACCCCCCCGGACATGCCTACGACAACACGGGCATCCGATGCGTTGACGAAGCTCATCGCTGCCCTAGTCCAGATGTGTCAGGAGTTCGAGCGGATAGCGCCGCCCGGCGATGTAGTCTTCGATGCAGCGCATCACCATGGGGCTTCGATGACGGGATTGCAGGGCTCGCACTTCATCCAGTGTCAGCCATACCGCGCGGATGATCTCGCGATCCAGCGACCGGGCCGGATCGAGCGCACCCGCAATGCCGCAAAAGACAAACCGCAGAAAGCTCGTTCCGGATGGAGCGTGATGCCACCGGTATATGCCCGTGATTTGCTGCGGCGTGAAGGCATGCGCCGTCTCCTCGAGCGCTTCGCGCGCGCAGGCCTGGACCAGGGTTTCGCCAGGCTCCCAGTGGCCGGCCGGCTGGTTGAATACCTGGCGACCATCCGAGAGCTCCTCCACCAGCAGGAAACGGCCCTCGCGCTCGATCACGGCGGCGACGGTGACGCTGGGCTTCCAAGTATCCATCTATGGCCTGATCGCGAGTCTGTGGTAAACGGCACTATTTTAGCGGATAGGCCACCCACGCCCTCGCGATTGTTGTCATTGCCACTCATCCGGGGATAACATCCGGGAAACTTCCTCTGAATCAGCGCGAAGGGACCACGCATGCTCGCCAACTGCGCCGCGTACCAGGAAGGCCGCAAGCTCGCCGACATCAAACCGGACGAGATCCATGAATATGTCCATCGTCCGGAGTGCTTCGTCTGGGTTGCACTGGTCGATCCGGGCCCCGGCGAGCTCTTGGTCATGCAGCACGAATTCGACCTGCATGAACTAGCGGTCGAGGATGCCCGCCATGGCCACCAACGCCCCAAGATCGAGGAATACGGCGACTCACTCTTCGCCGTCATGCACACCGTCGAATTGAAGGATGGCGACCTGCACGTGGGCGAAGTGGACGTATTCGTCGGCCCCAATTACGTGCTGACGGTGCGCAACCGGACGTCCAAGGGCTTCGCCGAAGTGCGCGCGCGCTGCGAGCGCGAGCCGCACCTCCTGAAGGAAGGCTCGGCCTTCGTGCTGTATGTACTCATGGACACCGTTGTGGACCGCTACTTTCCGCAACTGGACGCCCTGGAAACGGAGCTGGAGGCAATCGAGGAACGCATGTTCGCCAACGCATCGGGCCGCACCAACGTCGAGGAACTCTATGGATTGAAGCAGAAACTGATGGTGCTCAAGCATGCCATCGCGCCGCTGCTGGAGGCTACCAGCAAGCTCTTTGGCGGCCGGGTGCCCGGCATCTGCAGCAGCACGCAGGAGTACTTCCGCGACGTCTACGACCACCTGGTGCGACTCAACCAGTCGATCGATTCGCAGCGCGACATGGTGGTCACCGCCATGTCGGTGAACCTGGCGCTGATCACCACTAGCGAAAACGAAACCACCAAGCGCCTCGCGGCCTACGCCGCCCTGGTGGCCATCCCCACCATGATTGCCGGCATCTACGGCATGAACTTCAAGCACATGCCGGAACTCGAGTCCGTGTGGGGCTACCCGATCGCACTCACCGTGATGGTGATCATCGATGTGTACCTGTTCTGGCGTTTCCGGCGCGCGCGTTGGCTGTGACGCGGGCCGCCCCGGCGACACGCTTCAATTCGTCAACATTATTTTTTGTAGATGCCGGCGTATCAGGCATCTACAGTCTTTATCTATATCAATTCAGATATAGATTTCCGGCCAATGGTTGGCATCAGCCGCCACGCTTGCGCCGCGCGTAAAGGTCCCGGAACGTCCTGCCCGCTGGGGCCGGCAGGAAGCGCCCCTCACCGGCCTTGCCCGACCCCGTCCAGCCCGACGCAAACGGCATCCAGTAAATCATGCCGCTCTTGTCGGCATGCCAGCCCATCGCCCACACCGCCAGGCGCGTCGCGATGGCATAGAGCCTCGGGCGCTGCGCGAACCATGACCAGAGCTTGAGCCCCAGCCGCTCAGTGCGTGGGCGCAAACCGCGATCAACCTGCTGTTCGCGCAACGTGCGCATCAGGTCGGGCAACGGGATCTTGACCGGGCACACCACCGAGCAGGCACCGCAGAGCGTGGCCGCCTGGGGCAGGTCCAGGGCATTTTCCAGCCCGACGTAGGCCGGCGTCAGTACCGCGCCCATCGGTCCCGGGTAGACCCAGCCGTAGGAATGCCCGCCCACAGTGCGATACACCGGGCAGTGGTTCATGCAGGCGCCGCAACGGATGCAGCGCAGCATGTCCTGCAGCTCGGTGCCGATCAGGTTGGTGCGGCCGCCGTCCACGAGGATGAAGACCATGTGCTCAGGCCCCTCAGCATCGCCCTCCCCGCGCGCGCCAGTGAAGAAACTCGCGTAATTGGAGATCGCCTGACCGGTGGCCGAGCGCGGCAGGATGCGCAGCAGCGTCGACAGGTCTTCGAGCGTCGGGATCACCTTCTCGATGCCCGTGATGCACACGTGCACGCGCGGCAGCGTCGTCACCATGCGTCCATTGCCTTCATTGGTGACGATGATGCCCGAACCTGTCTCGGCGACGAGGAAGTTCCCCCCCGAGATGCCCAGATCCCCGCTCAGGAAATGCGCGCGCAGCGCCTCGCGGGCTTCCCGTGTCATCTGCGGAATGTCGCTCTTGCGCGGCTTGCCGTGGTGCTGTGCGAACAAGTCAGAAACTTCGTCACGGCTCTTGTGCACCGCCGGTGCAATGATGTGCGACGGGGCCTCGCTCGCCAGCTGGATGATGTACTCGCCGAGATCCGTCTCGACCGGCTGCACGCCCGCCGCGGAAAGCGCCTCGTTGAGGCCGACCTCCTCGGACAGCATGGATTTGGATTTGACCGCCTTCTTGATGCCGTGCTCCGCGCAAATCTCCAGCACCAGGTCGCAGGCGTCTTCTGCTGTTTCGGCAAACAGGACGGTGGCCCCGCGACGCGACGCTTCCCGCTCGAATCGCGCAATCCACACGTCCAGATGGGTCAGCGAACGCTCCCGAATCGCCCTGGCGGCCTCGCGCAATTCCTCGAATGCCTGCGGCCCGAAATCGGCCACCGCATCGGCCCGCAGCTTGCCCAGGCCGCCCGAGGCAAACCGGCTGAGGTTCTGCTGCAACACCGGGTTGGCCATGGCGTCGGCCGCGCGCGCCCGGAAATGGATCGACTGGGGTTTCATGTCTAGCGCTTCGCCTTGTTGCCGGGCGCATCGCCGGCGAGGACTTCGGCCACATGTAGCACCCGGGTCGCATCGCCCCGCTTGCGCAGCCGCCCCTCGATGTTGAGCATGCAACCCAGGTCGCCTAGCACCACGGCATCGACACCCGAGGACACAATGCTGTCGCACTTGCGATCGGCCATGTGCGTGGAGATGTCGCTGTACTTGACCGCGAAGGTGCCGCCGAATCCGCAGCAGGTTTCGCAGCCGGCCATTTCCTTCAGGGTCAGGCCTGCCATCGTGGCGAGCAACTGCCGCGGCTGCGCCTTGACACCGAGTTCGCGCAGACCGGAGCAGGCGTCATGGTATGCGATCGAACCGGCGTAGGTACCGGGGACCTTGCGAACGCGCGCGATGTTTACCAGAAAATCGGTGAGCTCGTAGGTGCGCTCGGACAGGGCGCGCACGCGCGCAAGCATCGCCGGACTGTCACTGAACAACTGCGGATAGTGCGTGCGTATCATCCCGGCGCAAGACCCCGACGGCGCCACGACCCAGGGGCAGTCTTCGAACTCCACGATCAGTTTCTCTGCCAGAGCCTTCGCCGCGGCGCGATCCCCCGAATTCCAGCCCGGCTGGCCGCAACAGGTCTGGCCCTCGGGAACCACCACCGTGCAGCCTGCCGATTCCAGGAGGGTCAATGCGGCAAAGCCGATGTTCGGCCGCATCATATCCACCAGACAAGTGACCAGGAGGCCTACGCGCATCTGCCCTACTCGCGTGAACGGGTTGACTCGAGAGATGCCAGTGTAGCATTCGGCCTGTGCTCACAGTCCGAATGCTGATCCAGCGACCGCCACTCCAAGCTTGGCCGATCTGCGGCGAGTCCCCATCTACAAGCAGATGGCCCTCGGCGTAGAATCGACGCCATCCCATCGCCGCAGACAGGTAGCGCGTATGCCCGAGCCCGAATCAAAAAATTCGATCCAGGTCATTGGCCGCATGACTTTGCTGCTAGATGAGCTAGCGCGCCACTCGGAAACGGTGGCGCTGAAGTCCTTGTCGCAGGCTACCAAGCTGCATCCCTCCACGGCACATCGCATCCTCGCGGCGCTGGTCAGCGCCGGCATGGTTGAGCGGGTGGAACAAGGCAGCTACCGGCTGGGGATTCGCCTGCTTGAACTGGGCAACCTGGTCAAGGCGCGCATCAGCGTGCGCGAGCAGGCGCTGCCATGCATGCGCCGGCTGCACTCCTCCATCGGCGAGGCAGTGAACCTGTCGGTTCGGCATGCCGATGAAATCGTCTATGTCGAGCGAACTTCGGCCGGACGCGCCCTCATGCGCGTGGTCAACATCATTGGCGCACGTGCCCCTTTGCACATTACCGCGGTCGGCAAGATTTTCCTGTTGGAGGATGGTGCCGCAGGGCTTCGCGCCTACGCCGAGCGCACCAAGCTGCCAGCGCAGACGCGCAACAGCCTCACCAGCATCGCGGCGCTCGAGCGAGAACTGGAAAAGATACGACGCCAGGGCTATGCGGTGGATGCCGAGGAAGCCGAACTGGGCGTGCGTTGCATCGGCGCCGGCATTCGCGACGATACCGGCGCGCTCGTTGCCGGCCTGTCGGTATCGGCGCCTGCGGAACGAATGAAAACGGCTTGGGCAGGGTTGGTCAAGGACACCGCGGAAGAAATCTCGAGCGCCATCGGATGGCGTCCCTAGAATGGCCGCGCGATCAAATAGGGTCTAGGAGTGCACCACATGCAAATGAATAGAACCGGCTCCGCTTGGTCAATAGGGGCAACAGCACTGGCCATCGTGGTTCAGACGCTGGCGCTGCTCTTGCCGTCGCACACAGCGGCACAGGAGTCGCCTGCCGTCTTCCCGTCCAAGCCGGTGAAATTCATCCTGCCCTTCGCCCCTGGCGGGCCATCCGACATCATGCTGCGGCTGGTGGCTCAGAACCTCTCCGAGGGCTGGCGCCAGCCGGTACTGGTCGAGAACCGCGCCGGCGCGGGCGGCATCGTCGGCACGGAGTTGATCGCCAAGTCCCCGGCTGACGGCTACACCCTCGGGGTCGGTTCGATCGGCACGCACGCCATCAACGTCAGCCTGTATTCAAAACTACCGTACGATGCCGTAGCGGACTTCGCACCCATCACGCTCCTGGCAAGCTACCCGACCATCCTGGTCGTCCACCCGTCGGTGCCGGCACAGTCGGTGGCCGAACTGACGCGCCTCCTGAAGGAATCGCCTGACAAGTACGCCTTCGGCAGTGCTGGACCGGGCAGCTCTGCGCACCTGGTGGCCGAGATGTTCAAACTGGCAACCGGCACGCAGATGACCCACATTCCCTACAAAGGGGATGCCCCGGCACTGAACGACCTGGTGGGCGGCCAGCTACAGGTGATGTTCTCGAATCTGTCGGCCAATGTCATGGGCTTCGTCCAGAACGGCCGCCTGCGTGCACTGGCGGTGACGAGCCCCGAACCTTCCCAGTTTGCGCCGGGCGTGCCGGCGCTGGCGCAGACCATCCCCGGGTTCCAGGCTCGCACCTGGGTGGGC
>CANJRC010000016.1 GCA_947476535.1 Betaproteobacteria bacterium
AGTATTTATCCACAGAGGATGGGTTCGGGGTGGGGCCCCGTTGGGGACGCCGAGAAGCGCAGGCAGCTCTGGGGTTTCGGCGAGGACTGTCTGAGGGAGCCGCTTTTTGGTTTTGGCGACCGAGTTCCGCAGCCGCCAGCGCTGACGAGCATCGCAGGGCAGTTTCAGTGCGCAGCACTGAAACCGTCACCTCCGGGGTCGCCTTTTCTTTGGTGACTTTCTTTTGGCGAAGCAAAAGAAAGTCACTCGCCAACAGGCGAAACCCTAGCCCTAAGGCAAAACAACTCACCCACACCCCGCCACCGCATCCGCAATCACCGCATAGTCCTTCACCGACAGGTTCTCCGGGCGCAGCCCCGGGTCGACGCCCAGCCGCTCCATCGCCGGCGCATCAATCATCGAGGCCAGTGCATTGCGCAGCGTCTTGCGACGCATGGAAAACGCCGCATTCACCACGCTCGCGAACACCGCCGCATCGCGAGGCACCCCCAGCGCCGTGCGCTCGGCGAGCGTCAGCGGGCGCAGGCGCACCACCGCGGACTGCACCTTGGGCACGGGACGAAATGACTCAGGGGGGACGCCAAAAAGGCGCTCCATGGCATAACGGACCTGCAGCATGACCGACAGCCGCCCATATTCAGGGCTCGAGGGCGTGGCCACCATGCGCGCCACGACTTCCTGCTGCAGCATGAAGTGCAGGTCCACGCAGTGGGCGGCGAATTCCGCCAGGTGAAACAAGAGCGGCGTCGAGATGTTGTAAGGGAGGTTGCCAACCACCCGGAGTGGCCCGTGCAGTTGCGTGCTCAGGCTGGCAAAGTCGAACTGCAGGGCATCTCCCTCGCACAAAGTGAGCTGGGCTGGATTAAAACGCGATCTGAGTTCGGCGGCGAGGTCGCGATCGATTTCCACTGCGGCCAGATGGGAAATGCGCTCAAGGAACAGCGCCGTGATCGCGCCCTCCCCGGGCCCAATCTCGACGATGTGGTCTGCAGGCTGGGGGTTCACCGCATCGACAATGCGCCGGGCAATCGTGCGGTCGACGAGAAAGTTCTGCCCGAAGCGCTTGCGTGGTCTATGACCCATCGGTCCGTAGGCTCCGTCGCCGATGCGTGAACGAACTCACTGAACTATCCGGCGCTCAGCCAGCTCGCAAGCGAGCTTCACAGCGGCGACAAGGCTGCCGGCATCTGCGCGCCCGCTGCCAGCGAGGTCCAGCGCCGTGCCGTGATCGACGGAGGTGCGGATGAAAGGCAGGCCTAGGGTCACGTTGACGCCGCCGCCGAAGCTCGCATACTTGAGCACGGGCAGGCCCTGGTCGTGGTACATGGCGAGAACGCAGTCCGCCGCCGCCATGCGCGCCGGCACGAACACCGTATCTGCCGGAATCGGCCCTTCGACCTCGAGGCCTTCGGCGCGCAGGCGCGCGATGGCCGGGGCGATCACCTCGATCTCCTCGCGCCCGAGATGCCCGCCCTCCCCGGCATGCGGGTTGAGTCCCGCAACCAGCACCCGTGGCGCGGTAATGCCGAATCGTTCGCGAAGCTCGCGCACGATGATGCGCAACGTCACGTCGAGCCCTTCACGCGTGACTGCGCCCGGCACATCGGCAAGCGACAGGTGCGTGGTGGCCAAGGCCACGCGCAGGCCGCCACCCACCAGCATCATCACCACCGCGCCGGTGTGCGTTTGCGCAGCGAGGTATTCGGTGTGCCCGGTAAACCCGATGCCCGCATCGTTGATCACCGCCTTGCTCACCGGCGCGGTGACCATGGCGGCGAACTCGCCGCTCGCGCAACCGGCGATAGCGCGATCAATGGTGTCGAGCACGTAGCGCGCATTGGCCGGATCCAGTTGGCCGGGACGACTGTCGCCCTTGAGCGGGCAATGCAGGACTTCGACGTCACCCGGGGCTGTCTTGGCTTGACGACCATAGTCACGGATGGAGCGCGCCCCCCCGGACAGGGTTGCGCGTGAGGCGAGCAATTCGCGATCGCCGATGAACACGAGGCGGGCGGGAATGCCGCCGACTGCGGCCGCCGCCATGCAGATTTCAGGACCGATGCCAGCCGGCTCCCCGGTGGTCACCGCGATCAACGGCAACGCATTGCGCCCAGAGGAGGTGGCGGGAGGCGACTGCAAATTGTCGGCGTGCCGATCTGCCATGGCCACGCTCGTCAGCGATCTTCCAGCCGCAACTCCACATACGCGCGATCACGCAACTGGCGCAACCATTCCTGATACGCCTCATCGCTTTTCTTGTCCCGCAGCACACGGCGTGCGTCAAGGCGCTTGCGGTCGGAGGACATGTCCGCGGTCCGTCGCTCGAGCACCTGGATCAGGTGCATTCCAAACGGGCTCTTGATCGGCTGGGTGATTTCGCCGACCTTCAATTCGTTCATGGCGCGCTCGAATTCGGGCACAGTGTCTCCTGGGTACAACCAACCCAGCTCGCCGCCATTTCCCGCTGATCCGTCATCCGAATTGAGCTTGGCGATCTCGCCAAAATTGACGCCGTTGACGATGCGCTCGCGCAGGTTTTGCAATTTCCGCGTGGCCTCGGCCTCCGAAGTCGACTCACCGACGCGAAGCAGGATATGGCGCGCACGCGTCTGTTCGATCATCAGGGGAGCGCCGGAGCCGCGCAGGTTGGTGAGCTTCAGTACGTGAAACCCAGCCGGGCTGCGCAATACCTCGCTAACCTCACCTGGGCGCATCTTGCTCAGGGCGTTCAGGTACAGGTCCGGGATACGGTCGCGTTCGCGCCAGCCCATTTCACCCCCGGTCATGGCTTCGGGCGCATCCGAATAGGCCGCCGACATTTGCCCGAAATCCGCCCCTGCGCGCGAGCGCTTGACGACCTCTTCGGCGCGGCCGCGCTGCCGCTCCGCCTGTTCAGGGCTCGCCTGCTCCGGCACGCGAAGAACGATGTGCGACAACTCGTACTCCGATGCGGTTTCCTTGCTGTCCGCCTGTTCCGTGATATACAGATCGACCTCGTTTTCCGAGATGCTGATCCGGTTATCCACCTCGCGATCGCGCAGGCGCGAGATGACGATCTCGCTGCGCAGTTCCTCACGGAATTTCTGAATGGGGATCCCGTCTCTCGCCAGCGCCGACTCGAATTGCTCGACCGACATCTTGTTGTTTTCGGCGACTCGCGCAACAGTCTGGTCGAGCTGCTGGTCATCGACACGCAAACCCAGCTCGGTGGCGCGCTGCAGCTGTACCCGCTCGGTTATCATGCGCTCGACCAGTTGGCGCTCGAGCACCTCGCGATCCGGCAGCGGCGTGTTGCGCTGCTGCAGCTCGCGCGTGACCCGCTGCATGCGTGCACTCAACTCGAATTGCGTAATCACCTCCTGGTTGACCACGGCAATGATGCGGTCGACCAGCTGGATGCGCGTTCGACTGGGCGCCGACTGTGCAAGCGCGAGCGCGGCCACCGACGCGAGGGCAACGCCGAGCGCCGCGCGCAACATTAGGGCAATGGGTCTGTGCATGAATTCTGGTTCCGGGGGGTCGGTTCTCGGGGGCTCAATCAAAGAAGTCCGTGGTTTGATTGGCCGACGGCATGACCTGGTTGAGCCGGGAGTAACCGGGAATATTGCGCTTCAGCGTCTCAAGCGGATTGGTGCCGATGCGGGAAAAGCCGTTCAGCTCAACCTGCAGGAATACGGCATTGGTGGTCTGGCCCGCAGCGGTCGCGAACCGCTGGGCCACAAAGCGCCCAACCCAGCAATCGCCATCGTACTCGAGCCCGCCAAGCGCCTCCACGGCGCGCCCGTCGCGGTAGGAAAAATTGTAGCGCGCCACGCCGCTGAACTTCGCGCCCAGGGGCCACTGGGCGGACAGATCGACCTGGCCGATCTGGTCGCGCAGGTAGCGGTACGACAGGTTGAGCACCTTGAACTGCTCGGGCTTGTAGCGCGCAGACACCGTCATGCGGTCGGCGCTGCGATCTCGGGCGTTGTACTCCAGCGCCGACTCAGCCGTCCATTTGGGCGCAATGGGGCCGGACAGCACCGCCAGCCAGTTCGAGGAGTGATTGACGCGCTGCGTATCCCCGGGATTGAGCGTGACCTGCTGGTCCTTGAAATAGTAGCGCTGCCCGATGGTCGCCTTGACGGCTTCCTGCCCGCTGCTGGCGGCCAGCAGGCGGGAGGTCATCGCCACTGTCAGCTGGTTGGCGTCATTGATGCGGTCGCCGCCGACGAAGCTGTTCTCCGAGAAGATCTGAGCGTAATTGAAGTCGGCAAGCGCGGTATCGAAGAGCGGGATCTGGTTCTGGTTCTTGTAGGGAATGCGCAGGTAGTAGGCCCGCGGCTCCAGCGTCTGCACGAAATCGTTCGAATTCACGCTGGTCCGCCGCTCAAACGTCATCCCGCTGTCAAGGCTGAAGATCGGCAGCGTGCGGGACGCCGTGGGTGCAGTGCCGACGGGTTCACGCTCGAGGCCATAGCGGGTGCTGTGCAACCCCAGCTTCGGGGTGACGAACCACCCCGGCGAGAGCAAGGGCATCGTCACGCTCGGATAGAACGTGGTGCGGCGCCCGAGTATCTGCGTGGGGTGCGAAAAATCCACGTATTCGCCCGCGACATTGAGATCAAGCCCCCCCACGTCCTGCCGCACGGCCGATAGCGCCAGCTGCGGCGCGCGACCATAGGGAGGCAGTACGGGCGCATTGGGGTCCTGCAGGGTCTGGAACTGCTGCACGCGCGCCGTGGTGGTATACACGCCGGTTCCCCACCAACTGTCCGAATAGCCGACCAGCCCTTCGCGACTGAGGTTGGTCTGCGAGGTCAGGTTGATGCGGCTCGTCAGGTCACGGAAATAGTTGTTGTCGCTGACCTTGTTGATGTTCAGCGAGCCAAACATCTTGCCGTCGGCATACGTGTGGTTCACGGTCAGTGCAGAACGATTTGTGCGCAGCACCCTGTCGTCGGGCAGCTCCTCGAACCGCAATTCACCGCCAAAATTCTTTTCCAGGTAGCGAAACTGCCCGTTCAGCTGCAGCCCGCGCTTTTCCATGTAGCGAGCCGCCATGGTCAGGTCGCGATTGGGCGCCAGGTTGAAATAATAAGGAACGGTGAATTCCGGGCCGCTCTTGTCCGAACTACCAAAGCTCGGCGGCAACACGCCCGACTTGCGCTCATTGTTCAGGGCGAACGTCAGGTAAGGCAGGTACAGGATGGGCGTGTCGAGCAGGTGGATCGTGGCATTCCTGGCCACGCCGACCTGGCGCGTGTAATCGAGGTCGAGCTCACCGACCTGGGCATACCAGCCGTTGTTGTCAGGCTTGCAGGTCGTAAAGGTCGCGTCGACGAGGTGGTAGCGGTCCTCGCCTTGCAGTTCGATCTCGGCGGCGCTGCCCCGGGCCCCGGTCGGGGCAGAATTGTTGCGCTGCCTGGGCGCCAGCGAATAGTCCGGCTTTTCGATGGCCCCGGTCGCATCCGGCATGCGGTAACGCAGCGAAGGGCCGGTCATCACGTCGCCGCGGCGCTCGATGCGCACGTTGCCCTTGGCCGTGACTTCTTCGTTCTCATTGGTGAATCTCAGCTCATCGGCGCCGATGCTGACATCACCCCGGCGCAGCTCCGCCTTGCCGCTGGCGGTCACTTCCTTGTCGTTGGTGCCCTCGATGCGATCGGCAGTCACCTCAACGGGGAGCTTTGTGCCCCGGTCATCGGCGGCGCGCGTGGCAACAGGCGCCAGCAGCATACTTGCCAGGGCTGCAACCAGCAATCGGTCAGGGGCTGTGTGCGACAAAGGGATTCTTGAAATACTCGAATAACGAATGAATGCGACGGTTCAAGGCCTCGGCGGCGCGTGGGTCCCTGATGCGCCCCACTGCGGCCGCGAGGCTGAATCCCTCGCGCTGACCCGGAAAACCGGGCCCCCTATGATAACCGAGTGCCCCGTGGCAGCGAACCGGGAAGCGAACCGGGAAGCGAATTCTCTACCGGGCACCTAAGGATGAATCCGTCAGGCGCTCTTTGGACAAGATGGCGGATGCTAAAATTGCAGCACTCAACAGTCAGGGCCATCGGGGGCAAGATCAACAGTACCAGCAATGCAAAGGGCGGCGGACAACCGGTCGCCGATGACAGCGCCGACCCGGCATCTGATCGCGACTCCGCTCGGATGGCGTCACTGCGCGACTGGGTTGCGGCGCAGCTCGGCGACGAGAATTTCACCCTGAACCCCGCATCGGCCGACGCAAGCTTCCGCCGCTATTTTCGCGCCACGCCCAAGGCGCCCTCGACCTGCCTGCTAAACGGGGCGAACTCACTTGTCATCATGGACGCCCCGCCTGACAAGGAAGATTGCCGCCCCTTCATAAGGATCGCGGAGCTTCTCGTCGAGACAGGGGTTCACGCTCCTGTCGTCCTGGCGCAGGACCTGTCGCAAGGCTTTCTGTTGCTCTCCGACCTCGGTGACACCACCTACCTGACCGCCCTGAATGCGGACAGCGCAACCGCGCTGTACCAGGATGCCATCGTCGCGCTGGTCAGGATCCAGTGCGGCCGTCACCCCGGCGTACTCCCCGAGTACAACCGGGCGCTGCTCGAGCGCGAATTGATGCTGTTTCCCGAGTGGTATGTCGGCAAGCAACTCGGCAAGACGCTCACGGATGCGCAATCCCGGACCCTGCATTCGGCATTCGCGCTGATTCTCGACAACAACCTCGCCCAACCGCAGGTCTTCGTCCATCGCGACTACCATTCCCGCAACCTCATGGTCGCGACGCCCAACCCGGGCATCCTGGATTTCCAGGATGCGGTCCATGGGCCGATCACCTATGACCTGGTGTCGCTGCTGCGCGATGCCTACATCGGCTGGGAAGAGCGGCAGGTACTCGACTGGTGCATCCGCTACTGGGAAGCGGCGCGTGCGGCCGGGCTGCCGGTGCGAACGGATTTTGCCGAGTTCTACCGCGATTTCGAGTGGATGGGGGCGCAGCGCCAGTTGAAGGTCATCGGCATCTTCGCGCGCCTCGCCCATCGCGACGGCAAGCACGCTTACCTGAACGACCAGCCGCTGGTCATGTCGTATTTGCGCAAGACCTGCCAGCGCTATCGCGAACTGGGTCCGCTCGCAGCCTTGCTCGACGTCCTGAGTCCCGTCGAAAAACAGACGGGATACTCGTTTTGACCCAGGTTCGACGCGCCATGATTCTGGCTGCCGGTCGCGGAGAGCGCATGCGCCCGCTGACCGATCGCATCCCCAAGCCGCTCCTCGCCGTCCGCGGCAGGCCGCTGATCGAGTGGGTAATCGCGGCATTGGCCCGCGCCGGCGTCACCGAACTCGTCATCAACCACGCGCACCTGGGCAACCAATTGACCGCGGCACTGGGCAACGGCGATCGGCTGGGCGTGTCAATCCGCTACTCGCCCGAACGCGAAGCCCTTGAAACTGCCGGCGGCATCGCAAACGCCCTGCCCCTCCTGGGCGAGGCGCCGTTCCTCGCGGTCAACGCCGACCTGTACTGCAATTACGATTTCACGCGACTTGCGGAGCGACCGCTGGGCGAGGATCTCGCACACCTGGTCCTGGTCGCCAATCCCGACCACCACCCGCAAGGCGATTTTTCCCTGGATGAGGCCGGCGGACGTGTGTGCGAACACGGCCCTCCCGCATCGATGCTCACCTTTGCCGGCATCGGGCTCTACAGTCCACGCCTCTTCTCGGGTATCCCGCCCGGCCACAAGGCGCCACTGGCCCCAGTGTTGCGCAAAGCCATGTCGGCGAATCGCGTTGGCGGGGAGCACCATCGCGGCGAATGGAACGATGTCGGGACACCTGAACGGCTGGCCCTACTGAACCAGGTGAACGGCACAACCTAACCCGATCACCCCGCGACGCAACGGCAACACTTGCATCGCCGCCATACCTTCCTCATCGAATCGAAGGCATACTTGCGGCACACGATTCGTCAGCCCCCGGAATACGCCATGACCGACACATCCCGATTTGCCGAACGCCGCGCCGCACTGGCGCGTCACATGAAGAACGGCATCGCCGTGATCCCCACGGCACCCGAGCGCATGCGCAACCGCGACAGCGATTACCTGTACCGCTTCGACAGCTACTTCTATTACCTCACCGGATTCACCGAACCCGGCTCGGTCCTCATCCTGCATACGCGCGAGGGGGCGACGGGTGCCAGCGAAACTCGCTCGGTGCTTTTCTGTCGCGACAAGGATGTCGAGCGCGAAACCTGGGAGGGTTTCCGCTGGGGACCCGAGGCGGCGAAATCGGAATTCGGCTTCGACGAGACCTATTCCATCAACACCCTCGACGAGATGGCGCCGAAGATGCTCGCCAACCAGCCGGCGCTCTACTACGCCCCGGGTGCCGAGGTCGATTGGGATGCGCGCATCATGGGCTGGCTGAACCGCGTGCGCGCCCAGGGCCGCACCGGCGTCACTGCGCCCAACGAAATCCACGACGTGCGCACCGTGCTCGACGAAATGCGCCTGTTCAAGGATGCATCCGAGATAGCGACGATGCGCAGCGCTGCAGACATTTCCGCCGCCGCACACCTGAAGGCCATGGCTGCCACGCGGCCCGGGCGCATGGAATTCGAGATCGAAGCCGAACTCTTGTACGAATTCCGCAGGCGTGGCGCGCAATTTCCGGCCTACTGGCCCATCGTCGCCGGCGGCGCCAATGCCTGCATCCTGCACTACCGCGCCAACGACAAGCGGCTGGCTGACGGCGATCTGCTGCTCATCGACGCCGGCTGCGAACTGGATGGCTACGCCTCCGACGTGACGCGCACCTGGCCGGTCAACGGCCGCTTCTCGCCGCAGCAGAAGGATGCCTACCAGCTCGTGCTCGCATCGCAGGATGCCGCCTTCGCCGCCATCACGCCCGGCGCGCACTGGAACGCGCCGCACGAAGCAGCGGTCAGGGTACTGGCCCAGGGCTTCATCGACTTCGGCCTGTGCGAGGGCACGCTGGACAAGGTCATCGAGACCGAGGACTACCGCCGCTTCTACATGCACCGCACCGGGCACTGGTTGGGCCTGGATGTGCACGACGCCGGCGAATATAAGACCGCCGGCGAATGGCGCGCTCTCGAACCGGGAATGATGCTCACCGTCGAGCCGGGCTGCTACATCCGCCCCGGTGACAAGGTCCCCGAGGCGTTCTGGAATATCGGCATACGCATCGAGGACGACGTGCTCGTCACTGCGACGGGGTACGACGTCATCACTCGGGATACGCCAAAATCGGTGGCCGACATCGAGGCCCTGGTCGGGCAGGCCTGCGCTTAATCCTGACGCAATACCCCAGCAGACGCATCAGGACACTCCGTTGGAGAAATTCGACATCGTCATCGCAGGCGGCGGGCCGGTCGGCTCGGTGCTTGTACACGCGCTCGCGCCCCTGACGGGTCGCAGCACAGGCGACGGACTCTCCGTGCTGCAGGTGCGCGCCGGCTCCACGGCCGCGGATCGCCCCATCGCCCTCTCCCATGGCAGCCGGCTCATCCTTGAGCGCCTCGGGCTCTGGCAAGGACTCCCCGCGACGCCCATACACCATATACAAGTGTCGCAGCGCGGCGGCTTTGGCCGAACCGTGATCACGGCGGCCGATCACGGCATCGACGCCCTTGGCCATGTGGTCAGTTATCGCGAACTGGTCGAACGCACCACGACCGACCACTTGCCTGCCATCGCAGTGCGCGAAGACAGGCTGCTCGACTGGAACGCCTCGCCCGAGGGCATCGAAGCGCGCCTGGCCACGAAATCCGTCCACACGCGACTGCTTGTGATTGCCGACGGCGGTCGCTCGGGTCACGGGGGCGAGGAGAGTCCCGAAACACGCATCAAGGATTACCGTCAAAGCGCCGTGGTCTGCGAAGTCGACACCAAGCCATCACACGGCAATCGCGCCTGGGAGCGATTCACACTGGACGGCCCTGTGGCGCTATTGCCGTACAGGGATCGTTACGCACTCGTGTGGACCTCCCCCCCCGCGAACGCGGAGCGTCTGATGGGCATGGACGACACAGCCTTTATCGCTTCGCTGCAACAGGCGTTTGGCGATCGCGCAGGGCAATTTCGCGCCGCCGGACCGCGCAGTGCGTTCCCACTGTCTCTGCGCGTGCACGATCAAGAGGCACGCGCCGGGATCGTCACCATCGGCAATGCGTCACAAACGCTGCATCCGGTCGCAGGACAGGGCCTGAACCTGGGGCTGCGCGACGCGTGGGAACTCGCGGAAGCGTGCATACGCGCACTGGACGAAACGCCGGAAGACCTTGGCAGCGCGGCATTCGCGCGCGCGTTCGCATCGCGGCGCCGGCTCGATCGCGAACTCATCGTGCGCCTGACCGACGGGTTGATCGGGGCATTTTCGCTGCGCCTACCCTTGAGTTCGACGATACGCGGAGCAGCACTGGCTTTCCTCGACACCGTTCCGCCCGCGCGTCGCTTCCTTTCGCGCCGAATGATATTCGGCGCTCGCGCCCTGCCCTGAGTCCGCACACGCATCTGCGCCGCCCCTGTTCTGCGCCTGCCTCCGGCACTTCACCCGTCACTTCGCCGGCCTAAAATCTCGCCAAGACAACACCGCGTGAGATAAAAATCATTTGCGCAAACGTGCCCCAATGCTTCCTTTTCGGCGCCTCGCGCGACACCGGCAACAACTATTTTTAGCAGCCTATTTTTTAGGCGCCACGCTTTTCATCGGCGTGTCGAATAGGTATAGAATTGCTCCCCCGCCACCGCCACGCCAATCACCACGCCCGTTTTTGAAATGCAAATCGGTACGCATAAGCTACGCAACAATCTGTTTGTCGCACCGATGGCCGGGGTTACCGATCGTCCGTTCCGTCAATTGTGCAAGCAGTTCGGCGCCGGCCTCGCGGTCTCCGAAATGGTGGCGTCGAACTCGCTACTGTGGGGCAGCGAGAAGACGCTCCGCCGCGCCAATCACGATGGCGAGGTCTCGCCAATCTCGGTGCAGATCGCAGGCGCCGACCCGAAAATGATGGCCGATGCGGCCCGCTTCAATGTGGACCAAGGCGCGCAAATAATCGACATCAACATGGGTTGCCCGGCGAAAAAGGTATGCAACGCGGCAGCAGGCTCCGCGCTGCTGCGCGACGAGCCCCTGGTGGCGCGCATCCTCGAGGCCGTGGTCAGCGCGGTGGACGTGCCGGTCACCCTGAAATTTCGCACTGGCTGGGACCGCCAGAACAAGAATGCACTGACGGTGGCACGCATCGCCGAAGATGCTGGCATCCAGCTGCTTTCAATCCACGGGCGCACGCGCGCCTGCGGCTACACCGGACACGCCGAATACGACACCATTCGCGAAGTGAAATTGGCAAGCCGCCTACCCATCATCGCCAACGGCGACATCACCACGCCGGAGGAGGCGCGCGATGTGCTGGCCTACACGGGGGCAGACGGCGTCATGATTGGGCGCGCCGCGCAAGGGCGGCCGTGGATCTTCCGCGAGATCGAACACTTCCTCGCGACCGGCGACAAGCTGCCGCCACCACTGGTTGCTGAAATCCGCACTGTGCTGCTGGCACACCTGCATGACCTGTACGGTTTTTACGGGTTCGATCGCGGGGTCAAGGTCGCGCGCAAGCATATTTCCTGGTACACGAAAGGGCTCGCCGGTTCGGCGAGCTTCAGGCATCGCATGAACCAACTGGAGAGTTGCACGGAGCAAATCGAAGCGGTGGATCGCTTCTTCGAGGAACTCGCGGGCAACGACCGGCGGCTGCGGTACATCGAGGAGGAAGCCCCAATGGAACTGGCAGCATGAGCACGGCCCGCCAAGGCAACGAGATTGCGGACACCGTCCGCCGCTCACTCGAGAAATACTTCCGCGACCTCGACGGCGAGAAGCCACGCTCGGTCTATGACATGGTCATCCGCAACGTCGAGCGCCCGCTGCTCGAAGTGGTGCTCGATCGCGCCGAAGGCAACCAGACCATCGCAGCGCAAATGCTGGGCATCAACCGCAACACCCTGCGCAAGAAGATGCAGACGTTGAAGATCAAGCTGTAACGCGCGCCGCGGGGTTTACGCATCCGCGCCATGGCCACGCGCCGCAATATAGGGGCTGCCTGTCAGCGCCACAGTGTCAAGCCTGACCAGCCAGCCCATCCGACATCCCAATTTCCCGGCACGCCCACATGACCACACCGATTCGCCAGGCCCTGATCAGCGTTTCCGACAAAGCCGGACTGCTTGAACTCGCCCGCGGCCTCGCCGCCCGCAACATCCGCATCCTCTCGACCGGCGGCACCGCCAAACTGCTCGCCGACAATGGCATTGCTGTCACCGAAGTCGCCGACCACACCGGTTTTCCGGAAATGCTCGATGGCCGCGTCAAGACACTACATCCGAAAATCCACGGTGGGCTGTTGGCGCGGCGCGACCTGCCGGCGCACATGTCGGCCATTGCCGCCCACGACATCAGCGGCATCGACCTGCTCGTGGTGAACCTCTACCCGTTCGAGGCCACGGTGGCCAAGCCCGGTTGCACGCTCGAGGACGCGATCGAGAACATCGACATCGGCGGGCCGGCCATGGTGCGTTCAGCCGCCAAGAACTGGAAGGGCGTGGCGGTACTCACCGACCCTTCGCAGTACGCCGATGTGCTCGCCGAGATCGAGCGAGACGGCGGCATCAGCGACGCCACGCGCTTCTCACTCGCCGTGGCCGCCTTCAACCGCATTTCCAATTACGATGCGGCGATCAGTGATTACCTCTCCGCGCTGCAGCCTGACGGCACGCGCGCCGAGTTCCCCGGCCAGTCCAACGGACGCTTCGTCAAGCTGCAGGACCTGCGCTACGGAGAGAACCCGCACCAGAAGGCCGCTTTTTACCGCGATCTCTCCCCCGTCGCGGGCACGCTGGCCATGGCCCGGCAGCTGCAGGGCAAGGAACTCTCCTACAACAACATCGCTGATGCCGATGCCGCTTGGGAATGCGTAAAGAGCTTCAGTGACAGCCCGTTGGCTGCCTGCGTCATCATCAAGCACGCCAATCCCTGCGGCGTGGCGCTGGGTGCCAATCCGCTGGAGGCCTATACCAAGGCGCTGAAGACCGATCCCACCTCCGCTTTTGGCGGCATCATCGCCTTCAACCGCCCGCTCGACGGCGCGGCTGCGGAGGCGGTGGCCAAGCAGTTCGTCGAGGTCGTGATGGCCCCCAAGGTCACGCCTGAAGCGCTCAAGGTCTTCACCGCCAAGGCCAATGTACGGGTGCTGGAAATCCCGCCAGGCGCCGACGGCAATAATGGCCGCAACAGCCATGACGTCAAGCGCGTGGGCTCGGGCCTGCTGATCCAGACCGCCGACAACCGCGACATCACCGCCGCCGACCTGAAAGTCGTGACCAAGAAGACGCCGACCGACGCTCAGCTCGCCGACCTCCTGTTCGCCTGGAAAGTAGGCAAGTTTGTGAAATCCAACGCCATTGTGTTCTGCGCCGGCGGCATGACCATCGGCGTGGGCGCAGGGCAGATGAGCCGCATCGACAGCGCGCGCATCGCATCCATCAAGGCGCAGAACGCCAATCTCTCGCTCAAGGACACGGTCGCCGCGTCCGATGCCTTCTTCCCGTTCCGCGACGGCCTGGACGTGATCATCGATGCGGGCGCAGTGGCCGTCATCCAGCCCGGTGGCAGCATGCGTGACGACGAAGTCATCGGTGCTGCCGATGAGCGCGGCGTCGCCATGGTGTTTACCGGCGTGCGCCACTTCAGGCACTAGCAGATGAAACTTCTTGTCATCGGTTCCGGCGGACGCGAACACGCCATCGCCTGGCGGCTCACCGCCAACCCGCGCGTGCAGAAGGTGTATGTTGCGCCGGGCAATGCCGGCACGGCGCTTGAGCCCGGCCTGGAAAACATTGCCATCAGCAGCGTCGCCGACCTGCTGGCCTTCGCCAGGCAGGAAAATATCTACCTCACCGTGGTTGGTCCCGAGGCGACGCTGGCCGAAGGCGTGGTGGATGCCTTTCGCGCCGCTGGCCTGCGCATCTTCGGCCCCACGCAAGCCTGCGCCCAGCTTGAGAGCTCCAAGGAGTTCGCCAAGAAGTTCATGGAGCGGCACAAGATTCCCACTGCTGCCTTCGGCAGTTTCACGGATGCAAAGTCGGCACACGCTTACATCGATGCCCAGGGCGCGCCCATCGTCGTGAAGGCCGACGGCCTCGCGGCGGGCAAGGGTGTGGTAGTGGCAATGACCGTCGCAGAAGCACATGACGCGGTGGAACGCTTCATGGTGGCGCACACCATGGGCGAGGCGGGCAATCGCGTGGTGATCGAGGCATTCCTCGACGGCGAGGAAGCCAGCTTCATCGTCATGGCCGACGGGCGGCACGTGCTGCCCCTTGCAACAAGCCAGGACCACAAGCGCCTGAAGGATGGCGATACCGGCCCCAACACCGGCGGCATGGGCGCGTATTCACCGGCGCCGGTGGTGACGCCGGCCATCCACGCGCGCCTGGTGCGCGAGGTGATTCAGCCCGTCATCGCCGGCATGGCTGCCGAAGGCCACCAATACACCGGCTTCCTGTATGCGGGCGTGATGATCGACAAGGCCGGCAACCCGAAAGTGCTCGAATTCAATTGCCGGCTCGGCGACCCGGAGACGCAGCCCATCCTGTTACGACTCAAAAGCGACCTGCTCGAGCTCATCGAGCTGGCGGTCGACGGCAAGCTGGAGAATGCCGAAGCCGACTGGGACCGTCGCGCCGCGTTGGGCGTGGTGCTGGCCGCGGGCGGCTACCCAGAGTCGCCTCGCAAGGGCGACACTATCACTGGCATTCCCGAGGGAACGGAAGACTGCAAGGTGTTCCACGCGAGCACGGTGCTCAATGGCAAGGCCGTCACCACCACGGGCGGCCGTGTGCTCTGCGTTACGGCGCTCGGCGATTCCATCAAGATGGCGCAGCGCCGCGCCTACCAGGCCGTCGAATCGATTCAATTCCAAGGCATGCAGTTCCGCAGCGACATCGGTCACCGCGCGGTGCCCGCGAAGAAGTAGCCGCCCATGGCAAAGACGGACGCCGATTCAACCGCGGTCAAGAGATACCTGACAGGCCTGCAGGACCGCATCGTCGCCGGCCTCGAAGCCCTCGACGGCAATGCCTTTCGCGTCGATCGCTGGCAGCGCGGCGGCGAACCGGCATCGGCGTCGTCAGGGGCGCTTTCGTCATTGGGCGGAGGAGGCGACAGCCGCATCATCGAGGAAGGAAAACTCTTCGAGCGCGGCGGCGTGGCGTTCTCGCATGTGCGCGGCGCAAAACTCCCGCCGTCGGCCACCGCGGCGCGCCCTGAACTCGCCGGTCGCGCCTTCGAGGCCATGGGCGTATCGTTGGTTCTGCACCCGCGCAATCCCTACGTTCCGACGGTGCACATGAACGTGCGCTGCTTCATCGCCACGGCCGAAGGAAAGGAATCCGTCTGGTGGTTTGGTGGTGGAATGGATCTCACGCCGTATTATGGAAATGACGAGGACTGCGCGCACTTCCACGCCACCTGCAAGGAAGCATTGCAGCCCTACGGCGCCGACCTGCACCCGAAATACAAGCAGTGGTGCGACGATTATTTCTTCCTGAAACATCGCAACGAACCGCGCGGCATCGGTGGCATCTTCTTCGATGATCTCTCGTCACCCGACTTCGCGACCTGCTTTGCATTGCTGCAAAGCGTGGGCGACCGTTTCCTCCCGGCCTACGCGCCCATCGTCGAGCGCCGTCGCAACACCGTTTACGGCGAGCGCGAACGCGATTTCCAGGCCTACCGTCGCGGCCGCTACGTGGAGTTCAACCTCGTCTTCGACCGCGGCACGCTGTTCGGCCTGCAATCGGGCGGCCGGACCGAGTCCATCCTCATGTCCATGCCACCCATCGTGAAGTGGCGCTACGACTGGCACCCCGAGCCGGGGAGCCCGGAAGCCGCACTCTACGAGCATTACCTCAAGGCGCGCGACTGGGTCTGATTCAGGTCCGCGCCTGATTCCAGTGCCGAGCGGCACTATGGCGCCTCCCGTATGATTGCGCAGGCACAGCAGCGCGAGCCCGCGCAGCGCAAAACGGAGGAGCAAGCGCATGTCATCCACATCCCCATCGACCGCACCCTTGACGCGCATGGGTGCAACCCTCATCTTCGCCCTCGCCTGCGTTTTTCAGTTCGGCCTCGCGCGTGCGCAGTCGCTCGCCGCAAATTACCAGGCTGCCGAGTGGGCGAAGGTGGTGGCTGCCGCTAAGAAGGAGGGGCGAGTCGTCTTCTACTCCGCACAAGTGGTGCCGCTCCTGCAGCGGATCGTCGCCGGATTCAAGAAAGCCCATCCCGATATCGAGATCGAAGCGGTGCGCGGACCCAGTGGCGAACTGGTCACCAAGATGACAGCCGAGCGCGCCAACAGCCTCGATGGTGCCGACGCGTTCCTCAGCACCGAACTACTGTGGTTCCTTGAGCGGGCGAAGGAAGGCCAGCTGCGCAAGCCGGCCGGACCGTCGGCAGTGAACTGGCCCTCGGCCTACGTGCGCGAAGGCAGCATGGTGATCGGCGGCATCGAACCCATCACCATCCTCTACAACAAGACCCAGGTTGCCAATCCGCCCAAGACCTACCTCGACCTGCTCAAGCCGGAATTCCGCGGCAGGATCGGCGTGGTCGAGCTGGGCTCCACCGGCGTGATCGCCTGGTACGACTGGCTGGAGAAGACTCAGGGTACGGATTACCTGCAGAAGCTCAAGGCGCAGAACCCGAAGATGTACACCGTGTCCTCGACGCTGGTGCAAGGGGTAGCCGCGGGCGAAGTCGCCGTTGGCAACATGGGCAATGTCACAGGCACCAAGCCGCTGATCGAAAAAGGCGCCCCGGTGGATTTCGTCGTGCCCAATCCGGCCATGGGCATCGTCTACGCCATGGCCGCGCTCAACTGGAGCAAGCGCCCGAATGCCGCGATGGTGCTCATCGACTGGCTCATGTCGGTCGAAGGTCAGACCATCTGGCACGGACGCAGCGAGGCGGCCAGCCCGCTGCCCGGCATCCCGGGTTCGCTCCAGGCATCCACGATGACGCCCTGGCCGCTCGACAGCTTTAATGCCGACGTGGTGCGCAAGTACCGCGAACACTGGACCGGCATCTTCAAATAAAGGTTCATTTCACAATTGAGGGGCCGTGTCCCCTCAAACTCCCCCACAGGTGAGCGTCAAAACCCCTTCTGCAGGTCGATCACCCCGTTCAAAGGAGTTCCCTGGCGAAAGCACTTGAGATTCGCGCAAAAGTTGGCCACGGCACGCTGCATCCTGAGCGGTGATCCGCCGGCAACATGCGGCGTCACCACCACGTTGGGCATGCGCCACAAGGGATGATCGGCCGGCAGCGGATCGCGCGGCGCGACATCCAGCCCGGCACCGAACAGCCGTCCGCTTCCAAGGGCGTCCATCAGCGCCTCCTCCTCGACGATCTCGCCGCGCCCCACGTTGATAAGAATCGAACCCGGCTTCATCGCGGCAAAGCGCTCGCGGTTGAACCAGTGTCGCGTCGCCCCCGTCAGCGGAGCGCAGATGACGACGATGTCTGCCAGGCCAAGGCAGGCGTCGATGTCCTCGGGCCGATAAACGCGATCGATGTTGGAGATGTTCGTCATGCTGGAAATGGGTTCGGGATCCACCGCCAACACCGAAGCCATTTCGAACCCGCGCGCGCGCCGCGCGAGCGCCCGGCCGGTCCCACCATAACCAACGACTGCCATGACGCGATCGGCCAGTTCCCACTGGCGCTCGCGAATAGGCATGCGCATGTGCGGCCCGGGTTCGCGAAGCGCCGTGGCGACGCCGCGCGTGAGCGCCAGCAGCAGCGCAAACGCCTGCTCGGCCAGCGGCGGGCCGACATTGCCCTTCTCGCCGGTGAGCAGCACGCGGCGGCCAGCCAGCACCTCGGGCAATCCTTCGATGGCAGCGCCGACGGTGTGGATCCAGCGCAGCTGATGCGCGTGCAGGAGTGCTTCCGGCACCACCTGTCCGAACAGGATATCTGCCGATTGCACATTGCGAAAATGCTCTTCGCGCGCAGCGATGTCGCTGAAGGTAAGCTCATCGCGCGCGCCCGCAGCATCCCGCAATTGCTCAACCAGCGCCGCATCGGGCTGGAAGAATTCACTGGTCGCGACAACGATTCTCATTCGGCATGCCCTCGACGGCGTTCTTATCCGGGTGGCTATAATCACCCCAACATCGCATTCCTGCAATGCGCAGGCGTTACGGCAATGTTTCAGCGTTCCAGCAATACGCCCACGTTGCACGAGGGCGCGAAGGCGTCACGTGAACGCGCGACGGACCACGGAGGAGAGGATCATCATGGGCAAGGTTGTCGCCGCGCATGTCGACGATGCGAAAGTCTGTCCGTTTCCGGAGCTCGCCAGCGTTTCGCCCGCCGGGTCCATCCAGACCCGCGGCTTTCTCTGCACCCCCGACCGCCCGCTGTGGCTGTGGATGCACAAGTCCGAATTCGGCACGCCGTTTCCGCAGGGCCTGGCGCACTTTCATCCCGAACACGAAATCATCTTCGTTGTGGAAGGCGGCATGATCGTGGGCCGCCATATCCACAAGCCCGGGACCGCGCTGGCAGTCGATGCCGACACCGTCTACGGCTTCGGCGTCGATGCGGGCGGGCTGGGCTTCACCAATTTCCGCCCCTGCGAGCCGCACTTCGTGATGATGTCGCGCAACGGGCCCGAGCACGCGCCGATCAGCGAGTACGATCACCTTGCCACCAGCACGTTGATATCCAGGTCGGCGAATTCGGCCTGAGGCCGTGCCGACGCGCCGGGAGGACCGATAGCGTGCCAAGCATCCGCGTAGAACCGTCGCTCGAGCTGCATTACGAGGACGATTATTTCGGCCCACCCTGGCGCACGCCCGAAACGGTGCTGATGGTGCACGGCGTGGCCGAATCGAGCGCCGCCTGGTATGCCTGGGTGCCGGCGCTCTCCCCGCACTATCGCGTGCTGCGCGTGGACCAGCGCGGATTCGGCCGCTCCAGCGTTCCTCCGACGGACTATCCCTGGTCGATCCCCGGATTCGCTGCCGACCTCGCGCATTTTCTTGATGCCATGGGCCTCGATGCCGTGCATGTGATTTCGGCCAAGCTGGGCGGCACCATTGCGCTCGAGTTCGCCGCCGACTTCCCCGATCGCGTGAAGACGCTGTCGGTGGTGAGTTCGCCGGTGCGCGGCCTCGGGCACACCAGCGACCCCAAACTGCTTGCCGCGACAAGCCAATTGGCAAAGTCCGGCGTGCGCGCGTGGGCCGAAGCCACGCAACGCATGCGCCTGGGCTCCGCCGCGCCCGAGGCGCATATTGCCTTCTGGAACGACCTCATGGCCGCCTCCGACCGCGACGTCTGCGTCAATGTGGAAGAGATGTGCAACCACATGGATGTCACCGCAGGGCTGCCGAAAATTACCGCCCCCACGCTGGTCATCACCATGGCGGGGGGCGCGATGCAGACCCCCGCCAATGTCCTCGAATGGACGCGACGCATTCCCCGTTCAGAAGTCGTCACCATTGCCGGCGACGGCTATCACCCGGCAGCCTCTCGCCCCGAGGAATGCGCGGCGCACGTGCTGAAGTTCATTCAAACGCATGCCCGGCACTAGGTCGCCCGAGCGCGCAATGCACACCGCCTGGCAGGATTGGAGACTTGCATGTCCGCAGCGCCTGAATCGATAGCGACACGCCCTCTCTCGCCCGCGCTGGGTGCCGAGATACTCGGAGTCGACCTGCACCAGGCCCTCACGCCCGCGCAGGAGGCGGCGCTGCGCAAACTCCTCGATGAAAGGCAGGTACTGCTGTTTCGCCGCCAGGACATCACGGTCGAGGACCAGATCCGCGTGATGCGCCTGTTCGGCAAGGTGTCGGATGAAACGCACGATGGCTCCTTCCACACCTTCGTCTCCAATGTACTGCCCAACGGACTTTTTGGCGACCACGAGCTCATCTATCACTCCGATTTCGCTTTCGGCGAATACCAGCCGCCAGTGATCTCGCTGTACGCGACGGATGTCGGCAGCGCGGCGGGGCCGACGTCGTTCGCCAATTGCACGCGTGCCTGCGCCGAGCTGCCCGACGCCCTGCGCCACACGCTGGAAGGCAAGACCGTGGTACAGGTGGCGCGCTTTGCCGGCGGCAATTCGGCCGCCACCAGCGACAATCGCTCGCGCATGCTGGGCCTGAAGAACCTGCCGCCCGATTCCAACTTCCGCATGTCCAGGCACCCGGTGATGAAACCGCACCCGCGCACCGGCGTCCCCTTACTCTTCACCTCGGTGAAACACAGCAGCCACATCGAGGGGTTCGAGCGCGAGGAAAGCGATCGCATCGTCAAGGAACTGCTGACACGCATCTACGCCGCCGACAACACCTTCACGCACCACTGGCAGAACGGCGACCTCCTGATCTGGGACAACGTCGCCACCCAGCACGCCCGGCCGGGCCTTGCGGGCGGCGGCAAGGAGCAGCGGCGCACGCTCAGGCGCGTGCTGGTCAGCGAGAAGACCGCGCGCCAGATGCTGGGGGACGTGAGCTATGGCAGCGGCGACGGCTGATCGTCGCGTTGCCCGGCGCAGAAAAAGGGATTCCCAACACGTCACATGGCACCGGCTAGGTGTCAGGATACCTTCACTAGACATCCGTTCTTTGAATACTGATAGTTTTTTCTGTCAGCATTTATCGGAACGCATCAGCGCCGCTTCGAGAGTACCTTTTTCGCCTCCTTCTCCACCACCGTGCCCTTGAAGAAGTCCGGGTTCATGCCGCCGTGCAGGTTCACGGCGTTGGTGAAAGTGAAGTCGCGGAAATTGTCCTCGGTGAGCACACCGTGCTCGACCAGTTCCCAGCACTCCTCGAGCACCTCGTCGGCGTCCGCCACATCGAAGTGCGAGATGTCGGAGCCGAGCATCGGCTTCAGGTCGAGCCCGAGGCGCTTGTCGAAGGCCACGGCGGTCATCGGGTCTTCTGCCTCGCAGCCGAAATAGAAGGGCTTCTTGAACAGTCGGTCGATGTCGGCGGGCTTCTTGATGTCCACATTGCGGAATTCGTCCTCGTCCTTGTCGCGCTCGGTGAGCTGCACCTGGGTCAGGTTCTGCTCCACGATTTCCAGGTTTTTCGCCAGGATATCGTCCACCTTGCCCTCGAAGGGCCAGCCCGGCTCGGCATAGTCATCGAAATAGCGCCGCACGCGATCGAGGTCGAGGTTGGTCGGCTTGCGATGGGCTTCCATGTGCTTGGTGTTCCACACCCGCCAGTGGCCATGGAGATCCGCGAGCAGGTTGCAGCCCCAGCCCACGCCGCCCTCGAGGAACCCGAAGTTCAGCTTCGGGAAGCGCTGCGTCACGCCGCCGAGGAAGAGGCTTCTCGCCATGAGGTGGTGCGCCTGTGCGAAATGCCCCAGGTGGCAATGCACGAAACTGGTGGGCGAGTTGCGGTCCGGCCAACCATTGGCGCCGGTGTGGTTGGTCACCGCGATCTTGCAGTCGAGGAACTTCTGCCACACCGGGTCGTAATCGTAGGCGCTGTCCATGCCCAGGCCGTCGATCCACACACGGCGCTTCTTCGGATCGGGCTGCCAGGCAGCGTCTGCCGCCAGCGTGCGCGGCACCGTCCCGTTGATCGACAGCATCTTGATGCCCAGCTTATGCGCCTGCTCGATCTGGCGGATGGCGAGATCGGGCCGATTGAGCGTTGCCACGCCTGCCGGGATGATGCGATCGCCCGTCCCCTTGAAGATGTCCACCACCATGATGTTGTAGGCGGCGACGGTGGCCTCCAGCAACTCCTCGTCGGGAATCTCGCGCACGAGACCAAAGCCCAGCGTCGGGTACACCAGCGCGACATCGATGCCCCAGTCGTCGAGCTTGTCGCGAAAGAGGCGCGGGATCATGGCGGCGGCGCGATCCACCGCCTTCACCGGCACGCCCCACCAGCCCGGCCGGCGTCTGCGCTCGGCCTGGCGCTGGGTCGGCGTCAGGTCGTACCAGCCGCCCTGCACGCTGCCGTACACCTTAAGGTAGCGCTCCACCATGGCGGGGCCCGCTACCGCGTCGATGTACTGCCAGAACACCGGGTGCACTTCCAGCCAATGCCCGTCGGCATCGACCACCGGATGATCCAACTGGCTGCGAATCCTCGCCGATTCAGTCGGAAAACCCTTCGGGCGCCCCGCCGCCTGCCTTGCCGCCGGTCGCTTCGCTGCCGTCTTCTTTGTCGCCGACTTCCTGGTTACCGCTGCTTTAGCCATGTTCCCTGCTCCTCAGTCGTTAAACTTTTCCGCCTCTAAGACGCACCGCCTCATACATCCCGCTCACGTCGAGCTCGCTCAAGCCCGCGCCCAGCGCGCCCTGCAGCAGCGTCTCGACGAGTTCTGCGACCACCAGCGGCTGGCCCACATCGCGGCCGAGCTTGTTGGCGAGCGACACATCCTTGTGCGCGAGGGTCAGCGTCATCCCCGGCTTGTAGTCGCCCGACAGCATCTGCGGCGCGGTTCGCGCGAGGGCGTAACTGCGCGAGCTGCCGGTGGACATGATCTCGAACATGGTCTGGCCCGGGATGCCGGCCTTTTGCGCCAGGTGCAGCGCCTCGGCGATGATGTACTGGTTGCACAGGATCACCATGTTGTTCACCAGCTTGGCCACATTGCCCGAGCCGGAAACGCCCACATGCACCACATGCTCGCCCAGCGCATTGATCACGGGCATGGCGCGCTTTACCGCGGCGTC
Organism: Betaproteobacteria bacterium; assembly: GCA_947476535.1. Taxonomy (GTDB): domain Bacteria; phylum Pseudomonadota; class Gammaproteobacteria; order Burkholderiales; family SG8-39; genus CAIYPG01. The sequence goes on from CANJRC010000016.1 coordinate 22,769, forward strand.
CTCACCGCCGATCATGATGGTGAGCGTGCCGTTGATCGAGCGCGCCGGGCCGCCGCTCACCGGCGCATCCACGAAGTGCATGCCGGCCGCCTTCGCCTTGGCTTCCAATTCCTGCGACAGCTTCGGGTCGCTGGTGGAAAGATCCACGATGGTCACGCCGGCCCTGGGTGCTGCGAGCATCTGCCCGACCACGGCCCTGACCGCCGCGGGGTCGGGCAACGACATGGCCACGACATCGCATTGCGCGACCAAATCCGCCACGGATTTCCCCGCCACGGCGCCCTTGGCCACCATCGCTGCAACGCTGGCCGGCACGATGTCGAACACGCGCACCGGCACGCCGGCCGACAACAGATACGTCACCATGGGTTGGCCCATGTTGCCCAGGCCGATATAGCCGACCGTGCCGCCGCTCCACTGCTCCCCGCTCTTCAATGCCATCACGTCCTCCTTGAGCGCCCGTTCATTCAACGGGACTTCCACCCGAGATTACCGGCATTACCGGTGCGCGACAATGCGAATTCGTCCCTTGATCGGCCGATCCGCAGACGCATTGTGCGGCAACCGGTTACGGTAGACTCGAATGAGCCAATCGCCATCGGAGTACCCATGACCATCGAACGCCATCTCTCCAGCCTCGATCACCTGATCGATCCGAAAGAGCCGCTGCGCTGGCTCGCAGAGGACGTCACGACCAGCGCATTGGGCCCGCTGGAGGGGCCGCTGTGGTGGCGCGAGGAGAACTGCCTTTACTTCAGCGACATCCGAGGCGCGCGGCGGCTTCGCTGGAGCGAGAAAAAGGGCGTGGAGGTGGTAGCAACCGACACGCGCATGGGCAACGGCCTCACGCGCGATTTGCAGGGACGCCTGCTCGCCTGCGAACTGGCCGGCCGGCGCGTCAGCCGCTGGGAAGCGGACGGCAGCCACACCGTTGTTGCGCGCGAGTTCGCCGGCAGGCGGCTCAACATGCCCAACGACATCGTGGTGAAGTCCGACGGCAGCATCTGGTTCACCGATCCCTACACACCCATGCCATTCACGCACCGCACCGAATTCGACCAGGTGTTCGACGGCATCTACCGGCTGGAAGGCGACCTGTCGGGCATGTCGATGGTGATCCGCGACATCGTCCATCCCAACGGCCTGTGTTTTTCACCCGACGAGAAGATCCTCTACGCCAACGACTTCGGCCGCAACACCATCCGCGCCTACAACGTGAAGGCCGATGGGTCGCTCGACATGTCCACCGACCGCCTGTTCTGCGACATGCACAACGACGCGCGTCCCGGCAAGCCCGACGGAATGAAGTGCGATGTCGAAGGCAACGTCTACTGCGGCGGCTCGGGCGGCCTGTGGATCATGGACCCGGCGGGCCGGCACCTCGGCACCATCGCCCACGGCCAGGACAAGACCACCAACCTCGCCTTCGGCGGCCCCGACTGGAAGACCCTCTTCTTCACCACGCACACCAAGCTCGGTTGCGTGCGCGTGAAGGTGCCGGGGGTGCCGGTGCCGCGGGGCCCATTAGGGTGAGCCGCGATTCCGATCAGGTCATGTCAGTTTTATTCCTGCGGTAATCCAAGTGACGTAGATAAGCTATTTATCTTGTCAGTATTTATACTGGCATATTCAGTGCTATTCCGCCCCCGCCACCGCAATCCTCCGCCACACCGCATGCCCGTAGCCCCAGGGAACGGTCACCATGGACTGCGGGCCGCCGGCGCCAGCAACAGTGATCCAGATGCGCTCAGGCGCCAGCGCCACGGGCAGCCGGTCCCAGCTGTCCCACGCCGCCGGCCACTCCGACTTGAGGCCGCGCCCGACGAGGCTGGCACGCGGCACGCGGGCGTGCTCCCACAGGTAGTGCTGCACGTCGCGGCGCGTCCAGCCGGCGCGCTTGAATACGTCGGCATGCTCGGGGTTGAGCACCAGCAGGAGATCACTTGGCATGTAGGCGCTGTTGCCGCCCAGCGTCGCCGCGACGCTGGCCACGGTGTCGAGCAGGTGTTCGGGCGTTGACGAGATGTGGTCGGCCACGCAGTGCGGCGATTCGACCTTGTGCGCCCACACCACCGATTCGCCGGGCCCGGCGAGCAGCGTCGCCAGATCCTCGAAGGGCCCGCCCGCAGTGTCGGCAAAGCAGATCGACAGCTGCGCCGGCGAGCCGAACGGCGCCAGCACCGACAGGCCCGGTATCGAGCGCCCGGCATTGATGAAGGCGAGCGTGATGGCGCGCCCGATGGTGAGGTTGGCCGTGTGCCCCGGCCCCATGCAGCCGCGGCCCGAGGAGATGCCGGCTTTCTTCGCCGCCGGCCCGCTGAACACCAGCAGGTTGCCGCTCGGGTGCGTGGTGATGTTGGAGAGGTTGATCTTGTAGGCCGGGTCGGTCATGGCCTCGAGCGCCGCCAGCACCAGCGGGAATCGCTCGGGCGTGCAACCGGCCATCACGGCGCAGATCGCCGCCTGCCCCAGGGTCAGGGCGCCGCCGCTGGGCGCCAGCTGCGGCACCAGCACCCGCGACGCGTCACCACCCGCATCGCGACCAGCGGCCTTGAGCATGGCATCGACGCGCGCCGCGGTCGGCGTGACCACCGGCAAGCCGTCGGTCATGCGGTTGTCCAGCGCGAACGCCGCAAAGGGTTCGCTGCGCGGGCCATCGCCGTCGGCGGCCCGGCGTGCCAGGCTTGCCGTGAATGGGAAGCGTTGCAATGCCTCGGCCTGCAAGGTTTCAGTATCCGCTTCCAGCGCGTGCATCACTTCCGGGACTCCCGCCACGGCGACGGCACGCAACTCCGCGGCGGGCGCCAGCCGGCTCACCGGCAGGCACACCAGCGGCAGCCCGGGCGCGAGGAACCCCGCGCAGGTGGCGCCCAATTCGATCACCTGGTCGATGCACAGCACCGTCGCGGGGATGCCGGCCTTCTCGGCCAGCGCCGCCTGCGACAGGGTGGGCTGCGTCACGCCGGCATCGCACAGGCCGAACACCACGCCATCGACGCCTGCGGCCAGCCAGCCGGCAACGCGCGCGGCGTGTGCCGACTGCGGCTCGATCAGCAGGTCGGAATACTCGATGGTGACGGCGCCTTCCTGCTGCAGCGCCTCCTCGAGACCGTCGCGGATCGGCCGCCAGCGCTCATAGGGCGCGCTCATCTTGCTGTTGTCAAACAGCACCAGCTTTCGCCGGCCCTTCTTCGTACTGCCCGGCCGCGCGGCCAGGCCGTGCCCCGCCGCGACGGGGCGCGGGTCGAGCCATTGCTCGTCGATTTCGTTCACGGTCGCTCCTCTTAGGGATTGTTAAAAATCCGCTTATATTGCATCCCCCGTCATTCCACCGGAATATTCGCCGCCTTGACCACCGCGGTATAACGCTCGGCTTCGCGCTTGAGTAACTCATTGAATTGCGCCACCGGCTGATCGGCCGCCAGTTCGGTGCCTTCCCGGGCGAATCGCTCGCGCAGTTCTGGCGATGACTTGACCCTCGCCATCACCGCGTGCAGACGGGCGATGGTGTCGGCCGGCGTGCCCGCAGGCGCAACCAGGCCGGTGTAGATAGAGAACTCATAGCCGGGGAAGCCCTGCTCGGCGATGGTGGGCACATTCGGAAACTGCGTGGCGCGCTTCGGCGCCGTGTATCCCAATGCCCGGAAGCGCCCGTCAGTCATGTAGGCGGCGGAGGTATTGAGTGGATCGAAGATCACGTGCACGCGTCCGCTCAACACATCGGGCAATGCCGGCCCGTTGCCCTTGTAGGGCACATGCACCATGCTGAGCCCAGCCTGCTGCAGGAAGATGGCGGCAGCCAGGTGCGTGGTCGTGCCCGTGCCCCCCGATGCATACGGCAGCCCTCCCGGCGTCTTTTTCACCGCGGCGATGAGGTCCTGCAGATTGCGATACGGCAGCGTCGAGGCCGTGACCGCCATCAACGACACCGAATTCATCAGGCCGACGCCGATGAAGTCACGTACGGGGTCGTAACCGGGGTCGCGGATGACGCTGGGAGAAATGGCGAAGGTGTTGGATATGGCCAGCAATGCATAGCCATCGGGCGGCGATTTCTGCACGATGCGCGTGCCGATCAGCGAATTGCCGCCGGGCCGGTTGTCCACCACGAAGGCCTGCCCCAGAATGTCGCCCATCTGCTGGGCGAACACACGCGCGGTGATGTCGAGATTGCCACCGGTCCCGGTAGGAACGATGACATGGACAGCCTTGTTGGGAAAAGGCGGCTCCGCGGCGATCGCATGCGACGCCAGGCAGCCCCACACCAATATTACATTCAGGAACGAAGCCAACAGCCTGCTTGAACGGGGATTCATTCGATCTCCTCCATCATGGTCCGCAATATCGCGCACGCGTTCGCAACGCGAGTACATTGAGCATAGCAGCAAGCTCATAGTCGCCATAATGTGCACCGCACCGCAACACGGCTCGCTACAGTGCGCAGGCTATACTTGCCCCTCTGCACTTGCCCGCGCGCCTTGCTCGCCGGGCGTTCTGGAGGAAACACTAAATGACGGACGCCGCCAACGTGGCCATGGACCCCATCTCGCTGGAGATCCTGTGGGGCCGCCTCGTATCCATCGTCGATGAGTCGGCGGGTGCGCTGCAGCGCACCTCGTTCTCGACCACGGTGCGCGAGTCCAACGACTTTGCCTGCGTGCTGCTCGGCCCCGACGGCACGACGCTGGCCGAGAACACCGTGGGCGTGCCGAGCTTTGCCGGCGTGATGAGCCTGGTGATGCGGCATGTGCTGAAGCGCTATCCACCCAACACATGGAGGCCCGGTGACATCGGCCTCACCAATGACCCGTGGATCAACACCGGCCATCTGCCCGACACCACTGTCATCACCCCGATCTTCCACAAGGGCAGCCTGGTGGCCTTCACCGGGAACACAGCGCACAAGGCCGACATCGGCGGGGTCGGTTACGGAGCCGATGCCACGGAGATCTACGAAGAAGGCCTGCGCATCCCGATCTGCAAGCTCTATAACGAAGGTGTCATCAACGAGTTGCTGATCGACATCATTCGCAACAACGTGCGCGTCTCCGAATCGGTGCTGGGCGACCTGCATGCGCAGGTGGCCGCCGGACACGTCTGCGCGCAGCGCGTGCGCGACTTCCTCGACGAGCAGGGCATCACCGAACTCAACACCATCGGCCAGGCCATCCAGGTGCGTGCTGAGGCCGCCATGCGCCAGGCCATCGCGCTGCTGCCCGACGGTGAATACAAGAGCGTGGTGCGCTCCGATGGCTACGACGTGCCCACCGACATCCACACCAATATCATCGTGAAAGGGGACGGCCTCACCGTGGACTTCGCCGGCACCTCGCCGCAGATCCGCCGCGGCATCAACTCGGTCTACAACTACACCTATGCCTTCACCTGCTACACGCTGAAGTGCCTGCTCGACCCGCAGACGAGGAAGAACGAAGGCTCCTACAAGCCGTTTCGGATCGTGGTGCCCGAAGGCAGCATCCTCAACGCGCGCTTTCCGGCGCCGGTGACGGCGCGCGCCATGACCGGGCACTTCGTATCCTCCGCCGTGCTGCTGGCGCTGGCCGACGCGCTGCCAGAACGCGTCATCGCTGATTCCGGCTCCTGCCCCGGCCTGCGCGTGGCGCTGCGTGGCATCAACGCCCACGGCGGCAACTTCGCGCAGGTGCTGTTTCCCAATGGCGGCATGGGCGCACGCGCGCACGCGGACGGCCTGTCGGCGACCGGGTTTCCCACCAATGCCGGCGGCGGTTCAGTGGAAATCATGGAAAGCGTCTCCCCGCTGGTGTTCTGGGAGCGCGAACTCAAGCAGGACAGCGGCGGCCCGGGCAAGTTCCGCGGCGGACTCGGCCAGCACATCGTCGTCGAATCGGTGAGCGAATCAGCGCTCGACGCGTCCACCATGTTCGATCGCGTGGACTACCCGCCCATGGGCGTGCACGGCGGCCGGCCCGGCGGCGCCTCACGCCTGCGGCTCAACGACACGGGGCCGGTGCCCAGCAAAGGCCAGTTCCGCATGCACAAGGGCGATCGCCTCACCATCGACTACGCCGGCGGCGGCGGCTACGGCCGGCCTGCCGAGCGCGACCGCGATCGCGTGAGAGCGGACCTGCGCGCCGGCATCATCTCGGCGGCTGCGGCGCGCGATGTCTACAAGCTCACAGGACTGCCGGTCGGCGCGAAAGGCGCAAAGAAGCGAGCAGCGAAAACTGCAAAGGCCGGAGCGACTCCAAGAGCGAACACCACCGGCGTAAAAAAAGCGCCGAAGAAGAAAACCACATCCAGGGGCAAGGCAGTGGCAGCTACCCCGCGCAGGAAACCAGTCAAACCCCAGAAGAAAGGCGGACGTAAATGAGCCGCTATCGCGTCGGCATCGACATTGGCGGCACTTTCACCGACTTCGTGCTGGTGGATTCGAAGGCCGGCCGCATACACCTGGGCAAGCGACTTACCACGCACGGCGATTACCTTGATGCCGTGATGGCGGGCTTCGACGAACTGGTCACGGCCGCCGGCATCACTGCGCCCGATGTGGAGGGCGTGGTGCACGGCACCACCCTGGTCACCAACACCGTGATCGAACGAAAGGGCGCGCCTACCGCGCTCATCACCACCGAAGGCGCGCGCGACGTCATCGAGATCGGCACCGAACTGCGCTACGACATATACGACCTCGGCATCGAGCGCGTGACGCCGCTGGTGCCGCGGCAACTGCGCCTGGAAATCGCCGGCCGGATGTCCTACGACGGACGCGAGTTGCGCAAACTCGACATCAAGCAGGTGTCCGCATTGGTGGCCGTGATGCGCCGCGAAGGCATCGCCGCGGTGGCGGTGAGCATGCTGCACTCCTACGTTAACCCCAAGCACGAGATTGCCGTCGGCCGCGAACTCAAGCGCCTCTTCCCCGAGGCCGAGGTCACGCTGTCCTCGACGCTGGTGCCCGAGATCCGCGAGTACGAACGCACTTCGACCGCCATCGTCAATGCCTACGTGCAGCCGCTGGTGAGCCGCTACCTGCGCGACATGGAGCGCCAACTCCTCGAGCGCAAGGTGAACGGCCCGCTGTACCTCATGCTCTCCGGCGGCGGCCTCGCCTCGGTGGCCGAGTCGGTGGCGGCACCGGTGCAACTTATCGAATCAGGCCCCGCGGGCGGCGCCATCGCAGCCTGTTTCTACGGCCGCAATGCCGGCGTGAACGACATGATCTCCTTCGATATGGGCGGCACCACGGCCAAGATGTGTCTCATCAATGGCGGAAGCCCGACGCGCACGCACAACTTCGAGGCGGCGCGCGTGCACCGCTTCAAGAAGGGTTCGGGAATCCCCTTGCGCGTTCCGGTCATCGACATGATTGAGATCGGCGCCGGCGGCGGCTCCATCGCGCGCGTGGACGCCATGGGCCTGTTGAAGGTGGGTCCGGAGAGCTCCGGCTCCTCGCCAGGTCCCGCCTGCTACGGGCTTGGCGGCGACCACCCGACGGTGACCGATGCCGACATCGCGCTCGGTTACCTCGACCCGGGCTTCTTCCTCGGGGGCAGCATGAAGCTCGACCGCAGCGCGGCCGAGCGCGCCATCCACAAGCACATCGCCGAACCCCTGGGCATCGGCCTCACCGAAGCCGCAGCCGGCATCCAGGAGATCGTCAACGAGAACATGGCAACCGCAACGCGACTCTACGTTGCCGAAAGCGGTCGCGACATCCGCCGCTATGCCATGCTGGCATTCGGCGGTGCCGGGCCCGTGCACGCTTACCGCCTGGCACAGATCCTCGGCCTGAAGAAACTCATCTGCCCCTACGCCGCGGGCACCGCCTCGGCCCTCGGGTTTCTCGTTGCGCCGCTCACCGTGGAGCAGGTGCGAAGCTACGTCGCACCGATCGAGAAACTCGACTGGGCGCGCCTGCAGGGACTGTATGCCGACATGGAAGCGCGCGCCATCGAGTCGCTGAATGCGCTGGGCGTCAAGACCGACGAAATCGACTTCCAGCGCACCGCCGACATGCGCTTCTCCGGACAGGGCTACGAGATCGAGGCATCGCTCCCCGCCGGACACCTGGATGCCAACCGCATGGGCGAGATCCGCGATGCCTTCATCGGCGTGTACAAACAGCTCTTCGAGCGCGCGCCCGAAGGGCTGCCCATCGAAGGCCTGTCGTGGCGGCTTCGCGCCACCGGGAGGCGGCCTGAACTGACATTGGATTTCCGCGGCGATGCCGTGGCTCCTGACTCGGCGAAGAAGGGCATGCGGAAAGTGTACTTCCACCACGAGCGCTCCTTCATCGATGCGCCGGTGTACGATCGATACAAGCTCGCGCCGGGCGGCGTGCTGGAAGGCCCGGCAGTGTTCGAGGAACGCGAGTCCACCGTGGTGGTCGGGCCCGGATCGCGCATCGAGGTCGATTCCAGCCTGAATTTGATCGTGCACCTGCCCTGATCGCATAGCTGTTTTGAGCCAAACCCATTCCCCCACATGAGAACTGCGTACCCAATGTGCCCAAGGTGCCAACCATGAAACCCGAACTCAAGATCTTTGCCGCCTCAGGCCAATTGGGCTACGGCATTCCCGAAGACGCCTTCAAGCGCGGCGTTGCCGCCGGCCCGCACGTGATCGGCGCCGACCTCGGCTCGATCGACCCGGGCCCGTACTGCCTCGGCTCCGGCAACATGGTGGTGGGTGGCGAAGCGCTGCGACGCGACATCCGCATGGTGCTTGAAGCGCATAAGTCCACCGGCGCGCCCCTGTTGATGGGTTCGGCCGGCACCGCGGGGCGCCGCTCGCAACTGGATGCGGTGCTGGAAGTCGTGGAGAGCGTCGCCAAGGAGCGCGGCCTGAAGTTCCGCATGGCCGTCATCGCCTCCGACATTCCCAAGGAGCTCATCGAATCGCGAATGGACCGCGTCAAGCCCTGCGGCGTGGTGCCCACGCTCACGAAGGAAGAACTCGCCCGCGCCACCGGCGTGGTGGCGCAAATGGGCGTGGAGCCCTTCCAGCGTGCCATCGACATGGGGGCGGAGGTCATCGTCGCTGGCCGCTCCTGCGACACCAGCATGTTCGCCGCCATTCCGCGCATGCGCGGCTACGACGCCGGCCTCACCATGCACATGGCCAAGCTCATCGAATGCGCCTCTTCCTGCGCCGATCCGGGCGGGCGCGACGCCGCCATGGGCGTGATCGGCGACGGTTACTTCACGGTGGAGTCCATGGACCCCAAGCAGCGCTGCACGCCGGTGTCGGTGGCAGCGCACTCTCTCTACGAGCAGTCCGACCCCTTCCTACTCGATGAGCCCGGCGGCACCATCGACCTGCGGGCCTCGAAATACGAGCAAGTAGACGATCGGCGCGTGCGCGTAACGGGCTCGGTATGGAGCCCGACGCCCTACCACGTGAAGATGGAAGGCGCGCGGCTCACGGGCTACCGTTTCGTCGCCATGTGCGGCATCCGCGACCCGCGCATGATCGCCGAACTCGAGACGGTGCAAACCGAGACGCGCAAGGTCATCGAGCGCACCTTCAAGGACTCCATCGACCCGAAGGACTACTCGCTCATCTTCCGCAATTACGGAAAGAACGCCGTGCTTGGCCCGGTCGAACCGGATCCAACGCTGGTGGCATCGCACGAAATCTTCGTCCTGATCGACGTGGTGGGCAAGACCGAATCCATCGCCAAGACCGTGTGCGGCGTGGCCAAGCAGTTCTTCCTGCACCTCAGATACCCCGGTATCCTGTGCACCAGCGGCAACGTCGCGCACCCCTTTTCGCCCGACGTCATGCCCGCGGGCGCCGTGTACGAATTCAACGTCTACCACCTGCTGCCGGTGGACGACCCGTGCGAACTCTTTCCGATCGAAATACGCAACGTGGGATAGAACCTGGAGAATCCGCCATGACTACAGCCACAAACTCCGAGCCCACACACAAGGGCACCGTCGTCACCGGTGCCATCGGCGACGACGTCCACGTCATCGGCATCCGCCTGATGGAATACGCCCTGCGTCAGAATGGCTTCAACGTGGTGTCGCTCGGCCCGCTTGCCTCACAAAAAGAATTCATCGACGCCGCCGTTGAGACGGCGGCCGACGCGCTGTTCGTGTCCTCGCTCAACGGCCACGCCGAGATGTACCTGCCGGGCCTGCGCGGCGCCTGCATGGAGGCAGGCATCGGCGACATCCTGATCTATGCCGGCGGGCAGCTCACCATCCGCCGGCCGGACTGGGAAGAGACGAAGCAGCATTTCGAGAAGGAACTCGGCCTCTCGCGCGTCTACCCTCCAACCACCATGCCGGACGAACCGATCAACGATCTCACCGCGGACATTGCGCGCGCACGCGCGGCAAAGACCGCGAAGAAGGGGAAATAACCATGGCTGCCACCAGCAACCCCTCCAACGCCGCGAAGATCGGCGACGCCACCCTGGGCCCCGTCTCGGTCGAGCGCTGGGATGACGCGCGCTTCGATGCCGAGAGGAAGAAGGTGCTCGCCCTGTGGCGCACCGGCGCCGAAGTGGACATCGACGATGCCGTCGCCTACCACCAGAAGATGCCGGACACGAAGAACGTGGCGAAGAAGCGTCTGTGGGCCAAAGAGACCGGCAACGTGCTGATCCAGCCGCTCGCAGGCGTCACCACCCTGAAGGGGCACATCGAACTCATGCAGCACCTGCAGGACGTCGGCCTGTGCGACATCCTTCCCTCGCAGATCGACAGCCAGACGCGTACGCTGCAGTTCGCAGCCGCCGAGGAAAAGATCAAGGAAAGCGAGCGCACCGGCAAGGAGCTGCTGAACGGATTTCCACTGGTCAACCACGGCGTGAAGGGCGTGCGCACGCTGGTCGACTCAGTAAAGGTGCCCATCGAGCAGCGCATCGGCACGGTGCATCCGCAGTTCGCCTCCGAAATCGGCTTCGCCGGCGGCATGAGCTCCATCACCGCCGGCCCCATCTACTACTGCGTGCACTATTCGCGCGACACTACCATCGCCCAGGCCATCACCAACTGGCAGCACGTGTTCCGGTTGATCGGCCGCTACCGCGAGCGCGGCATCTCGCTCGGCCTGCAGATCCACGGCGTGGGCAATTCAACGCCGTTCCCCAATACCATTCTCGGCGTGTGCTGCGTGCTCGAAGTGCTGATCGCAGCCGCCCAGGGCGCGCGTTCGTTTTCGCTCGACTCCCGCTTCATGGGCAGCATGGTGCAGGACGTGGCGGCGGTACGCGCCATCCGCGAAATCGCCGAGGAATACGCAGCGAAATTCGGCTACAAGGATGCGGTCATCACCATCGACCGCAAGAACTGGGGCGGGCGCTACCCGGACGACGTGGCGCGCGCCTACGGGCTCATCAGCTACAACGTGGTGAGCGGCATGCTCGCCGGCGTCAACGAATTCATCGCCAACTCGGTGCAGGAAGGGGTCGGCATCCCGGTGAAGGAAGCCAATGCCGACACGCTGCGCGCCATGCGCCAGGTGGTGGGGCTGATGCGCGGACAGGGCGCCCTGCTCAATCCTGCCGCAGTCGATGAGGAGGTCGAACTCAACAAGCTGGAAATGAACGCCATCCTAGAGGCCGTGCTGGATGCGGGCCAGGGTGATGCCGCCAAGGCCGCCGTGGCGGGCTTCGCTTCGGGCATGCTCGACATCCCGTTTGCCGCCAGCCGCATGTGCCGTGGCGAAGTCATGGTCGCCCGCGACGCCGAGGGCGCGGTGCGCTACCTCGACCCGGGCAAGCTCCCGCTGCCCGAGCGGGTGATGAAGCACCACCGGACCTGCCTCGCGCGGCGGGAAGCCGCGCGCGGCGGCAAGATCGACTACAACGCCATCGTGGACGACATCTTTTCGATCAGCCGCGGCTACCTCGTGGGCAAGTAGGACAGGGGAAGAAGGAACATGCAGACACTCGACCAAATCGCCAAAGTCATCCGCAGCAAGAACGCCGGGCCGTTCTGCCTGACGCTCGATGTGCTCTTCGACAAGCTCGCCGACTACCAGCGCGTGCTTGCCGCCCAGATCATCACGCCAGAGAAGATGGCCGACCTCTACCAGCAGCCCGTGGCCAACGTGCAGGTGTTCAATCACGAGCGCGCGCTCGCCATGAAGGTGAGCCTGGTGCGCTGGACGCCCGCCGGATCGCTCACCGACACCGACATCTATGGCGCGCAGCAGCACGTGCTGCTCTACAAACTGCCCGTCCCGTAACCTGGCAAAGCGTTCGCCCGGTCAGCTGGGCATGCGATCGATGTACAGCCGGACCGATACACAACCGCAAATCCGTCCTTCAACCGCAGGAGGAATCATGACCCGTCACTCGAACTCGCGTCGTCATCTCATCATCGCCACGCTGGCATTGGCATTCGCACAGGCCGGCAGCGCACTGGCCGCCGATGCCAAACTTGCACAGCCCACCGACGCGAAGCTCATCGCGGCAGCCAAAGCCGATGGCAAGGTGTCCTTCTACGGCAGTTCCAGCGTCGCCGCGCTCAAGAGCGACGCCGATGCCTTCCAGGCCGCCTACGGCATCCCGACCACTTTCACGCAACTGACCTCCGGCCCCCTCACCGCGCGCGTGGACCAGGAAATCCGCGCTGGCCGGATCAACGCCGATGTGGTCATCACCGCGGATCGCTACTCCTTCTATCGCTGGATCGCCGACGGCCAGATCGCCCCATTGCCCGCCGACATCAAGTTCCCGGACCGCACCGACCACATCGCGCAGGTGCAGGCGGTGTACCAGGGCGTGTTCTACAACAAGGCGCAGGTGGCGGCGGCCGATATCCCAAAGACCTGGAACGATCTGCTCAATCCCAAGTTCCAGGGCAAGCTCGTGCTCGGCAGTCCGCGCATCTCGCCCGCCTACAGCGAGCTGTATTACGCGCTATGGAAGGACCCCAAGTACGGCGAGGCCTTCCTCCAGAAGCTTGCCGCGCAAAAACCGCGCGTGGTGCAGAATAACGCGCTGGTGGCGCAGCTTGTCAACTCAGGCGAGGCAGTGGTCGGGTTCACCGGCCTGCCTTATGACGCCATCAACATCCAGGTGGCCAATCCGGGTGCGCCGATCGAATACGCGTATCTCGACATCATCACGCTGGCGCCGACATTCATCGGCATCAACGCCAAGTCGCAGAACCCGAATGCCGCAAAGCTGCTGGTCGCATACCTTCTCTCACCCGCAGGCCAGGTGGCGCACAACGGCGGCGGTCGCGCATCGAGCCTGCTCGGCACCCTGCCCAGCACCCTCACCGCACCGGACAGAAAGCGCGTGCGCACCGACATCACCGCAGAGAAAGTGACGCCCGACTACCAGGCGATCATCGCGCTTTTCGACAAGTTGTACCGATAGTCGCCCGCCACATTCATCACGACGCGAGGTCAGCAAGGTCGGATGCCGAATCTCGCGCTACTGATCGATGTGGGCAGCACCTGGACCAAGGGTGTAGCCGTCACCCTTCCCGAGGGTCGGCTCGCTTGGCGCTGCCAGCACCCGACTACACTCGCCGAGGGGATCATGCGCGGCGCGCAGGCGGTGATCGATGAGCTGCAAAGGAACGTCCCCGCCGGCAGCAGCGTAGCCTTTCGTGCCGCCACCAGCAGCGCAGCGGGTGGCCTGCGGGTCGCCGCCATCGGCCTCGTGCCCGACCTCACCGGCCTTGCTGCAAGGCAAGCCAGCCTCGGCGCCGGCGCCCGCGTGGTGTTCACCGGCGCCTATGCGCTGGCCGACGATGAAATCGCGGCATTGCGAGTCGCCAGGCCCGACATCATCCTCTTGAGCGGCGGCACCGACGGCGGCAACAGCGAGGTCATCACCGGCAATGCGCAGAAACTTGCCGAGGCGAACAAGGCCGAGGTCATCTCAGCCACTGTCGTGCTGGCCGGCAACAAGTCGGCACGCTCGGCCTGCGAGGCCGTCCTGCGATCGGCGGGCTTCGAGGTCGTGGTCGCACATAACGTGCTCCCCACCATCAATGAACTGAAAGTCGAGTCGGCACAAGCCGCCATCCGCGACGTGTTTCTCGAGCGCATCGTGCATGCGCGCGGCATCGACGACCTGCGCGCCTGGGCCACCGGCGGCCTCGCGCCCACGCCGCGCGCCGTGCTCGATGCCGCCGCCTTCCTCGCCGACGGCGCGCCCGCCATGGGCATCATGGCAATGGGCACCACCGTGCTGGTGGACATCGGCGGGGCCACCACCGACGTGCACTCGATCGGCGGAGAAGTGCCGCCTGCAGACACGGTGCTGCGCGGGCTCCCCGAGCCGCACGTGAAGCGCACCGTCGAAGGCGACCTTGGCCTGCGCGTGAGCGCATCGGCTGCCGCCGACGCGCTGGGCGCCGAGGCCTTGTCCGCCTCGCTAGGCACCAGCGCCGAACACGTCATCGCCGAAGCACAGCGACGCGTGGACCAGCCCGACACGTTGAAGGAAGAGGACCATTTCGATCGGGCGCTTGCCATCGCCGCCGTGGCCGAAGCCCTCAACCGCCACGCCGGCCACCTCGAGCAAAGCCCGCTGGCGCGCGATACCTGGTTCCAGATCGGCAAGGACCTGCGGGGAGCGCAGGTCGTGATCGCCAGCGGCGGCGTGTTCGCCGCCCGTCCCGACGCCGACGAACTGCTGGCCCTCGCGCTCACGGCAGCCAGAAAACAAGGCCGGCTGGTCCCGGGCGAAGCGGCGACGCAGCTCATTGACCGCGACTATGTGATGTTTGCCGTGGGGCTGTTGGCAAAGTCATGGCCGCAGGCGGCGGCGGCACTGGCGACCACGAGCTTGCGGATCGCATAGCGCTGCCCCGGTGGTGAACGATGGCTCGGCAAGGTCTCTCGGTGATACAGCACAACGCGAGTTCACCTTGCCACTGACGTTCACATGCGCTAAAACCACTCGATTCGCGCGCGGCAAACCGGGAGACAGGCAATGATGAGATCGCTATTGGGCATGACCCTTGCACTCTTTGGCCTTGCACTGGCCGCCCCTACTGCATTGCACGCGCAAGGCTTCCCGACCAAACCCATCCGCTTCATCGTCCCCTTCGCCCCCGGCGGCGGCGCGGATGCCTCGGGACGGCTGGCGGCCAAGCTGTTGGCCACCAGGATGAACCACAGCGTCATCGTCGAGAACCGTCCGGGCGCCAACGGCGCCATCGGCATCGATGCGGTGGCCAAATCCGCGCCGGACGGTCATACGCTCATCGTGGTGAGCAACGGTTTTACCATCAGCGCCGCCACGGAAAAAGGGCTGCCCTTCGACCCCAAGAAGGACCTGGTCCCGCTGTTGATCTTCGGCGAGCAGGCGCTGGTGCTGGTGGTGAATCCCAGTGTGCCGGCCACCAATGCGCAGGAGCTGGCGCAACTGGCGCGCGGGAAGCCCGGCGCACTCACCTTCGCCACGTCCGACCCCGCGACCAGCCTCGCCACCGACATGTTCAGGAAGGGCATCAAGGCCGATATCGTGAGCGTCCCCTACAAGGGCGCAGGACAAGGCCTGGTCGACGTCCTCGGCGGGCAAATCACCGGTGTCATCACCAGCTTCAGCACCGTGCTCTCGCAGATGAAGGCGGGCAAGGTGCGCGGCATTGCCGTAACCACCACCTCGCGCTCGAACATGGCGCCCGAGCTGCCCACCCTCACCGAGTCGATTGCCCCCGGCTATGAGTTCGCATCGTGGTTCGGCCTGTTTGCACCGAGCGCGACCCCGCGCGAGATCCTGCTCAAGCTCAATGGGGACCTAGCCGCGGCATTGCAGGCGCAGGACGGCAGGGACCAGTTCCTCGCCCTCGGCCTGACCACGCTGCCCGAATCGCTGGAGCGCGTGAATGAACGGGTGACGCGTGAATTCATCAAGTGGGAAGCGGTGGCAAAGGCCGCGGGAATGGCGGTACAGTAAGTACCGGTTGCAAAATTCATTTTGCAACCGTCCAATGTAGGGAAGCATGAGGGGATGTATCCCCTCATATTGAAACGGACCTAATACCTTTCAACCGGAGACATCCAATGACGAGAATACGAATTCCCGAAGGCGAGGGCTCGGAGCGCGAACGCATATTCGCCCTGCGTCCCGAACACGGTGCCGCCCTGGAGGCATTGCGCGTTGCCGTGTACGACCACGCCACGCTGCCGCACCGCCTTGCGGAACTGGTCCGCTTTCGCATCGCCACCGCCAACGACTGTCCGGTCTGACTGGGCACCAGATTCCCGTCGGGTACGGGAGAGGTTCCAGCCGAGGTGCTGTACCAGGAAATCACGCGATTCCGCGACAGCGACCTTTACACCGCTGCGGAAAAAGTCGCCATCGAATACGCCGAGCTGTTCACGACCAACCACCATGCCATCGACGACAGCACGTTCGACCGCCTGCGCAAGCATTTCAGCGAGGGGGAGATCGTCGAGCTGTGCATCCTGGTCGCGCGCCATTTCGCGTTCGGCCGCCTCACCAAGGTGCTGGTGATCGACCACGTGTGCCCAATGCCCGGCACCTGAAGCCTGCCACCAGGCGACGGCACAAGCAGACATAGGGGTCCAACCAGACAACATGATGCGAGGGCGGTGATGCGGACGACGAACAAGGCAACCATCCAGGCCACGACGGAAGGCGACCTCTCCAACATCCTGGAATCGAACGAGCTGACGGTGGTGGCCTCCGGGCTCACCGCCACCGAGGGGCCGGTATGGCATCCGAAAGGATTCCTCACCTTCGTCGACCTGCGCCAGGACCAGCTGCTGCGCTGGTCGCCGGCCGAGGGGCTGCAGGTCATGCGCGGCCCCAACGGCGAGGGCAATGGCTGCACGCTCGACTGCCAGGGGCGCATGCTCCTGTGCGAGAGCGGCATGCGGCGCATCATGCGCCTGGAAACGGACGGCACCTGGACCACGCTGGCCGATCACTGGGCGGGCAAGCGCCTGAACCGGCCCAACGACATCGTGTGCCGCTCCGACGGCACGATCTATTTCAGCGACCCCATCCTCACCGTGCCCAAGGACAAGCGCGACCTCGATCACTCCATCGTGTGGCGCCGGGCGCCCGACGGCAGTCTGCATGTCGCCGCGCGCGACTGTGGTTTCCCCAACGGCGTGGCACTCTCACCCGACGAGCGCGTGCTGTATGTATCGAACAGCTTTCTCGACGAGGGCTGCTTTGGCGAGCGCGACCGCAAGGGCACCTGCGCGCATCGCTTCCTTGCCGCCTACGACGTGAATCCCGACGGGACGCTCGCCAATTTCCGCAAGTTCGTGGACATGACCTCGAACGCGCACAGCGTCCCCGACGGCATGCGCGTGGACAGGAACGGCATCGTTTTCTGCACCGGATCGGGAGCCACCTGGGTGATTGCGCCGGATGGCAAAGTGCTGGGAAAAATCATCACCCCGGAGTCCACGCGCAACTGCGCTTTCGGCGACGCCGATTACCGCACACTCTTCCTCACCGCCATGACCACGGTCTACAGCCTGCGCGTGAGAACGCCGGGCATCGGCAAGCCGCAGCCCAGGCGCTGATCGCGCAGGAGACACGCACATGACTATGACGCTCGAGCCGCTCCACCCCTTCGGGATCGTTGCCCACGGCTGCGACCTCACGCAAGGCGTCGACGACGCGACCTTCGCGCGCATCCTTGCCGCGTTCAACGAGCACGCGCTCATCGTATTTCCCACCCAGTCGCTGGATGACGATAGCCAGACCGAATTCAGCGCCCGCTTCGGCAGGCTCGAGGGCTCGCTGCGCGAGATGCGCATGTTCGAGGACCGTCCGGTGCGCCAGGAGGTGCTCGACGTGTCGAACGTGGGCGCCGACGGCAACCTGATCCCGCGTACCTCCAAGGAAGCCATCCCGTTCGTGGCCAACGAGCTGTGGCACAGCGATTTTTCCTTCAAGCCGGTACCGGCCATGGCCTCACTGCTGCACGGGCGCATTGTCGCCCCCGAAGGCGGGCAGACCGAGTTCGCCGACATGCGCGCGGCCTGGGATGCCCTGCCCGATGAAAAGAAGGCGCTGCTCGAGGGCCTCGTCGCCGAGCACTGGCTGAAGCACTCGCTGGGCACTGTCGGCTACGAGATCACCGAGGCCGAGAAGGCCGCCATGCCGCCGGTGCAGCAGGTGCTGGTGCGCAGGCACCCCGTGACCGGAAGAAAGTCGCTGTTCCTCAGCTCGCACGCCTCGCACATCATCGGCTGGCCCTTCGAGCGTGGCCGCGCGCTGCTGGACGAACTGACCGAATTCGCCACCCAGCCCCGGTTCGTCTATCGCCACACCTGGCAGGCGGGCGACCTCGTGGCGTGGGACAACCGTTGCACCATGCACCGCGTGCGCCCGTGGGACGTGATGCGCTACAAGCGCGTCATGCGCCGCACCACCGTCGCGGGCGCCGGGCCCACCGTATCCGAAGGTCGCCCCACGCAGTTTGCATAGCTCGACACACCCAAAGCGGAGGAAACACCATGCCCGCAAGAAACACCTTCCTCATCTGCACCCGCGACACCGACACCAACGACGAATTCACCACGGAGCCCGGGCAGACCACCTTCCTGAAGGTGCCCGCGGGCAAGACCACATACAGCCGCGCCGAGTCCATCACCGCTGAGCGCTGGAAGAAGGCCGTCATTGCCGCGGCCGACGGCGAGGAGGACGAGATCACCGGCTCGACCGGCGACATCGTGTTCTTCGTGCACGGCTACAACAACGCCATCCCGACGGTGCTGTGGCGCACGCGCACGCTGCAGGACACGCTGGCCGCACAAGGCTGGAAGGGGCTCGTGGTGGGCTTCGATTGGCCGAGCGACAACTCCACGCTCAACTACCTGGAAGACCGCATGGATGCCTCCAGCGTGTCGCTGCGCCTGGTGGACAACGCGCTGCAACTACTCGTCGATGCGCAGTTCCCCGGCGAGGCGGGTGGTCCGCCCTGCACCATCAACGTGCACCTGCTCGGCCACTCCACCGGCGCCTACGTGATCATGGAGGCCTTCGCCCAGGCCGCGAAGAAAGGCGATTTCTTCAAGAAGAACTGGCGCATCGGGCAGGTGGCCTTCATCGGCGGCGATGTGTCGAGCCGCTCGCTTGCGGCGGGCTCCGACTGGGCGGCGCCGATGTACGGGCGCATCTTCCGGCTCACCAACTACTCCAACCGCCTCGACAAGGTGCTGGGCGTATCGAACATGAAGCGCCTGGGAACAGCCCCGCGCGCGGGGCGTGTGGGGCTACCCGATAGCGTCCCCACCAAGGCGGTGAACGTGGACTGCTCGGACTATTTCTCCGGAAAGAATCCGGCCCAATCGGACTTCGTCGGCACCTTCAATCATTCCTGGCACATCGGCGACCCGGTGTTCGCGCTCGATCTGGCCATGACGCTCGAAGGCGCAATCGACCGGCATGCGATTCCGACGCGGCGGCGCGACGGCGAGCGACTCATCCTCGTCGCCGGCCAATCGCGCCCGCAGTTCCAGGATGGATGGGATGAGGACCGCGATGTTCCGCAATAACCCGTTCGGGGTGCGGCAATGCGGCTGACCGGATTCACGGTGCTGCGCCATCTGTGCGCAGCCTTAGCCGCAGGCCTTGTGTTGCCGGCAACCGCGGCGGATCCAAGCCTGCTCGATGCGTTGAATGCCGCGCGCAGCGCGGGCTGCGGCGGAAAGGCCGGAGCGGGCGTTGAATTGAGGGAGAGTTCACGACTATCGGACGCCACGCGCAAGCTCGCGCAGGGCGCCCCGTACAAGGACGCGCTGGCCATGAGCGGCTACCGCGCCATGCGCTCGGCCACCATTCGCCTACGCGGCGATCTGTCCCCGCCAGTTGTCGTCGATGCCGTCGTGAAGACCTCCTGCGCACAACTGGCCGACACGGAACTGCGCGAGGTCGGCATCTACCACGAGGGCCGCGATGGCAGCACCCCGGCCGTGCGTGCGACGCGGGCTGGCTACAAGTGGCAGATGGTGGCCGAGAACATCGCCTTCGGCGTCATGACGCCGGAGGCCGCGGTCGAAGCCTGGCTGAAGAGCCCGCCCCACTGCACGGCGCTGATGGCGCCGCAGTTCACCGAAATGGGCGTGGCCTTCGCCGTCAACCCGTCGAGCGACGCGGGGATCTACTGGGGGCAGATGTTCGGGACGCCGAGACAGTAGGTTGGACCAGGACAAGGGTTTTTTCCAACCACCATTATCTCGGCCAATATTACTGCCACAATAGATGACTATCGTCTGTCTACCCTAGATATAAACAATTAATACTGACATGGCGTTACTACGACAATATCGCCAGATCCCCGCTCGGGCAGACGATGATGCCGTCCTCATCGGCCACCAGCAGCCTGCCGGGCGTGAACGTCGCATTCCCGAACGTCACGGGCACATCGACCTCCCCGACGCCGAGGGCGGTGCCGCGCAGGGGCATGGTGCCCGGTGCGCGAATGCCGATGTCCATCAGGTCGATCTCGCCCGAATCGCGGATGGCCCCGTGCAGGATCACGCCACTCCAACCGTTCTTGACCGCGCGGCCCGCCATGACGTCGCCGAAGATCGCCCGGTCGAGCAGGCCGCCGCCATCGACCACCAGCACGCAACCCGCGCCATCCTTGGAGAGCAGGTCGCGCACGAGCCCGTAGTCGCGGTGAACCCTCACGGTGCGAATAAGGCCAAAGAATTCACGCCGACGCCCCCAGGAGCGCATCGGCGTCACGCATGCCTGGACGCCCTCATTGGCATCGCAGATGTCTGCCGTTTTTTTCATGGTCTTGCATCCCTCGAAAAGATTGATGTTCGTTCGCAATCCTACTAGGGAAGCCAACCGCGCGGTGCGCGAAGTGCCGGCCAGGCGCGGCCACGGCGCACCCTGCTAGACTGCAGCGGGGAAATTCCGGAGGACGCCCATGCCTGCATCGACCAGCCGCTCCGCGCAGATCCGCGCGAAGCTCGACCATCCGGTCATCGACTCGGATGGCCATACGCTGGAGTTCCGGCCGGCGCTGCTCGATTTCGTCAAGGCCCAGGGTGGTCCGAAGCTGGTTGAACGCTTCGAGGCCCTGCGCGCCGATGCCTGGTACCGCATGAGCGAAGCCGAGCGCGCACGCACCCGCACCATCCGCCCGGCATGGTGGGGCGTGCCGTGGAAGAACACCCTGGACCGTGCAACCGCAGCCCTCCCCGCGCTGCTGCATTCGCGCCTGGACGAGATGGGCATCGATTTCGCGGTGCTCTATCCCACGGCCTCGCTCGGCTTTCCGCATCTGGCCGATGAAGACCTGCGGCGCGCCCTGTGCCGCGCGGTGAACACCTACCACGCCGAGATCTACCGGGAGTTTTCCGACCGCATGGCACCGGTGGCGCTGATCCCCATGCACACGCCCAAGGAGGCCATCGCGGAGCTGGAGCATGCCGTCGGCCACCTCGGCCTCAAAGCGGTGATGATGGCCTCCTACGTGATGCGCCCGCACGCCGACGGCAAGGGCCAGTGGTATGACACGCTGTGCCTGGATAGCGCCTACGACTACGACCCGGTGTGGGCGAAGTGCATCGAACTGAAAGTGTCGCCCACCTTCCACAGCAACACCAAGGGTGTGGCGAGCCGCGGCTCGATCTCGAGCTACACCTTCAACCACATCGGCCATTTCGCCGCATCGGGCGAGGCGCTGTGCAAGGCGGCGTTTCTCGGTGGTGTGACGCGGCGCTTCCCGTCACTGCGCATGGCCTTCCTCGAGGGCGGCGTGGGCTGGGGCTGCAGCCTCTACAGCGACCTCGTCGGCCACTGGAAGAAACGCAATCGCCACGCCATCCAGGACCTCAATCCCGACAACCTCGACCGGGAACGCTTCTGGCAGCTGCACCGGCAGTACGGCGGCAAGCTGATGGCGGGCCGCCCCGACGACCAGGCCACGCGCGACCTCGCGCTCTACATCGGCACCGGCAATCCCATCGGGCCCACGGTGGAAGATCCGGCGATGCTCGATGAGTTCGCGCGCTGCGGCATCGACTCGCTGGAGGACGTGCGCGAGCGCTTCGTTCCCAATTTCTATTTCGGCTGCGAGGCCGACGACCCGATCAACGCCTGGGCGTTCGACGCGCGCAAGAACCCGCTGGGGGCGCGCCTGCGCGCCATCTTCAGCTCGGACATCGGCCATTGGGACGTGCCCGACATGCGCGATGTCACCGCCGAAGCGTTCGAGCTCGTGGAAGACGGCCACATCAGCGAAGCCGATTTCCGCGACTTCGTGTTCGGCAATCCGCTTGCGCTATGGACCGGCACCAATCCGGAGTTCTTCAAGGGCACGGTGGTGGAGGCCTACTGCGGGAGTACCTGAGGCGCACGCACACGTGGCGTTTAGTACTCTCCGCCTTCGCGCAGCTTGTTGATCAGCTCGTTGCTGACGATGCGACCTTCCTTTGGAAACGTGCGCAACCCAAAGACCGCCCTGGGCTCACCACCGAGCCCCTTACGGGCCAGCTCGAAAATAACCTGACCAACGGTCTTTTTCTCTCTCCGCGCCATTTCCTTGGCTGCGAACAGGATGTCCTCTTCGATGTCTAGAGTGGTGCGCATTTGTTGATGCTGAAGGGGCAAACATCAGATGTCAACCGCTAGCCCAATCTGTGTGGCGCTACACGCCCAGTCATCTACACGTGCGTATCCGGCCCCGGCCCGCGGTACACGCTCGCCGTCACGCCCGCGTCCACCGGCATGATGTGCCCGGTGATGTGCGCCGCGTCGTCCGATGCGAGAAAGAGCGCGGCGTTGGCCATGTCCTCGGGCATGCCGAGGCGCATCATCGGGCTGGACATGATGTTGCGTTTTTTGAGGGCATCGACATCCTTGTGCGGCTGCAGTCGCACGCTCATGGGCGTGAACACCGCGCCGGGGCAGATGCAGTTGATGCGGATGCCCTTCGCGGCGAACTCCACGGCGGCATGGCGCGTCAGGCCGACCACGCCGGTTTTCGATGCACCGTAACCGGTGAGGCCAACATAGCCCAGCAGGCCCGAGGTGGACCCGGTATTGACGATGGCGCCGCCGCCAGACTTCAGGAGCGCGGGAATGGCGTGCTTCATGCCCAGCCACACGCCCTTCAGGTTGATGGCGATCTGGCGATCGAACTCCTCTTCCTTGAGATCGAGGATATTAGGCCCGGCGATGCAGATGCCGGCATTGTTGAACAGGATGTCGAGGCGGCCGCATTGCTCGACGGTCTTTTGCACCAGGGCCGCCACATCCGCCGAGCGGCTCATGTCGGTGCGCACATAGAAGCAGCCCTTGCCCACCTCCTTTTCAACGCGCGCGCCGTTGGCGTCATCGACATCGGCGATGACCACGCGCGCGCCCTCCCGGGTGAACAACTTGGCCGCTGCCTCGCCCACGCCCGATGCGCCGCCCGTCACGATCGCCACCTTGCCATCCAGTCTGCCCATTGCGCGTCCCCCTGGTTGAAAGTCCGGCGAGTATAGCCGCCTCCTGTGTGCACCATGGCTTTGCTTGACCCCGCGATGGTGTGCCCGTACCCTCGTGCACGCCATCGCGGCGCATTGCGCCCATCGTGCGCTCGCATTTCACCCGCGCTGCAAAGTCAGCGCCCACCGGGAGTCTCGCATCCATGAAGCCGCTCGAGCTTGGCGTCGTATTTCCGCAGACTGAAATCGGCAGCGATCCGATCGCCGTGCGCGACTACGCGCAGGCCGCCGAAGCCCTCGGCTACACGCACCTGGTCGCCTACGACCACGTGATCGGCGCCGGTGCGCGCAGCTACGATTCCGCGCGACTCACCGGGCCGTACCGCGAAAACGACATGTTCCACGAACCGCTGGTGCTGTTTGGCTACCTTGCCGGGCTCACCAAGACCATACGGCTGTGCACCGGCATCCTGATCCTGCCGCAGCGGCAGGCGGCACTGGTGGCCAAGCAGGCCGCCGAGGTGGATGTGCTCTCCGGCGGGCGCCTGCGCATCGGCGTGGGCATCGGCTGGAACTGGGTCGAGTACGACGTGCTGGGCGTGCCCTTCAAGCAGCGCGGCGCGCGACAGGAAGAACAGATCCGCCTCATGCGCGAGCTGTGGACGAAACCGCTGGTGACGTTCAAGGGGCGCTTCCACAGCATCGAGGATGCCGGCATCAATCCGCTGCCGGTGCAGCGCCCCATCCCGATCTGGCTGGGCGGCATGGCCGAGCCGGTGCTCGAGCGCGTCGGGACGCTCGCCGACGGCTGGTACCCTCGCTTTCCGACGCTCGACGGCATCGTCACCGGCAACCGTCCGCCGGTGGAAAAGGAGCCCCCGCGCGTGACCATCGAGCGCGTGCATGAATATGCCCGCAAGGCGGGGCGCAATCCCGAGGACATCGGCATCCAGGGCTTCATCACCCACAATAATCTCGCGCCCGACCAATGGGCCAAGGCGGTAGCCGACTACCGCGCCGTGGGTGCCACGCACCTCGCGTTCAACACCATGAAGGCGGGATTCAAGAGCGTGTCGGAGCACATCGCGGCGCTGTCCAATTTCAGGGACGCCGTCTGAAGAAAAATCCTTCCCCCCGCGAAGCTTGGCGGCCCAGCAGGACACAATCCGTTCACAATGATTTGCAAAACCGACACAGTTGCCGGCCCCGCGCATCGCTTGACCGCTATCTGGTGCGCGCTTACTCTGCGTCGATGGTGCGCTTTCCGGCACCCGCATTACGGAGTCCTGCCACACCGAAATGGGCGGATCCAAGCGCATTTCGCGCGGCGTGACATGGGCGGCGATCAGAGATCGCCGCCCCCGGTGCAGGGGAACATCGATGTCCGCCATAGCCAACGCCATCATCCGCCACAACGCCGGCCGCGAGCCCGAACGCCTGGCGATGAAGTACGCCAAGATGGCGCAGGATCCCTTCATCTTCCTGCGCGGCGCCTGTCACCTTTACTACGACGCCCTCTCCGACGCGCTACGTGACGCCCCGGCGTTAAGGAAGGCGCCACTCGCCTGGTGTTGCGGCGACCTGCACTTCGAGAACGTCGGCAGCTACAAGGGCGACAATCGCCTGGTCTACTTCGACATCAACGATTTCGACGAGGCGGCGCTCGCGCCGGCCACCTGGGACATCGTTCGCCTCTTGACCAGCATCCAGTGCGGCGCGGGCGTCCTCAACGCCACACGCACCGAGGCGCTCGCCGCAAGCCGCGCCTGCCTTGACGGCTATCGCAACGCGCTCATCGCCGGTAAGCCGCTATGGATGGAGCGGGAAACCTCGACTGGGCTGGTCAAGGCGCTACTCACCAGCCTCGAGGACACGCAGCGCGCCGCGTTCCTCGACAAGCGCACGCTGCGAAACGGCGGCAAGCGGGCTCTCACGCTCGACAATGCGAAAGCCCTGCCGGCCACTGCAGCGCAGAAAGAGCGCATCAGCCAGTTCATGGCCCGCTTCGCGGCCAGGGAACCCGACCCGAAGTTCTATCGCGTGCTCGACGTCGCACGACGCATCGCCGGGACCGGCAGCCTCGGTCTTGCGCGCTTCGTCGTGCTGGTCGAAGGCAAGGGGTCACCGGATGGCAACTACCTGCTGGATATCAAGGAGTCCCTGCCCTCGGCGCTCGAGCCAGCGCTTGCCCGCCTGCGCGTCGCGCAGCCCGCATGGCCACACCCGGCGGCCCGCGTCGTCAGCGTCCAGGACCGCATGCAATCCGTCGACCATGCGTTCCTGCGCGCCGTGAAGCTAGGCCGGATGTCCTGCATCCTGAAAGAGCTGCAGCCCACCGCCAACCGCGTGGACCTCACGCGCTGCAAGGGCCGGGCGGACTTGCTGCTCGGTGTCGTTTCCGCCATGGGACGCATCCTGGCCTGGGACCAATTACGCGCCGCAGGGCGCGACGGCGCCGCCGCGGCCGGCGCATTGATCGACTTCGCCGCCGGCAAGCAATGGCCGCGGGAGCTGCTGGATGCATCCCGCGCCATGACCCGACTCACGCAGCAGCAATGGAAGACCTTCGCCGAAGCACGGCGCGACGGCGAGCTAACTCGGAACACCTAACGGAAAATTCCGTTAGGTGTACTGAAGTAGGGGAGCGCGAGGGGATGTGCCCCCTCGCATTGTTAGGTAATCTTGAACACACCCAACCAAGGAGCCCGACCATGAGCACCGCAGCCACCCCGCGTTCGCAGCAACACCTCAACGCCATCCACGAAGTCGCGCCGAAACTGGAAGACCTCTCGACCAAGGTGCTGTTCGGCGATGTGTGGGAGCGAACCGAGCTGTCCAAGCGCGACCGCAGCCTGGTCACCATCGCCGCGCTGATCGCGATGAACCGCGTCGAAGTGATCCCGGGTCACATGAAGCGGGCGCTCGACAACGGTGTCACCAAAGCCGAGATCGGCGAGGTGATCACGCACCTGGCCTTCTACAGCGGCTGGCCCACGGCGGCGTCGGCGGCGCTGATCGCGCACACGCTGTTCGAATCGCAGAAGGATTAAGCGGCAGGAAGGACCGCGCTCGTCACGGACGAATGCGACCAGGCAGGCCCGGAAGCACTGCCTGGCGCCGAATTCCGTACAGCCGATTTGTCATTAATACATCGCTATATATAGGTATAGCGGGTACTTGTTTTTATTTCTGATAGTATTTAAACGGCGGCCCCTCGGCGAGCGCCGGATGCCATAGCCAGCGCCCGCAGGGCGCGCACGTCATCGAGCTTGTCCACGGCCCAAAGGGCCGCCACCAGCTTTTTCGCGCGCGCCTTGCCCAGCACTGGACCAATGAGCGACAGGGCCTTCTCCTCCACCTCGCCGGGCGTAAGCGGGTTCTTGTAGCTGCCCTTGGCCGCGCGGCACTCGGCGCGCAACACGCGGCCGTCGCGAAGCCGCACTTCCATGATGCCGGAGCGGGCATCGAGGATGGATTCACTGCCGACGGCCGCAATCCTGCCCTTGAGCCTGACGATCTTCGGGTCGCGCACGCGACGGTGATCGTGGGCCGAAACCACGTCGAGCCCGCCATCCACCATCATGAGCGCAACCAGGTGCTGCAGCGAGATGTCGGTCATGGCGCGATTGTTGATCACGTTGACGAGGTCTTTCGATACGGCGACGGTGATCGCTTCCACGTCAGCGGCGCAAAAGCGGTGTTCCTTCAGTAGGTCGTACGTCATGTCGAGCGGCGCCTGGATGGGACCGCCCGCCGGCCAGCGCTTGATCGCCGCGCGCATGATCTCGTAGTCAGTGCCCAGGCCGCGCACGAGCGCCTCGCGGTCGATCTTTCCCGGCGCGAAGGTGGAGAAGAAGTCCCTGTCACCGGAGAACACATCGTCGACACCGGTGCAGCCGGCGGCCACCATCAGCGCGGCAGTGACGCCGTTGTGGGCCGGCATGCCGCCCATGCCGAAGGCCTTCTCCACGTGCTCGGTGTCGCGGAACATCGTGTAAGTGCCCGCGGCTTGCTGCGAGGCATAGGAGAGCGCGTGCCGGACGCGACGCGGATCGAGCCTCAACAGCGCGCTGGCCGCGGCTACCGAGCAGAACAGCTGGCTGAACGCGGCGGTGAAGTGCCCGGAATTGAGCAGCGGGATCGGGTCCAGTGCCAGGACGACGCGGCTGCCGACGTCGTAGCCCAGCACGATGGCGCGAAGCAGCGCGGTGCCCGACAGACGCTCCCGCTCGCAGATGGCCAGCGCCGCGGGGACGAGGCTCGCGTCCGGGTGCGAAATCGTCGGCGGATGCGCGCCGTCCGACTCATCTGCATGCGCGAACATGCCGTTAGCGAGCGCGGCATTGTTGGCGGTGGTGACGATGCGCGTGCCGACCACGCAGGCCTCCTTGGTGCCGCCGAGCGGCTTCACGTAGGCGATGGCGCGCTGTCCGGGGATCAGCCGCGAGCCGGAAAGCATGGCGGCGAAGGCGTCGACGAGATGCACCCGGGCCATCATCTCGACGTCTTTCGGGAGGCGCTTCTTCAGCGCGCCCGCGATATGGCGGCTGAGCTTGTCCATGGCAGGTGAAACAGCGGCTGATCGTGTGCTCACGTGACGTTCTCCCAATCCCAGAATGGCTAACTTCTAGGCAGCCTCATAGACGACGGAGGTCATGCCACCATCCACCGTCAACATCTGTCCCGTGATGAAGGCCGCCTCCTCGGAGGCCAGAAAGGCTATCGCCACGGCGATATCCTCGGGCTGCCCCACGCGCCCCAGCGGGATCAGCTTCGCCCGCGCATTCAGGCGCTCGATGCCGCCGCCGGCGGTCATCGGCGTCTGGATCACGCCCGGGGCCACCGCATTCACGGTGATGCCGAACTCCGACAGGTCGAGCACCAGCTGGTGCGTCATCGCCTTGACCCCGCCCTTGGAGGCCGAGTAGGCGGCGTTGCCCTTGGCGCCAGTGCGAAACGACGCGATCGACGACACATTGACGATGCGCCCGTAGCGGCGCTCCTTCATCGCCGCCGAGGCGTGCTTGATGCAGAGAAAGGTGCCCGCAAGGTTGATGGAAGCGATGCGGTTGAATTCCTCCAGCGAGGCCGTGTAAATGGGATCATGCCGCGAGCTGACCCCGGCGACATTGGCGAGGATGTCGAGCTTGCCGTGCTTCGACAGCGCGTGCTCGACCAGGCGCTTCACCTCGGCCTCGATGGCAATGTTGCACGGCATGCCGCTGGCGATGCCGCCCTTGGATGTGATTTCCGTTGCCGCAGCCTCGAGCTTGTCGCCCTGCATGTCCGCGAGGACGACGGTCGCCCCCTCCGAGGCCAGCCGGATCGCGGTGGCGCGGCCGATTCCTGAAGCGGCGCCGGTGACGATGGCGACGCGCCCCTTGTGCCGATGACAGTCTTCATTCCACATTGCTGCTCTCCTCACTCAGCCGTTCTGATCCGCGACAGGCGAGCCGACCGTGACACCGGCCCAGCCCTCGAAATGCTTGATGGTGTTGGCCCAGTCCACGGGCCCATCGCCTTGCGTAATGGCAAATGCCAGGAAGTTGCGCGTGGCGTTGATGACCCACAAGGGCGACCCGATGGCCTCTGCCTCCTCGGCCCCGAGCCGAACATCCTTGTACATCAGGTCGGTGGTGAAGAGCTTCGGGAAGGTGCGCGGCAGCACGCACTTGGGCACCTTGTGCGTGGTGGCGATGTTGATGCCGCCGCCCGCCGACAGCACCTCGCACATCTGCTTGGGATCGAGGCCGGACTTGGTGCCGAACACCAGCGCCTCGA
>CANJRC010000017.1 GCA_947476535.1 Betaproteobacteria bacterium
ATCGCAGCGAGGATCTCCTCGGCGGTGATGCGATCGAGCGGGTTCTTCACCTTGGGCCGGTTGAGCACGATGCGACCGACGCCGTCCCTGTTCTCGACGATGACATGACGCCAGCGGGGCGAGCGGGTGGTCTTCCTTGCGGTTTTGCGCGTTGCGGTCATGGGGCCTTCAGGTCGTTTTCGGGGCAAGGTCGCGCTTCAGGCTGCGCGAGGCGAACAGCCAGTGGCCGTTCGCGCCCTGGCGCTTGAAGACGTCGGTGTACATGGACGTCTGCAGGACTTTCGGGCCCTCGCTGCGTGTCTCCATCAACTGCATCACGACGCAGGCGTCGATGCGGTCGCCCGAAATGGCGCGAATCAGCAGGTTGCTGATGATGTGACGGCGCAGCGCGCCACCCGTGAGCGCGGCGCCCTCGCGTCGGCTGCGCAATGCGCCGATGACGGCGGTGCGGCCGCGCGCAGGCAGATCAGGTGCCTGCATGTCGAGGTCGATCACTGCGTCATCGGAAAACAGCGTTCCCAATGCGTCGAAGTCCATGCTGTCCACCGCCAGCGCATAGGCGGCGTGCAATTGCTGCACAGCGAACCAGTCCGCAAATGGAATGTGCTGTGGAATGCCAAGGAACGTTTGTTCGGTCATTGTTCTCTGTGCCCCCTCTGTGCCTCTATTGCGAAGTGAACCCGCCGTCGATGACGAATTCGCCGCCGGTCGTGAAGGACGATTCGTCCGAGGCCAGATGAAGCACGCATTGCGACACTTCCTCGGGGCGGCCACGGCGCTTGCCGAAAGGGACTTTTTCCTCGAGCATTTTCATGCGCTCGGGCGCGGAACCGTCGTTCATGGGCGTAGCGATGAGGCCGGGGAAGATGGCATTGGCGCGAATCAGGTCCTTTGCGTATTCGTTGGCCACCTGCTTGGTGAGGGCGCGCAGCCCACCCTTGCTCGCGGTATAAGCGGGCACGCCCGCGTAGCCGACGATGGCGGCGGAGGAGCAGATATTGATGATGGAGCCGCCGCCGCCATGGCGCATGTGGGGGACGGCATGCTTGATGCCGAGGAAGGCGCCGGTGAGGTTGATGCCGAGCACGAGGTTCCATTTTTCCAGCGGCAGCTGGTCGAGCGGGCCGTGCTGCGGCGCGATGCCCGCGTTGTTGACCAGCACGTCTAGGCGGCCGAAGGCGAGCATGGTGGTGTTGTAGGCGCTCTGCCAGTCGGTCTCCACGGTGACATCGAGCGGCACGTAGATCGCGCGGCCACTCCCCCCTGCACTGATGGCCCGCGCCAGTTCTCGCCCCTGCTCGTGCTTCAGGTCGCCAATCACCACATTCGCGCCTTCGCGCGCCAGCAGCTGCGCGTGCGAAGCGCCCATGCCTTGGGCGCCACCCGAGATCAGCACGACCTTGCCCGCAACACGTCCTGTCATCAGGAGGCTTCCTTTCTTTGCTCGATGCGCATGCGCGTCACCGTGATGCCGTGACGCCGCAGCATTATTTGAACTTGGCAATCACGCCGTCAGCGACACGCTTGAGCATGTCCATGTCGTCCTCCACCGATACGCTCTCCCAGCGCAGCATGGCGTGCGTGGCGCCGAAGTCCTGGTAGCGCTTGGCATCGTCGAGCGCCTTGCCCATGTTCTTTGGGTCCACCATCAGCGTCATTTCCATGCCGAGTTTGGAGGGGTCGCGGCCGGCGGCGCGGGCTGCGGCATGCACTTTCTGCTTGCAGGCCTCGCCTTCGGGGCCGGGCTGGAAGAGCGGCATCCAGCCATCGGCCAGGCGTCCGATGCGATTGAGCACCGCATCCGGCGGGTACGGGGCGATGCGCCGGCCCAGGCCGAACCACAGCGGAATCGTGTGGCCGAGTGACGGCGAGAGGCTCGCATCGCGGATACTGTGCCATTGGCCCTGGTAGGTGACTTCCTCCTGGGTCCAGAAGGCGCGCAGAACGGCTATCTGCTCCTCGAAGCGCTTGCCGCGCGTCTTGAACTCGGCGTTGAGCGCCTCGAACTCGACCGGGTTGTAGCCGACGCCCACGCCCAGGCGGATGCGGCCCCCGGACAGGATGTCGATCTCCGCTGCCTGCTTGGCCACGAGGCAGGTCTCACGCTGCGTCAGCACCAGCACGCCAGTCACGAGCTCCACGCGCTTGGTCAATGCCGCGATGTAGGCGAACAGTGTGAATACTTCGTGAATGTAGCTCTTGGCGGTGTAGGGCGTCTGCGCGATGCCGCCGTGTTTTTCGGCAACGATGCCGATCACATGGTCGAGGTAGCGCACGTGGTTGTAGCCGAGCGTGTCGGCGGCCTGGAAGTACTTGACCAGCTCCGGCACTTTGGGGCCGTAGTTGGTGAACATATAGGCGTTGGTGCCGAATTTCATGGAACCTCCTGGTTGGATCGCTCAGTCTCGGGTACGGAACAACAGCGGGTGCGATGCACCGGCAGCGCGCAAGGCGTCAAGGGTGCATCGTCAGGGATTATGCCAGAGCGCCCCCGACGTCGATGTGCGCACGCAGGACGTGTCGAGTGGATTAACTGCTGCGGTCAATGGGCTCGCGTTCATCGCGGGGCAGGACACAGTATCGAAGGCGCCAGGCTACTGTGCCGACATCCCTGCCGCCTTTGCCACCGCTTCCCATTTGGTGAATTCGCGCGCCAGACGGTCGCGTGCGCGATCGAGCGAGTCGAGGTTCACCGACAAGCCTAGCGTCATGAACTGGTCCTTCGCCTCCTGCGCCTGCAGCGCCGCCACCAGTTCGCGATTGAGGACAAGCATGGTTTCGCGCGGGGTCTGGCCGTTGGCGAGCAGGACGTACCAGGATGCGAAGTCGTAGCCGGGAGAAATGGTTTCGTTGAGCGTGGGGATGTCCTGCGCAATGGGCGATCGTGTCGTGGTGGTCACGGCGAGCGCGCGCACGTTGCCCGATTTGATGTGCGAGACGGTGGAGCCGAAGCTCGTCAGCACGCCGGTAATCTGGCCGCCGATGACGTCGATTAGCGCCTGCCCTGCCCCCTTGTAAGGTACCGTGACGATGTCGGCCTTCATGCCTTTTCTGAGCATGTCGGTGGCGAGGATGGTCGAGGGGTCGGATCCCGCAAAGGTCAGCTCGCCCGGTTTGGAGCGCGCCAGTTGCAGGAATTCCTGGGCGTTGTTGGCGGGCACCTTGGGATTGACCACCAGCACCAGCGCCTGCTCGCCATAGATGAGCACCGGCGTGAGGTCTTTTTTCGGGTCGTAGGGCAAGCCCTTTTCAGTGGCGGCGCTGATCGGGAACCCGTTGCTAACCACTGCTAGCGTGTGGCCATCGGGCGCGGCCTTGACCACGGCGTCGGTGCCGATGGCCCCGTTTGCGCCTGGTCGGTTCTCGACCACGATGGGCTGGTTGAAGCGGGGCCCCAGCACCCGGGCCACCAGGCGCCCGGACGCATCGGCCCCGCCGCCCGGCGTGAAGGGGATGATGATGCGGATGGGCTTGGTTGGAAATACCTGCGCATGCAACAGCATCGGTGCCATCGCCATGCACGCCACGGCAACACTCGCCCCCAGCAGCAATCGCTTCATCGTAATCTCCCCTCGATTCGTCATGGAATTTGCAGGAACTTTATCTCAATCCCGAGCGATCCGTGGGACGGCGGGCGATCGTGCGCGTCAATGCCGCGGCATCATCAACTTCAGGGTGTTGTCGCGAAGAATGTAGTGATGGAACAGTGCCGCGAGCGCATGCAGGCCGATGATGAAATAGCCTGCCGTCGCGATGGTCTCATGGACTTCCTTGAGCTGCTTTCCCAGCGAAACGTTTTCACCGATCAGCGGCTGCAGTTCCATGCCGAAAAAGGGGATGGATTCACCCTTGGCGCTCAACACCAGCCAACCGAGCAAAGGTAGTGCGATCATGAGGGCGTAAAGAAGTACATGCACGAGGGCGGCGAGATGGTTCTGCCATGCCGGGGGTGCGGGTTCGATCACCGGTTTCGTGCCCAGGTGGCGAAACGCCAATCGAACCCAGATCAGTGCGAATGCAGCCAATCCCAGCATGTAATGCCAGCCCATGATGCCTGCGCGCCCGGCGCTGCCGCGCGGGTAAATGCTCTTCAGTTCCATGGTGGCGTACACCGCGACCAGTAACAACAGCATCACCCAGTGCAACGCCAATGACACAGTGCCATAGCCGTTTCGCGCATTGGTCAATTTCATGATTGGGTACCTGATTCCCGGGTGAGGATGTACATTGACAGGAGGGGGGAACGCTATTGCGCGTATGCGCGAGCGAATGCAGCATTGACGATGGGCAAATGATGACCAACAAGAACCAACCTGCCACGCCGCCGACACGGGTGCTGGCGCTCATCGCTTTTCTCGTGCTCTGCTTCGGTGCAGCAGGCATCGGCGGCGCGGTGACGGCTGAGAGCGTGCGGTCCTGGTACCCGACGCTCGCCAAGCCTTTCTTTAACCCGCCCAACTGGGTATTCGCGCCGGTGTGGACCCTGCTTTATGCGTTGATGGCGGTTGCGGCCTGGCGGGTGTGGTGCGCGGCGGGCCCGCGTCATGCGGCGTTGGCGTTGACGGCGTTCGCTGTCCAACTGGTGCTCAATGTCTGCTGGTCGGTGGTGTTCTTCGGGCTGCATGCCATCGGGATGGCACTGGTGGAGATCATCCTCCTGCTTGCGGCCATCGTGACCACGATGCGCCTCTTCTGGCGGCATGACCAGGCAGCAGGCCTGTTGTTTCTTCCCTACCTTGCATGGGTGTCGTTTGCCACCGTCTTGAATGCGGCACTCTGGTGGCTGAACGACATCAAGTGAACTGACGATCACCGATCAGATCTTGGTGAACCGGACCGGAATGCTGGAGTACAGCGCGTAGTACGTGGACTCGTCGCGCACCGGCGGGTGTTCGGGGTCGAGTTCGAGACCGGCGGCATAGTAACGTCGGGCCAGCGTGACCAGCGTCCCGTCCACGCCAGTGGTGCCGGTCGGGTTGCGGCTGCCCGTGACCAGCGGGCGTCCCGGGCAGGTGTGCGCGCCGCCGCCGAAGGCGAGTCCCCAGGGGGTGGTGTTTTCCACGGTGCGATGCGGGTTGAATTCCTCGCCGTGGGCGCCGAAATGTTTGGGATCGGCATTGGCCGGGATGAAGTGCAGCGACACGACTTGTCCTGCGTGGATCCTGCGGCCGCTGGCGAGCGTGACGTCCGCAAGCGCCGTGCGCTGGCGCACCGGCGTCGAGATGGTCATGCGCAACGATTCGAACGCTGCGCGGCGCAGGAACTCCGGGTCGGTATCCATCAGTGCGCGGTCCTCCGGGTGGCGCTCGAACCACTGTTGCATCCGGAGCACCATGTTGGTGAAGCCGAGCACCGTGGTCTGGGTGGCTGCGACGAGGAAGGCGCAGGTCTCCACCAGTAACACGTTGTCGCCACCCGACCAGGCGTCGTCGCGGGAGTCGATCATCAGGGTGAGCAGGTCGTGGGAAGCGGCGGTCGGCTCTTTTCCGGCGGCGCGTGCCTCCGCCACCACGCGCTCGCGGCGCGCAAATGAGGGCGTGTACAGCTCGCGCACGAAGGCATCGCGCGCATCGAACGCCCGCTTGAGCACCACGTCGGGGTCTTCCCGCGACCAGTCGACTGTGAGCCCAGCGCCCAGCGCTTTCACCTGTTCGATGAAGCGATCGGCGGTTTCGGGGCGCTCCAGCCCATCGATGCCCACTACTGCCGCTGCAATGCGGTACACAGACCGCTGTGCCAGCGGCACGAGGTCGGCGTGGATGCTGCCGTCGGTTGCTCGTGGCATGGCGGCGAGCTCGGCGATGCAATGGTCGAGCGTGGGCTTCAGGTGCCGGTCGCGGTAGGTGGCGACGGCGTCGTCGTCCAGCAGTTTCGCCAGCTTCCTGCGGCGCGCCATGTGGGGCTCGCCGTCCATTGCGATCAGCACGCCTTGCATCAACGGTGCGCTTTTTGCGGTGGGGCTGGCCCAACCCTCCATCTTGAACTGTCTGGAGCGCAGGATTTCGGTGACTTCGTCGAGGCTCTCGATCAGGACGCTGCCGGCGAAGGCATCGGTTTCCTTGAATGTCGTGGCGGTGCTGGATGCAGTCATATCAATGATTCCGGATTGGTTCGGGGGGCTAACGAAGGCAAAGACTGCAGCCAGCCCGTTACTTTGTCATGGGCAGACGGGTTGCGGTCGAGCCTGGTTCAATCTACTCCACATGCATGCCATGGACAACCGTGGTTTCGGCATGGATTCTTGATCCTTGTCATACGGGGACGCGATCTGCGGTGCTAATGTGAAAGCTGTCGTCGTAGCCTGGTCAAGGCACGCCGTGCTGAGTGCGATTCCCAATTTCAGTGAAGTTCCCTTTGCAATGAACAAATCCGACGCCGTCGCATCGCTGGGTGAAGATCGCCTGCTGTTGCCTGCCTGGGTGCGCGCGGCACTGGGTGCCAACGATCGCATCAAGTTTTATCTCACCGCCATCCAGACGGCGGCGCAGCAGGCTGCCAATCCGCAGGAATCATCCGTCGACATCGCCGGTGAAATGCGCGCCGCAGGCGTCGAGCAGCGCTGGATCGAAACCGTGCCCGCATCGGCCACCCTGGTCGATGGGCAGGTGATGATCCCTGAACTGCATCGCCTCGTGCGCCTGCTGGAAGACGATCTGGCAGTGCTGGCGCGCCCGGCAACCCAATTGCAGGACGCCGATGCCGCGTTGCTGCAGCCGCGCGTGGCGCGGTGGCACAACTGGCTGCACGCGCTGTCGCAGGACCGCCTCGGCGTGCCGGCTCTGCGCCAGCTGACGCACGGCAACCGCGACGAGGGCGACAGCTTTCATATCCTCGTCATGGACCTGCACAAGTACCTCAACCAGTTGTCGGTGCAGATTGCCAGCGAACAGATCGACGGCGCGCACTGCTGGCAGCTGCGGCCGCAGGACCGGTTGCGCGTGAGCGCCTTCATGCGGGGGGTGAACCGCACCGCGCCGCTCAAGCTGGACCACCCGGGCCTTGAGACCGCTGCGACCAGCGAGAAGGACCGGCTGCTGATCCAGAACGATATCGGCACCAACGACGCACACGTGCTGGTCATCCAGGTGGTCAAGGACACCGTCACCATGACCTATTCCGACCTGCATAGCACGCGTTTCGCCTTCTTCCAGAAGTTGCTCGAGGAATTGGGGGCGACCTGGTCAGTGGTCGAGCCGCGTGTCACGCCGGGGCTGAACAAGGGCGAGACTTACCAGGTGGGAGCGGCCACCTTCCGTTGCATCGATGAAACGTCCCTCTGCGCCACGCTGGAAGGCATCGGGGGCGCGCATCGTGTTCCTCATCGACTGGAACCGCGCGAGGAAACGCCTGCAGTCCGTGGTCGGCAAGGGTGCCGCCATCACCGTGCTGACGGAGGCGGCGCGCAACGAATGGGGACACATGCCCTGGCTCAAGGCGGGCGGCGACCGCCTCGTGTTCGAAGCCATGCAGGCGGCCGGGAGCGGCGTGTTTCGGCTCGGCGACAAGCTGGCGGATGTTATCGGTCCGGCCGCCACGCGCGATTACCTGATCGAGCTCATGCGCATCTCCAGCCAGGCTGCGCTGGCCGGAAGCCCCGCCGCGCTGGTCAACGACGAGGCGCGGCTCGTGCTGGTGCGCATGCTCCAGGACCGCACGCCTGAATTCGACCTCATCAACGAGCATGCCGGCTATTGCCATGCCATCGCGCAGGCCGTGTCCGACAGCCTGTCGCACAACCAGGGAAACGGTGACGGGACTGCACTTCAGCTCGTCTCGCGCGCCAAGGGTTGGGAGCGCAGTGCCGACCATATCCTCATGGAGGCACGCAACCATGCCGAGCGCCAGGCGCAGCGCTGGCAGCCGGTGGTGCAGCTTCTCGAACAACTGGACGACGTGGCGGACGCGCTGGAAGAGTCGGCTTTCCTGCTAAGCCTTCCCGGCGCCGAGAAGCGCTTGCAGTGGACCCCCGGCGTGCAGCGCGCGCTTGCGCAACTGGCCGAGACGGTGCTGGGTGCAGTACAGGAGTTCGTCAAGGCGGTGACGGTGGCCTCCACGCTCGACACCACCAGTGGTTCGGCCGACAGTGATGCGTTTTTCGCGGCGGCCTGGGGCGTGATGCGCGCCGAGCGCCAGTGCGACGGATTGCTGCGTGATGCGCGCCGGCTGATCCTGGTCGAAGTGACAGACATGCCGGCGCTGATAGTTGCCAATGACCTCGCCGTCACCTTGGAGACTGCATCCGACCGTCTGCTCGCTGCTGGCCACGGCCTGCGCGACATGGCCTTCAGCCGCACGGGCGCCACAGCCTGAAAACAGGAATGAATTCAACATGAAACACGCTGCGCATTCGGGCACGCGCGCCGAACAGTCCGGCTTGCCGGAAGACCTCTACCTCATCGGCTGCGGCCCGGCGCCGCTTGACCCCGCCATGCGCGGCAAGCACCCGGTTCCGGCCGGTGCGAGCGCGAAGACTGTCGGCAACAAGGCCTATAACCTGTTGCGCATGGCGGCCATGGGACTGAGCGTGCCGCAGGGCTTCGTGATCGGCACGCGCTACTGCCCGGTGGCGGCCGCGCCGGATGCGGCACAGGCGCCCGAGGCGCCGGCGCCCGTGGCGCACTGGAAACCGGCTCTCGAGCGGCTCGAGCAGGCCACCGGCCTCGTCCTCGGCAGTGCGGCGCGACCGCTGCTCCTGTCCGTGCGTTCCGGTGCCCCGGTGTCCATGCCGGGAATGATGGAGACCTTGCTCAACATCGGCCTGTGCGATGCCACGCTGCCTGGCCTCATCCGCCTCACCGGGAACCCGCGACTGGCGTGGGATGCCTACAGGCGGCTGGTTGCCACTTTCGGTGAAGTCGTGGGGGGGCTGCCTGCGGAGCTCTTCGATGGTCCCTCAGCCACGGCGGGCAAGGATGAGCGCAGCCTGGATTTCGCCGAACTGCGCGAACTCACGAGGAAGCACCTTGAGACCTATGCCAACGAAACCGGCCACAATTTTCCGCAGAATCCGCGCGACCAGCTGAGCGCGGCCATCAAGGCGGTGTTTGCGTCCTGGAATGCGCCCAAGGCGCGCGAGTACCGGCGCATCAACCGCATCGCCGATGACATCGGCACGGCGGTGACCGTGCAGCGCATGGTGTTCGGCAACAGTGGCGGAAAATCCGGCGCCGGTGTCGGTTTCACGCGCGATCCGAGTTCGGGCGAGAACCGGCTGTGGGTGGACTTCCTGTTCAATGCGCAGGGTGAGGATGTGGTCTCGGGCCGGCGCAATGCGCATGGCCACGAGCTGCTTGCCGAGGCCGTTCCGGCCGTCTGGCGCACGCTGGGCGCGGCCGTGGAGGCGCTGGAGCGCGAGTTCGGCGACATGCAGGACTTCGAATTCACGATTGAGAACGGCGCCCTCTACCTGCTGCAGACGCGCTCGGGAAAGCGCACGCCGCAGGCTGCCGCGCACATCGCCCTCGACCTACTCGACGCCGGCATCATCACGGCGGACGAGGCGCGAAAGCGCACCGAGAAGCTCGACAGCAAGGCACTCGCGAGTACCCACATCAAGCTGAAATCCGGCGGCAAGGGCGCGGCCAAGCACGCTCCGGTGGTGCTCGCCACCGCCGCCTCGGCCAGCATAGGCGTGGTGAGCGGAGAGCTGGCGCTCGACGAGGAGCGCGCGCTCTCTCGCAAGGCAGCCGGTGCCCGCGTGATCCTGGTCCGCCAGGATGCAGAGACCAGCGACATCGCCGCCATGGAGGCCAGCGCAGGCCTCTTGTCGCAACGCGGCGCCCGTACCTCGCATGCCGCAGTCGTGGCGCGACAGCTGGGAAAAGTCTGCCTTGTCGGTTGCTCGGCGATGCAAATCGACATGAAGGCGCGTTGTATCCGCTTCGGCGAGCAGGTGTTCGGCGAGGGTGACAGCATCACGCTGGATGGAAACGAGGGGCGTGTCTACGCGGGCGAAGTCAGCGTGGTGCGGGAAGTGCCCGAAGAGCTGCTGCGCCGGCTCGAGGCTTTGCGAAAGAAGGATTGAACGAATAGAGCTTGATAATAATTTCGATGTGGCTATAGGTGAGTTGGATACCTTCGAGTTGAATTGATCATAAATAGGGCGCGGCGTCTACGGGGTGCCGTAGCCACTGCAACGGCGGGGGGCTGTTCCGGGGAGCTGGATGGGACCGTGCCCGGCTTCACTGCAGTGCGATTCGGTGCACGGCCCTCCCCCTGTGTTACTTTGCGCGCTCGATGGCTTGTCCGCCAATGCACGCACTCCACGAAGGGGAGAACCCATGAACGCCCTGAAGCAGACGCTCGCCGGCGGCAAGCTGGCCGTGATGGTGAACCTCATGTTCAATTCGCCCAACCTGGTGGAATACCTGGGCGCGCTCGGGTTCGAGGCGGTGATGCTGGATTGCGAGCACACCTCGGCCAGCGTGGAGCGGATCGAGGAGCTGGCACGGGCCGCGCGCGCGGCCGGGATCGCCGCCATCGTGCGTCCGGAGAAGCTCGACGAGGCACTCATCACCCGCTACCTCGAGTGCAAGGTGAGCGGGCTCATGATCCCGCATGTCGACGACGCCGCAACGGCCCGCCGCATCGTCGACGCCGTGCGCTATGCGCTGCCGGCGACCTATGCGGACATTCTCATCATCGCCATGCTGGAGTCGGCCGATGCAATGAAGAACATCGACGAGATCCTTGCCGTCGAGGGGATCGACCTTTTCTTCATCGCTCGCGTCGACCTGTCCAAGAGCCTTGGTTTCAAGGGGGACAAGCACCACCCTGAAGTGCGAGCTGCGGTGGACCGGCTGATCGACCGCATCCAGGCCGCCGGCAGACAGGTTGGCGTGGCGGGGGACTACGACCGGGTGGACGAAATGGCGGGCAAGAAGGTCAACCTGATCTTTGTCAGCACCAAGGGACTATTGGAACCCGGCGCGAAGTCATACCGGCAACGCGCGCTTGCTGCGCGCAGCTGACCCACCACCGCAAGCGGCCTTTTTCGACGTACGCCGTCGTTCGCGGCTCGCATGGACCCTGCCGCGCATTGTTCCCTGTGTAAAATGACAACAATATGCCAAGGTATGATTCTCCCCGCTGCAAGCCGCTGTGCGCTTCGGATGCACGCTGTCCGCGTCGTCTCCCGAGGGCGCATTGCGCCAGGTTGCCGCGTTTCCTCCACACTGCGATCGCTCGGTGAGCTCCATGCACGCAGGCCCGAAGCAGGGAAAGACCGCGGCGCCGGCACCGGTGGCGATCAGTGGCTCGTACGCCGACTATCGCTCCGACTGGCTGGCGTTGCACGACGAGGCGGTGCTCGAGCCTGGTCGGCTGATCGTCGATGCGCACCACCATGTCTGGGACCTGCCGCGGCCGAAGTACATGTTCAGCGAGCTGCAGGCCGATGTGGCCTCGGGTCACAACGTCGTGGCGACGGTCTATGTGGATTGCCGCTCGATGTACCGCTGTGACGGCCCGGTTGAAATGCGCTCGGTCGGGGAGGTTGAGTTCGCCAATGGCGTGGCGGCGCAGAGCGCCAGCGGCAACTATGGTCCCGCGCGCCTGTGCGCCGGCATTGTCGGCAATGCATCGCTTGCCATTGGCGCGCAGGCCCAGGCCGTGCTGGAGGCATTGATGCGCGCCGGCGGCGAGCGCTTCAAGGGCGTGCGGCAGGTCTCGGCGTGGGACGCCGACCCGGTTGTATCCAAGCCGATTCCCGGGCGTCCGTCGGGCCTCCTGGGGGACAAGACGTTCCGCGAAGGGTTTGCCTGCCTTGGCCCCCTCGGGTTGAGTTTCGACGCCTTCCTGTTCCAGCCGCAGATTCCCGAACTCACCGACCTGGCGCGGGCCTTCCCGGGGACGTCCATCGTGCTCGATCACGCGGGGACGCCGGTCGGGGTGGGGACTTACGCCGGTCGCAAGGATGAATTGTTTGCCGCCTGGAAGTCCTCCATGGCGGAGCTGGCGCGCTGCGACAACGTGAGCGTGAAACTGGGCGGGCTGGGCATGGTCGTGGCGGGGTTTGATTTCCACACGCGCAACAGGCCGCCCGATTCGGTGCAAGTGGCGGCGGGGTGGCGGCCCTACATCGAGACATGCATCGAATTGTTCGGTGCTTCCCGTTGCATGTTCGAGAGCAATTTCCCGCCGGACAAGGGAACTTGCAGCTATGTCGTTCTTTGGAACGCGTTCAAGCGCATCGTCAGTGGCGCGTCGGAGTCGGAGAAGGCGGAATTGTTCTCGCAGAGCGCGGCACGTTTCTATCGGCTGGACTTGGCGGCACTCGAGGCCGAGGGAAGGGCGAAGTGAGCAGCCTCAGCGTGGAGAACCTGCGGGTCAGTTATGCCGGGCGCGAGGGGGCGGTCGTGGCGCTGGATGGCTATTCGCTGGACGTCGCCGAGGGCAGCCTGACCGTGTTGCTGGGTGAGAGCGGCTGTGGCAAGTCGACCGCGCTCAACGCCATTGCCGGGTTGCTGCAGCCGGAGGCAGGCCGAATCACGCTGGGCAATCAGACGTTGTTCGACCGTCGGCCAGGCGCGCGCCATGTCACGACGGCGCCCAATCACCGGGACATCGGCATGGTGTTCCAGTCCTATGCCCTGTGGCCGCACCTGTCGGTACTGGAAAATGTCATGTATCCCGCCAAGCGCCGGGGCGCCGATCGCACCGAGGCGGCACGCGCTGCGCACGAAGTGCTCAAGACCGTCCGCTGCGACGTGCTCGCAGACCGCTACCCTGGCGAACTGAGCGGTGGCCAGCAGCAGCGCGTGGCGCTGGCGCGCGCTATGGTGGCGCGGCCCAAGCTGCTTTTGTTCGATGAGCCGCTCAGCAACCTGGACGCGGGACTGCGGCGCGGGCTGCGCGATGAACTGGCGAGGCTGCACCGGCAACTGGGATTCACCGGTGTGTACGTCACGCACGACCAGTCGGAGGCCCTGGCGCTGGGTACCGAGCTTGCCGTCATGGACGGCGGCAAGATCGTCCAGTTGGGCAGCCCTGAGAATATCTACCAGCGCCCGGTGAGCGAATTCGTGGCGCGCTTTTTCGGCGCCAATGTCATTTCGGGGGATCTGCTGCCACCGGGTCGCCTCGACACGGTGGCGGGAACTTTCGAATACCATGGCAACACGCCGGTCGGGCCGGTGGTGGTTGCATTCATGCCGCACGCGGCGGAAATCGAAACCGACACTGAGGGGAAGATGCATGTCTCGGCCGCCATGTACCTGGGGTCGCACTGGGAGGTGCGCCTGGATGGCGCGAACGAGGAAGTCCTCGTTGAGCAGCCCGCTGCACAGACGCCGCCGGCGCCGGGCACGCGCGTGCGCCTGCGCATCCCGCCGGACAAGGTGCACGCCTACCCGGCCAGGCCATGAGCTTGCAAATATGATCGAGGGCGAAACCAGCGGCCCGCATCGTCAACAGTAGTGACTTGGTAGCAACGTGTACCCAATAGGAGGAGTCGAAATGAACTGCAATTCCAGTCGTGGCATTTCAACAAGAAGCTTATTCCTGGCCGCGCTGCTCGGCGCAACGCTGTCCCTTCCCGGCATGGGCCTTGCTGCGGACATGGCGGCCGTCTGCAAGGGCGGCGCCGGCTGGAACCAGGTGCTGCAGGAGGCGAAGAAGGAAGGCGAGGTGCTGATGTACTCGACCCGCGCCGATGCGGACAACGCGCGCCTGCTGGCGGGCTTCACCAAGAAATACCCGGAAATCAAGGCCAACTCGATCCGTCTCATTGGCAGTCGCATGAACGAACGCATCGAGCAGGAACTGAAGGCGGGTGTGCCAACGGGTGACATGATGGTGTTCACCGATCCGAACTGGATGGCGGAAAGGCTGAAAGCGGGCGCGCTGATGGCGCCTTGCGGCCCTTCGTTACAACTGTGGCAAAACGCGCAGAAGTTCTATCCCAATCGGGAACTGGTGCCGATCGTGAACGAACCCTGGGTGCTCGCCTACAACACTAACCTGGTGAAGACCAAGCCGACAGACTGGAATGACCTGCTGGCCGACAAGTCGCTGCAGGGCAAGGTGGGCCTCAATGAAGTGAGCGGCGTTACTGTCGCCATCTGGGCCGAGATCGTCGAGAGTCGCGCCGGTGCCGGCTATTTCGACAAGATTGCGCCGTTCAAGCCGCGCATCTACCCGAATTCCGCGCCGCTCACGCAGGGCATCATTGCCGGCGAGATCGCCTGGTCGCCCTACTCACTGCCGAGCACCATCGAGCCCCTGCGCGCGAAAGGCGCGCCGATCGAATGGATCGTGCCCAACAGCGGCACATTCCTGCTGCAGCGCTTCGCGCTGGCGCTCAAGCAGGCGCCGCATCCCGCGGCCGCACTGGTGTTGATGGACTACGCCATGAGCGCCGAGGGACAGAACCTCATCAACGGCAACCGCCAGGGCGTGACGGTGGCTCCCGGCGTCAAGCTCGACACCGAGTTGAAGGTGGATCTGTCCAAGGTGGCGGTGGTGGACCAGACGAAGTACGGCACCGAGACGTTGAACAAGTGGACGCAGAAATTCAACCAGCTCTACCGCTAGCGCGCGCAACGTTGGCAGACCGGGGGGCGGGGGTGTCGCCAGCGTGTGCTGCACGCCCGCCCATTCGTCCGAACGAGCGGGGGATCTGAGCATGGCAGAGCTTCCGGCATTCGGGGTCGCGCGCTCGACCGGGGTGATGGCGTCGCTGCGGGATGGCGCCTCTTCCGCCGCGCCATGGGTGCTCGCTGGCATCGTGTGCTTGCTGGTGCTGTACCCGCTCATCGAACTCATGCGCCAGCCCTTCGCCGACCTGCCCAAGGTCTGGCAGCAGGCCACGCAGTTACCCAGCCTCTGGCGCATCCTTTGGAACACGGTTGTCCTCGCGTTCGGGTCGATGTTCCTGGCGGTGCTCGTGGCGATGGTGCTGGCGTGGTGCCGGGCGAACATGACCGGCAAGACCGGCGCTGCGGC
Organism: Betaproteobacteria bacterium; assembly: GCA_947476535.1. Taxonomy (GTDB): domain Bacteria; phylum Pseudomonadota; class Gammaproteobacteria; order Burkholderiales; family SG8-39; genus CAIYPG01. The sequence goes on from CANJRC010000017.1 coordinate 14,944, forward strand.
GCAGGTGATTTCCATCCTGCCCATGGTGGTGCCGCCGCTGGCCGGCGTGATCGGCTGGGCCTTCCTGATGTCGCCCTCGGTCGGCTACCTGAACGTGTTGCTGCGCAAGCTACCGTTCCTGGACACCTTGCAGGAGGGCCCCTTCGACATCTATTCGTTGTCGTGGATCGTCATCATCACAGGCATCTACCTCATTCCGTATGCGTTCGTGTTCCTCCAGGCAGGTCTCGCCAACATCGATCCGCGCCTCGAGGATGCCGCGCGCAGCGCCGGCTCCGGCTGGTGGGGCACGCAGTTCCGCATCGTCCTGCCGCTGCTGCGGCCCGCCCTGCTCTACGGCGGCGGTGTGGTGGCGCTGCTTGCGCTCGGCCAGTTCACCGCGCCGCTGCTGCTCGGCCGCACCAAGGGCATCGACGTCATTACCACGCAGCTCTACCGGCTGACCGGCGCGCCGCCGGCGAACTATCCCCTGGCCGCGTTCATCGCGCTGCCCATCGTGCTGCTGGCGCTGGCCGGGGTCGCAGCGCAGCGCAGCGCGCTCAAGGGGGGGCTGCGCTTCGTGATGACGGGCAAGGGGACGGCGCGCGCGCGAGGCCACAATGCGCTGCTGATGCTACCCATCATCCTGTACAGCTTCATGCTGGTGATTCCGCCCATCATCGGGTTGGTGATCGTTTCCCTGTCGCCGTTCTGGGGCGCGCCGCTTGCGCTCGAATCGATGAGCCTTGCCGCATTCGCCGAAGTGATGGACAGCCGGGCATCGGTCGATGCGGTGATGAACTCCATCAAGTACTCGGCCATTGCCACGGTGTGCTGCCTCGTACTGAGCCTGATGGTGGCCTTCGTCGCGACCCGCACCCGAGGGGCTGCCCGCGCGGTCATCGACTATGTGGTCAATGTGCCGATTGCCGTTCCGGCCATTCTCTTCGGCATGGCGATTTTCGTGTCATTTGCGCTTGGCCCCATCATGCAGTTCCTGCGCACGAGCTTCGGCATCCGCCTGTATGGCTCCAGCTCACTGATTGTGCTGGCCTACGTCATCCTGGTGCTGCCGCACGGAACGCGCATGGTGATGAGCGGGATCGCCCAGATCAATCCGCAGCTGGAGGCGGCGGCGCGCGTGGCCGGGTCCACGCTGGCGGGCGCCGTTGCGCGCATCATGGTGCCGCTGTTGCGCCGGCACCTGGCCAGCGCGGCCATGCTGATGTTCATCCTGCTGTCGCATGAATTCGCCGCGTCGTCGTTGCTGTTCGGGCCGAACACGCAGGTGCTCTCGACGCTGCTGTACGGGCAATGGGACACCGGAACCTACCCGAAGGTGGCTGCGCTGGCCCTGATCATGGTGGCCATTGCGCTGGCGGGCATTTCGCTGATCGCGCTGCTCGACAGCGGGCGTGCGGACTGGAGGCCCTGGCGTCGCACGAGGAACGCCGCCGGCTGAAACAACGCGGGGGCGCGCGGCCCCAGGGTCAAGCTTCGGGCGCGCCGAGCGACTTCAGCACCTTGCGGGCGGTTTCCAGTTCCTCGGGCGTGAGGTGCGCGAGTTGCCGCGCCTCGAAGGCTGCCGCGCGCCGCCGCAAGGACAGCACGCGTACCAATCCTTCGGGCGTCACCGCGCAGCTGCCGTTGGGCCGGCGCGCGGCAAAGCCGAGTTCGAGGAGCGCCGCGATGGCATCGTCGACCGCGGTTGGGCTCACGAAAGCCTTGCGAGCGATGGCGTCGGTCGTCGCCTCTGGATGGCGCTCGACGATGGACAGCACGCGTCCCTGGGTGATGGTCATGCCCTCGGCATCGCGCTCGGCCTGGAACCCCGTCGACAGGCGGCTGAACGCGTCCCACAACAGACCGAGCGTGGTGTCGGTGATTTGCGTGCCGTTGCCGTTCGCGTCCGACTCCTTGGCCGCCGCCGGATAGTCGACCGCGAGGCCGAAACGGCCGTGCGCGAAGAGCAACAGCGGCCGTCCGTTGCGGGAAAAGCGCTGCACCTCGCCCAGCATGATGTAATGGTCTCCTGCATCGATGGTCGAATGCGTGCGGCATTCAAAGGTCGCAGCCACGCCTTTGAACAGCGGCGCATCGCCGAGCCCGGACTGCCATTCGACCCCCGCGAACTTGTCGCCGCCAGAGCGCGCGAAGTGACCGGCGAGTTCCACCTGGTCGGATGCGAGCACGTTGACGGCGAAGTGCGCGGCCTGGCTGAACACGCTGAGGCTTTGCGAGCTCTTTCCCAGTGCCCATTGGATGAGCGGGGGATTCAGTGATACGGAGGAAAACGAGTTGGCGGTCATTCCGCCCAGCTGGTCGCCGTGCCGGGCGGTGATGATGGTGACGCCAGTGGCGAAATGACCGAGGGCACGGCGGTAGGCACGGTTGTCGTCCCGCGGGTCTCCCGACTCCAGGGTTTCGTACGTCATTTTTTTTGGTTGTTCGGGATTGCTCATAAAAACGTTGCGCCTTTCGCCAGCTGTCGGCTACGAGTCATGGTTTGTGTTGCTATCACTGGCAATATCAGGCCGCGAGGGCGTGGCTCTTCGTCAGCGCCGTCAGGCGCGGCTGGACTTCCGTGGCGTAGAGCCTGAGGCTATCGCAGATCTCGTCGTGGGACATGGTGCCGCCGGCCTGGACCAGCAGCTGGCCGAAGCCTCCCACCGAGTCGTAAAAGGCCTTGATCTGCTGATACACCTGGTCTGGCGTCCCGGCGAACAGCACGTTATTGATGATCTGCTCGCGCGGGGTCGGCGGGTTGGACATTGGCGTCCCGTCGGGCAGCAGCTTGTTGCGGTGCGTGACCGTGGTCCCGGCCTTGAGGAAACGCGCATTGTCGGCATGGGGCAGCGCACCTGGCGGATTGATGAAGCGCGGCTCGATGCGCTCGGACGCCCTCACGAAGTCGAGGATCTTACGGCCACGCTCAATGGCCGTTGCTTCGTCCCTCGCGACGGCCACGTAACCGAGGTAGGCGAAGCGGTCGAGGGGTGCCGGGCGCCCGTGTGTCTTGAGGAATTCCTCCCGGTAAAGCGGGAACGACTGGCGCGCAGCCTTGGCGACGGCGGTGATGGCCAGTACATGGCCGCGACGGGCGGCTTCCTTGGCCGTGTTGGTGCTGAGCGTGGTCAGCCACATCGGCGGCATCGGCTTCTGGTAGCAGGGGGGAATGACGTTCATGTAGCGATAGTTGAAATTCCTGCTCTCGTAGCTGAGCGAACCGTCGCGCTTTGACAGGGCCGCGACGATGAGGTCATGCGCCTCCCAGTAGCGGTCCGGTGCCGTGACCGGATGAGCGTTGGAGATGTAAAGCTCGAACGCCGTTCCCTTGATCAGGCCGAGCTCGAGCCGGCCGCGCGATAGCGTGTCCACATAGGCGATCTCCTCGGCAATGCGGTAGGGGTCCATGCGGCTCATGACCGGCACGCCGAGGGCTAGCAGGCGCGCATTCGTCGTGTGCGAAGCAATGATGCCGAGCGTCATCAGGCAGGACACGTTCATGCAGGTGTAGGTCGCGTGGTGCTCGTTGGCCATGATGTTTAGGCCGAGCGAGTCGCACAATTTGCATTCCTCGATGTAGTCGCGCAGCAGGCGATGTGCAATTTCCGGGTCGACCAGGGAACTGGGCGAGGTGACCTTCGGGGTGACATCGCGGTCCCACGCGGGGTAGTAGGACTGCTCGGAGAAATACCAGCTTTGCATGGCCTTCCCTTTCTAGGGGGTATTTCGCCCGCCGCGGGCGGGCAGCGTATCGACGAAGCGCGCGACGGATGCAACGAAACGCTCCGGCTGCTCGATGTGGGGGTAGTGCCCGGCCTGGTCGATGACTTCCATGGACGCGCCGGGAATAGCGCCCTCCCAATGGCGGCCGTAGCTTGGCGGCACCACGCGGTCTTCCGCTCCCCAGATCAGGCGCGTGGGCACCTTAATGCGGTGCAGCCGGTCGGCCAGCTTCTGGTTGTGCAATGTGGGCGACCAGCCGAACAGCGCGAACGACTCGTGGTTGCGCGCCATGCGCGTCGCCGTCTCGTCGTCCAGGTGAGCATAGGTCTGTTGCTGCAGTTTCGGGTCGTGGTAGAGGTGCCGCGCCTGCTCATACTGCGGCACGGAGAACAGGTCGAAGATCTCGCGTGTCATCGGGCCGGCAAACTTCGCGCCCACCGTGTCGACGAGGCACAGGCCGGCGATGCGAGCGGTCGACTTCACACCGATCTCGGCGGCGATCCAGCCGCCGAGCGACACGCCCAACACGACGATGTCCTCGAGGCCCTGCGTCTCGATGAAGTCGAGGTAGAAGTAGGACAGGTCATCCACGCTGCTGATCGATGGGGGCAGGGACGAGCGGCCAAACCCCGGGTGCGAAGGCGCGATGACGCGGAAGCGCGATGCCAGCGCGGAAACATAGGGGGCGCTGGCGTCGAAGCCGTCGCCGGGGTGCAGGAAGAGCACCGTTCGCCCCTTTCCGCCCTCCCAGACTTCCAGGTCGACGCCGGAAAGCGGCACTTGCCGTGATTGCCCGGACGTTGCATTGGTTTGCATGGATTCAGCCTGTCGGTGGTTGTTCCGGCGCTGCAGGGCTTGCCTTGCGCGACTTCGCCTGCCTTGGCGGAAGCCCCGGGAGCGTTCCGTCATTATGTTGGACTTTACATCGACTCATGTTTTATCGTCAATGCTGCTTGAGGGGGGCGTTGACCGATCGAGACGCTATCCATTAGCATCGACACGTTTGCGCTGCCGCCTTTTTGCGCTCTTGCCATTTGCATTGCGTTTGCAGTCTGGCCCGACCGTCGACCGTGCGGCGACCGTGCAGCACAATCCTTGCGAACCATTGCGTTCGCACCTGACGACTGGAGGGGCCACCTTGGAAACACTCGCAATCGAGCCGCGCGGCTCGGTGCATGTGCTGTGGCTCAATCGCCCGGAGAAGCGCAACGCCATCAACCGGCTCATGATGGATGAGCTCGAGCAGGCGCTCGCCGCGCTGGCGACGGATGAGGGATGCCGCGTGATTCTCCTTGCCGGCAAGGGGCCGGCCTTCAGCGCGGGATTCGATATCGACAGGGGCCCCGGCGGGTTCGCACCGGCACCGGACCCGGTTTCCGACGCGATCGACCTGGAGCAGCGCATGGACCGCTTCATGGCCATCTGGAACCACCCCAAGCCGATTGTTGCGGCAGTGCACGGGCATTGCATTGCGGCCGCAACCCTGCTCGGCATGTTTGCGGATATCACCCTCGTTGCTCGCGATGCGGTCATCGGCTATGCGGCCATCCCGCTGGGTGGCGGTTATATGGATCCTGTGTGGGTGCACCTGGTCGGGCCCAAGCGTGCCAAGCAGCTCTTCCTCGTTCCTGGTGGCACCATCAGCGGCGCGACTGCGGCTGATTGGGGCTGGGCGAATTATGCGGTCGACCCGGACAAACTTTTCGACGAAGCGCTCGACGTGGCAACGCGCATGTCGCGCATGCCCGCGGACGTGCTGCGGTTGCGCAAGCAGGCCATCAACCGCATGGTCGAGCTATCAGGATTTCGCGAGGGCGTTCGCATCGGTGCGCAGACCGATGCGCTGCTGCACCAGTCGCCGTCGATCAAGCGCCTGCGCGGCGCGATCGGGGAATTCGGCCTCAAGGAGGCCATTCGCCGCTTCCGGGCCGGCGAGCTGGACGGTTGAATGGATCCGACCTGGAGCCCAGAAGACGAAGACTTCCGCCGGCAATCGCGCACTTGGTTGCGCGAAAACCTGAAGCAGGTCGACATCTCGCATTTCGACGGGCCGGCGGCGCTGCCCGGCCTCTTGGCATGGGAAGCCCGGTTGCGTGATGCGCAGTTCAATGCCGTCAGCTGGCCGCGCGAGTTCGGCGGGCAGGGGTTCGATGTGCTGCGCGCCATCATCTTCAACGAGGAATACTTCAGCGCCGGGGCGCCGCGCCGGCTGAACTTTCCGGCACTGGGCCTGCTGGGGCCGACCCTGATGGCAGTGGGCACGCGCGCGCAGCAGTCCGAGCGGCTGCCGAAAATGCTCTCCTGCGAGGAGATCTGGTGCCAGGGCTTCAGCGAGCCGGGCACCGGTTCCGACCTGACCGGGTTGAAAACGCGCGCCGTGCGCGACGGCGAGCACTACGTCCTCAACGGGCAGAAGGTGTGGGTAACCAATGCGCACTTTGCCAACCGCATGTTCATGCTGGCACGCACCGGCGAGCCGCAATCGCGCCATCGCGGACTGACCTACTTTCTCGTCGACCTGAAGACCCGCGGTGTCGAAGTGCGGCCGATCCGCCAGATCAATGGGGCGGCGCTGTTTGCCGAGGTCTTCCTCGACGAGGTGCGGGTCCCGATGAAGGACCGCATCGGCGACGAGAACGACGGATGGCGTGTCGCCAACGCCACGCTCAAGGTCGAACGCGATGCCTCGCGCTACCCGGCGACTTTCTTCGAGGGCCTGTTCGGCGAGCTGGTGCTGATCCTGCGCTCCACGGGGGCGATCCGCGACGAGGCGGTGCGGTGTGAGGCGGCGCGGCTAAAGGCTGGCATTGCGCGCTATCGAGCCAATGCCTACGCCGCATCCACGTCGACGCGGGATGAAGTGGCGCGCCTCGCGTCCATGTCGAAGCTCATCCGCTCGACGTTGCAGATGGGGATTTTCGAGCTCGGCATGCAGGCGCTCGGGCGCCGTGCCGAGGCGGGCGTCGATGGGCTGCCCGAGGGCGTGGGCCGCGACTGGCACGAACGCTACTGGTATGCCCGCGCGTCCATGATCTACGCCGGCACCAACGAGATCCAGCGCAACATCATCTCCGAGCGCCTGCTCGGGCTGCCGCGTGAGCCGCGATGAAGTTCGAATTCGACGACGACCACTATGCCCAGCGCGATGCCATCGGCCGCTATCTGGCCGACAACGCCGGTGCGGCCGCCCTGCGCCGCTATTGGGACCAGGACTCCCGCGACACCACGCTGTGGTCGGGGCTCGCCGGGCTGGGTGTGTTGTCGCTGACGGTAACCGAGGCACATGGTGGCGCAGGCATGGGCCTGTGCGATGCCGCGCTGCTGATCGAGGAGCTCGGTCGGTACGCAGTGCCGCACCCAGTGGCCGAGGCTCTTGGCGTGGTGGTGCCGGTGCTGCAGCGCTGTGGTGACGAGCAGATGCGCAGCGATTGGTTGCCGGGCATTGTCCGAGGCAACGTGATGGCATCGATCCAGGATGGCTGGGACGGGCAGGCGGCGTGGGGCGCCGAGGCGCAACTGGTGCTCGTCGCGCACGACGACGGCGTGTCGTTGTGCCGGCCGTCGCCCAAGACGCAGCGCATCGCCGACCCCGCGGATCCGGCACGACGGCCGGCGCGCCTCGTGCGTGCCGACGAATTCGCGCGGCTCGAGGGCGCAGCGTCGGTGCGCCTGATGCGCGACTGCGCGCGCACCGTCCTCGCGCAGTTCCTGCTCGGGCTCTCCTCTGTGACCATTGCGCGTGCCGTCGACTATGCCAAGGGACGCGAGCAGTTCGGGCGGCCCATCGGGTCCTTCCAGGCGGTCAAGCACATGCTCGCCAACGCGCATGTGGCGGTGGAGACGGCACGCCGCGCCACCTGGCATGCTGCATGGTGCATCGATCACGACCATGCAGCAGCAGGGGAGGCGGCTGCCATCGCCAAGGGCAGCGCCGCCGAAGCGGCGGTGGAGGCAAGCTATGCGGGGCTGCAGGTGCACGGTGCCATCGGCTATACATGGGAATGCGACCTGCACTTCTGGTTGAAGCGCATCCATGCGCTCGAGGGACAATTCGGCGGCGCGCGCGCGCTGTGGCGGGAACTGGCGGACATGACTTTCGATGATTTTGGGGCTGTGACATGAGTGGAAACTGGCTGGACAAGCTGCTCGATCCGCGCTCGGTGGCGGTGGTGGGTGGTTCGGATGACATGAAGGCGCCCGGGGGGCGCGTGCTGCGCTTCATGTTGAGTTACGGATTTGCCGGCGACATCTATCCGGTGAATCCCAAGCGCGACATGGTGCAGGGGGTGCGGGCGTATGCCTCGGTGGCAGACCTTCCGGCCGCGCCGGATCTCGCCGTCATCGTCGTGCCTGCCGCGGCTGCTGTCGACGCCCTCCAGCAGTGCGGCGAGCGGCGCGTGCCGGTGGTGCTGGTGGGCAGTGCCGGCTTTGCCGAGGCGGGGCCCGAGGGGGAGCGCCTGCAGTCCGAGCTCAAGCGCATCGCGACCGAGTACGGCATCCGACTGTTCGGGCCCAATACCAACGGCATCGTGAATGTGAGGAACGGCCTCATCGCCACCTTCACGCCCACCATGGACCAAGAGGGGCTCAAGCTGATCGATGGGCCGGTGGCAATCGTTTCGCAAAGCGGTGCCATTGGCGGTGCGCTGTTCTATGACGCGCAGCGCTCCGGCTTGCCCGTGGGCCGGTTGCTCAACACCGGCAACGAGATCGACATCTCGATGGAAATGGCCATCGAGGCGCTGTCCGAGCCCGGCTCGAGCATCAATACCATTCTCTGTTATGCCGAGGGCCTGCGCCGCCCGGCTCTGTTCGTGCGTGCCGCGCGACTGGCGGCTGCACAAGGCAAGCGCATTGTGCTGCTGAAGGCCGGCGTGTCGGCAACCGGCGCCAAGGCTGCTGCGGCGCACACCGCCAGCCTCTCCGGCGAGGATCGCGTCTACGATGGGGTGCTGCGCCAGTTGGGCGTGGTGCGCGCGCGCAGCGTGACGCACCTGCTCGACATCGGGCGCGTATTCGCGGCACATCCGCGCGGCATCGGGCGGCGCGCCAGTGTTGCGTCGCTGTCGGGCGGCGTCGGCATCATGCTCACCGATGCGCTGGAACGCGCCGGCATGCGGCTGGCAGTCCATTCGCCCGAGGTGCAGCGCGCGATCGACCCGTTGCTTCCTCCCTTTCTCGGGCGCAACAACCCGCTCGACCTGGGCGGCAGCCCCTTCCATCACCTGGACCGGCTGCGCGGCATCCTGCAGGTGCTGGACAACAATCCGGACAGCGATTTCAGCATCCTTGGTGCTGGCGGCTTCGAGCGCAGGCAATTGGAGATCGCGGACGTGCTGGTCGACGAGGCGAAGAAGCTGAAAAAGCCGCTGTTCGTGGTCTGGTACGGCGGCGGTGATCTCGCGAGCCATCGGCTCAATTCCGCCGGCGTGGCATGCTTTCCCGACGCCGAGCGGGTGGTATCCGCCATTGCGCCCGCGGCGCGGCCGGTCGCTGCCGGCACGAGCGCGCGGCGCACCGTTGCGGAGGCTGTGCCGGCAGGCGTCGATCGCAATGCCGCCGCCGCCGTACTGGAGGGCGCGCGCAAGGCCGGTCGCAAGGTCATCGACGAAGTCGATGGCAAGCGCATCCTCGCGGCCTATGGCATCGACACCGTGGCCGAGCGCGTGGTGGCAACGAGCGACGAATGCGCCGCGGCCCTGCAAGGACTGCGCTTGCCCGTGGTGGCCAAGCTGCGCTCCGACGAGCTCGTGCACAAGGCCCGCGTCGGCGGGGTCAGGCTGGGCCTCGTGACGGCAGATGCCGCGCGGGCGGCCGTCATTGAACTGCTCGCGCTCGCGAAAAAATTAGGCTTGCACAAGGCCGACGTCGTGCTGCAGGAAGAAATTCCCGCCGGCGTGGAGTTGCTGCTGGGCATGAAGCGCGACGCCACGTTCGGGCCGGTAATCACGCTGGGCATCGGCGGCGTCCTCACCGAGGCGTGGGACGATGTGCAGATCCGCCTGGTCGATTGCGACGGCGAGGTGCCGGATATGCTGGGCTCCTTGCGCCACCAGCAGGTGCTGCAGGGTGCCGGAGGGCGCCCTGTGGTCGACGCTGCGGACATAGCGCCGACGGTCGAGCGTTTTGCGCGCCTCGTGCGCGACCTTGGCGATCAGCTCGATGCCATCGACGTCAATCCGCTGATCGTGCGCGCCGGCGGTGCCGGCCCAGTGGTGGTTGATACCGTGTTCTTTCTGACCGATGGCGTTGCACATACGAAGTAGACGGGTAGCTTCGGGCTGTTGAAACCGAAGGTCTTTTGGGCGTGAAAAAGGAAAGGGCTTGCAAATGACGATCAAACCGGAAAACTACAACCTCATTAGTGTCACCCCGATCACCGGCGCATTGGGTGCCGAAATTGGCGGGATTGATGTATCGAAACCGATCGATGAGAAGACATGTCAGGAGCTGCACCGTGCCTATTCCGATTACCAGGTGCTGATGTTCCGGAATCAGAATCTGACGGCAAAGGCATTTGCTGACTTCGTGTCCCAATTCGGAACGCTGAGACCTTCGACCTATTCGAAGCCGCGGGAAGACCATCCGCTGGTCACTCCGTTGGTACGAAGAGCGGATGTCCCGAAGGGCCGGCGCAATCACGGCGATGAATGGCATGTCGACAATTCGCCGGAGGAATGTCCGTCCGGCGCGTTGGCCTTGTATTGCGTGCAGGCTCCACCATGGGGCGGCGACACGATGTTTGCCAGCCTCTACTACGCTTACGAGAATCTGTCTGAAGACATGAAGCAGATGTGCGAGCGCCTCATCGTGCTTCATAGTCGTGCCGGCATGTTTGGCCCGGACGGTCGTGGTGGCCCCGGGAAGAAATCCCTCATCCACCCCGGAATGGAGGAGCGAATGGATCCGGCAAGAATAAGGGACATGGCAAAGGAGACACCCCATCCGCTGGTCTGCGTTCATCCGGTAACCGGTCGGAAGTTTCTCTATGTGACGGGAAGTTATTCGGTCCGATTCCAGGGGATGGCCGTGGAGGAGAGCAAACCGTTGATCGACTATCTGAATGCCCAGGTAGCGCGGCCCGAGAACACCTGCCGGCTGCGTTGGACCAGCAATGCACTCATGATCGCCGACAATCGCTGCACTCAGCATTACGCGGTGAATGACTATGCGGGCTTCCACCGAGAGATGATGCGCATCGAATTGATGGGTGAGCGCCCCTTCGGCCCCGCCATGCCAAAGGCACAAATATCCGAAGCGGCTGTTGCATGATTCGGTTATTGTGCGTGAAATGCCGTAGCTGGTTGCCGAAGATTGAACGTCAGTGTCAATGGCTTGCCTTGGACCAGCGTCGCCAACAATCGATCAAACGAATGTGATTCCAGAGTTTCATATTTCGAGGGGCGCGCCATGAACAGGACGTTACTGACTGTGTTGCTGCTTGCCGGCGTATGGGCAGGGGTAGTGACGAGTCGAGCGTACTCGCAGACATTTCCCAGCAAGCCGGTGCGGATCATCGTGGGGTACCCGGCAGGCGGCGAAAGCGACATAATCGTGCGCCGGTTTGGGCAAGTATTTCAGGGTACGATAGGTCAGCCTGTCATCGTCGACAACCGGCCGAGTGCCGCCGGCATCCTGGGATCGGTGCTGAATGCGCAGGCGGCTCCCGACGGCCATACGATCACTTATGTCGCCAGCCCGACCCAGACGATCAATCCGCACCTCCAGAAGAACCTCGGGTTCAATCCACTCGCCGATTACACGCCAATCACGATTCTTGTGAGGACGCCTTTGGTCTTGTTGAGCAATCGAAGCTTGCCGGTGGGGAATGTGGCCGAGTTGCTTGCATTCGCCAGGGCCAATCCGGGCAAACTGACATTCGGCTCCGGCGGCATGGGTAGCGGGAATCATCTGGCTGGCGAATTGTTCAAGAAGCATGCCAACATCGATGTACTCCATGTGCCTTACAAGGGTGGCGGGCAGGCGACGGTAATGGATGTGATCAACGGGACCTTGAGCTTTATGTTCGGCGTAGTTCCGAACTCGATTCCGTTCATCCGTAACGGCCAGTTGAATCCGCTTGCCGTGAGTTCAAGGACAAGAAGCGCAGCCTTGCCGAATGTGCCCACGGTCATCGAGACCGGCATTCCGAATTTCGACGTTTCAATTTGGTTCGGATTCGAAGGTCCGCCAAAACTCCCGAAGCCGATTGTCGACGTGTTGTCGGCGGCGATTCGCCGTGCCGCCTCCGATCCCGTGTTTTCGCGCCCGCTCCTTGAGGCTGGATACGATGTCGCACCCTCCTCTCCGGAGGAGATGGAGGCAAAGATAAAGTCCGACTACGACCTGTGGGGCCCTTTGGTCAAAGAGGCGAAGATCGAGTAGATGCGCGAAGTTCAAGGTGGCAGTGCCGATGCTTGAGGTCCAGGAGGTTCTATGAGTTACGACATGGTGATCCGCAATGGAACCGTCATCGACGGGACGGGCATGGCCTCTTTTCGGGCTGACATCGGAATTGCCCATGGCCGCATCGCCAAGATCGATCGGATCAAGGAGCGTGGCCGGGAAGAGATCGATGCCGATGGTCATATCGTCACGCCGGGCTTCATCGATGGACATACGCACATGGATGCCCAAATTCACTGGGATCCACTGGGGACGTCTTCGTCGTGGAATGGCGTGACAACAGTCGTCATGGGTAACTGCGGCTTTACCCTAGCACCGTCGAGTGCGGCCGGGGCGCGGCTGGTGATCAGCAATCTGGAGCGCGCGGAGGACATATCGCCAGCAGCGATGGCGGCGGGCATCCGATGGGACTGGGAGACATTTCCGGAATACATGGATTGTCTCGACCGGCTTCCAAAGGGGATCAATTACGCGACCTATGTCGGGCATTCCGCCCTCAGAACCTGGAGCATGGGAGACCGCGCATTTGACGAGCCAGTGGCGAGCGAAGCCGAGCTTGCGCGCATGGAAAGTCAGCTGCAGCAGGCACTGGAATCGGGGGCCATCGGATTCAGCACTTCGCGCAGCCCGGGCCACGAGACGGCGGACAACCGCCTGGTGGCGTCAAGGGTGGCGGCATGGGAGGAAATCCATCGGCTCGTTAGCGCAATGGGACGCTTCGGCGGGGGAATCTTCGAGATTGCCAAGGATCCCGCGGACCGCTCCAACGACCCGGTAGTCAGGCAGGAGTCATTTCGACGCATGCGTGAACTGACGCTGGAGAGCGGTGTGGTGACCACATTTGGCGTGCTGACGACCTTGCCGAAGCCGGTGTGGCGAGATCATCTGGCATTGTTCGACCAAACTGCCGCGCTGGGTGGTCGCATGTTCGGGCAAACACATACGCGCGGGGTCAACGTCCTGACTTCGTTTCTAACGCGGCTGCCCTTTGACCGGGTTCCGGAATGGCGCGAATTTCGCAGCCTCCCGCTCGAGGAGCAAAAGCATCGCTTGCGCGACCCCGCGGTGCGCCAGCGATTGATTCATGCAGCTGATCACGGCGACTACGGGCGCGCAATTGGCACCGATGCCGCCAAGCCAAACTGGAACCGGATGCGTGTCTACAACGATACCATTCGTGACAATCCGACCGTTGCAGAGGTCGCTGCGGCACGCGGAGTGCATCCCGTGGGGGCGATCATCGATTTGTCGCTGGAGAAGGACTTCAATCAGTTTTTTTCCGAAGCCACTGGCAGCGTGATGATCGAGGATGAGGACGTGCTCGAAGTCATGAAGCATCCGAGGACCGTCATGACATTCTCCGATTCCGGAGCGCATGTCAGCCAGATCGCTGATTCGTCGATTCAAGTGGATCTGCTGGCCAAATGGACGCGCGAGCGCAAGGCCTTCACCCTGGAGGAGGCGGTGCGCATGATTACGCTCGCCCCTGCGCGTGGCTGGGGCTTTCATGATCGCGGGCTGTTGCGCGAGGGCATGGTCGCCGATATCAATGTGATCGACTACGAGCATCTGGCACCCGAACTGCCACGGCTTGTGCACGATCTGCCCGGGGGCGCCCGTCGCCTGATTCAACGTTCGCGCGGAATAAAGGCGACGATTGTGGCTGGGAAAGCACTCTTTTGCGATGGCGAGCACACCGGACAGCTTCCAGGGCGCTTGTTGCGCGGTCCTTTGGCGCGCGCGCGCGCGTAGGTCGCGGATCCACGTGCTTGACTCACTTCCCCTCGGATACGATCGCTTTCTTCACAGCAGCTGCCCCGCTTCTAGTGGTGCAATGTGCGCACTCCGTGAATCTTCTAACTTGAGGAGAAGAAGATGAATTTCTTCGGGATGTTCGTCAAAACGCTTCGCTGGTATGTTCTGTGCGCACTTTTCTGCACTGCATCGCTGTGGGCTCAGGAGTATCCCTCAAAGCCTATTCGGATCATCGTACCGGCGACCGCAGGCACAACGACCGACCTCGTGGTTCGGCCAATCGCGACAAAGCTCACGGAACGGTTGAAGTGGACAGTCGTGGTCGAGAACCGTGCGGGGGGGAACTTCATGATCGGCTCTCGTGCCGTCGCGAGTTCCAACCCCGACGGGTATACGTTATTGGCCGCGGTTGGAACGCTTGCTGTTCTGCAGGCGGCGGAACAGAAGGTGGAATTTCTGAAGGACCTCGCATTCGTCACGAGGACTGTCAATCTTCAGTTCATTGTCATCGCGCATCCATCGGTTCCGCCAAACACGGTTCTCGAATTGATGAACTATGCCAAGACCCAGCCTGGCAAGCTGTCGTACGCATCGGCAGGGACGGGATCCTGGACGAAGCTGGCTTTTGAATATCTGAAACAGACGACGGGCGCCGATATTACCGAAATCCCTTACAAGGATGGAGGTTTTACGCCGGATGTGGCGTCCGGACTGGTGCCGGTCGGAATAAACACCGTGACCGGTGTCTTGTCGTTTGTGACTTCGGGCAGGGTCAAAGCCCTCGGAATTGTGGGGCTCAAACGCAGCCCGCTGCTCCCCAATGTACCGACCATCGGCGAGACGGGGTTGCCCGACTTCGACGGGGATACCTGGCAGGGACTGATGGTGCGCGCGGGCACGCCATCCGACATCATTTCGCGATTGAATCGAGAAGTGGTATCCGTACTCCAGTTGGCTGAAGTGCGAGAACAGTTCGAGAAAATGGGCGCAACCGTTGCAGGCGATTCACCGGAGGAATTCAAGAAGAAGTTCGACGCCGATGTCAGCCGTTGGGCCCGCGTCATCAAGGCAGCCAACATCAAATTCGATTGAAACTTGGTTCGCGGTCAGATTGGCATGGCGGCCGGTCCGCAGTAGTGCCGCCAGAGTCATTCTTTGTAACGCAGCAGAATGCCGTTCAGTCGTTCGCGGCTCGCCGTCCAGTTCGGAGGGACGATCACAGTTGTATCTTTCTCCTCAATGATGAGCGGGCCTCGAAGCGGCTGGTCGATGCTGCGCCGGCTGATGACGGGAGTGGCCATTTCGCCGAACGCGCCGAAGTAGGCCATGCGCGTGTGTTTCTCGAACGTGCTCGTCTGCAACGCCATTTCGTGAAGGCCCTGGAACGACAGGGGACTGGTGGCTGAGACCGCGCGCAGACGTGTGTTGACGATGTACAAGTCGCCTTCCCCCGGGAAGCCGAACTCGCGTTGATGGGCTTCGCGAAACTGCACGGCGATGTTGTCGGGGTCGGTCGAATCCGGGCCTTCCAGGGTCAGTGTCATTTCATCGCGCATGAACCCGACGCGGATGTCGGCGATGCGCTCGAAACGCATGTCCGAGCCATCAATGTTCTGCCTATCGAAGTCGCTCTTGGCCTGTGACTCCATTTCGCCAAATATCGCGTCAAACCTCGCACGCGACATGTCCCGCAGCAGTTCTTCGAGCGTGCGCACATAGTCGAGCCGTGTTTTGGCAAGCAGGAGCCCCAGGGCGCTGAAAAGACCGGGATGGGGTGGGACAAGCACGGTTTTGATGCCGACGTTCTCGCACAGGGCGGCCGCATGGATGGGGCCGGCGCCGCCAAATGCAATCAACGTCATTTTACGAATGTCGTGGCCCCGTTCCGTGGATACCGCCCGCAACGCGCGGGTCATTGTGGCGTTTGCGACCCGGATGATCCCGTATGCGGCCGCCAAAGTACTCATTTTGAGGGGTTCGGCGACCTGGGTGCGAATGGCTTCCAGCGCTGCGTTGCGGTCGATACCCAATGTCCCATCGGCAATGGTCACCGGGTTCATGTAACCCAGTGCAACATTGGCGTCGGTTACTGTCGGCCTCGTGCCGCCCCTGCCATAGCATACGGGGCCGGGGTCGGCACCTGCGCTGATCGGCCCTACTCGCAACCCGCCGGCTTCGTCAATCCACACCATACTGCCGCCACCGGCGCCGACTTCGACGATGTCGAGGGACGGGACGCGCAATGCATGACCCGTCCCTCGCATGCTGACTGCAGAGACGTTTCCCCCGATTTCACCGTAGGCTTTTTCAATGGGCCGCCCATTCAGGATCAGGCAGGCCTTGGCGGTAGTGCCGCCCATGTCGAAAGAGAGAACGTCCCCGAAGGCCAATTCACGAGCGTACTGGGATGCTGCCAATACCCCGGCGGCAGGTCCCGATTCGACCATCGAGATGGGCCGCTTGCGCGCCATCGCCGAGGTCATGGTGCCGCCGTTCGACTGCATGATGAGCAGGCGGGTGCTGTACCGATTCAAATGCTTTTCGAGTCGATCGAGGTAATGGTTGATCACCGGCAGAAGCGACGCATTGATGACCGTGGTGCTGGTCCGTTCGTATTCGCGACCTTCCGGATTGACTTCCGAGGAAAGGCTCAGGTGGCAATTGGGCAACACCTGGCGCACGAGCTCAGCCAAGGCGCGTTCATGGACGGGGTTGACATAGGAATTGATGAGGCAGACGGCGATGGCTTCAACTGCGGCATCGCGCAGCCGGAAAATGGCCTGCATTGCACTGTCGAAATCCAGCGCTTTCGCCACCATCCCATCGGCGAGTACACGCTCCGTCACTTCGAGCCGCAGCGGGCGGGGCACCAAGGGAGGCAATCGCGTCCAGCGCGGGTCCAGCAGCCTGTTGCCCTTCTGATTCATGAGCTCGAGAACGTCCCTGAAACCCCTGGTGGTCAGCAGTCCGGTGCGTGGGGTCTTGCCCTCGATGACGGCGTTCGATGCGGTCGTGGTCGCGTGCACAAAATAGTCGACGGGCTCGTTGGTATTCAAGTGCGCTATGCTGGAAACGATGTCCTCACCGACCTTGTCGATGAGCGACAGCACCTTGGCAAAGTACACCTGTTTGTTGTCCTGCAGGATCACGATGTCGGTGAAGGTGCCGCCAATATCAAAAGCAACGCGCATCAGCAGTACTCCTTGCCGGAGGTGGCCAAACGCAATGCTTCGGGGTCAAGCGAAACGGGATACTGTTCTTGCGCCGCGTTGGGCGTCAGTTTTCCCTCGGCGATGTCGCGCAGGATCAGCTTGGGGTCCCGCTCGCTGGCCGGTCCGTGACCTGCCACCCCTGCGACACGGTGATAGAGCCTGTCGCCAGGCTCCACTTCGAGGTGGACATGCGTGCCGCGTGGCAATACTTCGGGCTCCCTGCCGACGCGCGTTAGATAGTTGACGGAGGGGCCCCCGCGGCCACCGCCGGCAAGGCCCGCGCCCGCCTCGAACGGGCGATTCGTCCTCACCATGATCTTGGCCGGTCGCAGGAAGCGGTATTCCCTGAATACGCTGAGGGAGCCGCGATACTTCCCGGGCCCTCCGGTATCCGCAACCAATCCGAAACTCTCGACCACCACCGGCCCTTCTCGTTCGATCAGTTCCACCGGCACCGTGCTGTAGGAGCGACCTGCGCCGTCGACGCCATCCATGGCGGGCCGGCCGCCCCAGCCGCCCCACATCAAGTCCATCGTCGTATACGTACTGCCATCGGCGCGCTGGCCGGAGATGTGCACCACGTCTCCGCCGTCGGGTGGAACCCAGATGCGCTCCGGTAGTACTTTCGAGAAAGCGCTGTGGAGTGCGTCGGTGAGGAGAAAGATCACCGGTGCGCGTCCGCCGACAGCAGCTGGGAATTCCGGATTGACAAGGCTGCCCGAGGGCGCGATGAACTCGATGGGTTTGACCGAGCCGCTGTTGAATACGCCATCCTGGCAAAGCACGCTGTGTACGCCGCTGAACACCTGCCCAAGGGTGTTCGAATAGGGCATGTTGAGCGCGCTCTTCAGTTGGCGCGATGTCCCTGTGAAATCCACGATCAGCTTGTCGCCCCGGAATCGAAGCGTGATTTTGATCGGGAACTGTACGCCGGGCGTGCCAAATCCATCGTCATGCAACATGGCTTCACCGGAATAATCGCCAACCGGCACGGCGGCAATTGCCGCACGCATGGTCCTTTCGGCGTGATCGATAAGGTATTCGAAGCACGCGTTGACCCTCTCGATGCCATGTTTTTCAATGACCTGTTCGAATTCGCGCGCGCCGCGCCAGCATCCGGCGAGCTTGGCCTCGATGTCCCCCATCCATTCGTCGCTGGCACGGATGTTGGCTTTCAACAGGTCCACAATGCCTTCATTGCGCACTCCGGCCTCATAAAGTTTGAGGTTGGACAGGCGGATCCCCTCTTCATAGGATTCCGCGCAATGGCTCGAGAAGCCGCCCGGGAAACGACCGCCAATATCGGGCTGATGCGAGTAGATGATCGAGAAGCCGGCCAGCTGATGCTGGTGGAATACCGGCATGACAACGATCACATCGGGCATGTGTGCTGCGCCGGCGTAGGGATCGTTGCAGATGATCACGTCGCCAGGCTTGAAGCCCGCACCTTTGTACTTGTCCAGGATGAAGGGCATGACACGCATGAACATGGTTGCGTGCAGATGCATGGCGGCCCCCAGGCCGACCAGCCGGCCCTTGGCGTCGATCAGGGACGTTGCGAAGTCACCCATTCGAAGAATCGGCGACTTCGCGGTGCGATGCACCGTGATTGCCATTTCCTCGGTGATGGAAGAGAGCTCATTGCGCAGTACTTCGAGGAGTATCGGGTCCATCATCACTCCTTTGGTTGAGCGGGCGCGCTCCGCAGCAAGCCCCCAACCCCCATCTCTTGGGTAGCGTTATTTCTCGCGGGCGAACCGGGTACTGCCGGCACAGAACGTAACGCACGACACGCGAAGCGCGAATTGATTATGATGATGCTTAATCATACATGCATCAATGTTCCGATGACTCTCGGAATTATGATTGACATCGTAAGGTTAGTATCACGATACGCTTCCGCATGTGTGCACCTTGGTGTTTCGAAGTGAAAAGATGGAAGTGCAGGTCGGGAGGGGTTCGCGGTCCCGTTTCAATTGCCAGTTGTCAGAAGGAGTTCAGAATGACTGTACGGTCTAGCTTAATTCGTTGTTCGGCGACGTTGCTTGCGGGTGCTGTGTTGTTGTCTGGCCTGGCATCCGCGCAGGAATATCCCGCTCGGCCGGTTCGATTGGTCAACCCCAATCTGGCGGGCGGTGTGTCTGATCGCATGGCGCGGACGATCGGCAAAGCCATGGAAGCGAGTTTGGGGCAATCCATCGTCGTCGAGAACAAGCCGGGGGCCGCAAGCGTGCTTGGCGTTTCCGAGGTGCTGCGTTCTAAGCCGGACGGATACTTCGTCGGGCAGACCTGTCTCGGTCCGGTTGTCATTCTGCCGCTAACTGGCGAGAAGTTGCCGTTCAACTTCCAGGAAGACGCCATCATCGTCGGTATGATGGGCGGTCTGGATACACTGATCGCCACACGGGCTGATAATCCAGTCTCGACTATCGAAGGGGTGATTGCAGACGCCAAGGCGAATCCGGGCAAGGTTTCCATCGGGATGGCGCAGTCGCCAGCCAACAGCATCCCCCTAGCGTACATGGCGAGCCGCGCGGGCGTTGAGCTGACCCTAGTCAGCTATCGTGGCGAGGTCCAGGCGCTGGCGGACCTGTTGGGTGGCACGCTCCAATACGCCATACAGTCGACGGGCTTGGCAATACCGCAGCTGCAGGCCGGTAAGATCAAAGCCATCCAAGTTCTCGCAACGAAGCGTAATCCGGCGCTGCCCAACGTGCCGTCGCAGGCCGATACCAAGGTGCCGGGCTTTCCACCCGATTCCTATTGCGTGATGTTCGTGCCGAAGGGAACCCCGAATGCGATCGTTCAAAGACTCAATCGGTCGTTGAATGAAGCGGCGAAAGACAAGGAGCTTTTGGCCATTTGGTCACGCGAAGGCCTGGTGCCATATATTGGCGGGACTCAGGCCGAATCAATGGATTTCCTGAAAGAAGTGTCCAATCGCTGGGTCAGCGTTGCCAAGGAAATTGATTTTTCCAAGCACCGCTGAGTGGCCGTCCCTCTTCGAGTCGCGGGTTTATCGCGTCGCTGATCGTGCCCCTCCGACCGGAAATCAAAGCGATACTGGACTCCATGCCGCCGGAGTGAACGCTTGACGTGACAGGGCTTTCGCTTGAGGTGGCTGTCGCCAGGTTGCGCAACCGTCCTGCTGCCCCGGTCAGGATCGAAAGCCCCGTTGCTACCGAGGATCGCTTGATCAATGGACCGGACGGGAAGGTTCCGGTTCGGTTGTACCGGCCACGTGTGGGTACAGTATCCGGTGCGCTGGTGCATTTTCATGGTGGGGGCTGGGTGCTCGGATCGATCGCGCAGGACGATCTTTGCTGCCACCGGATGGCCAAGTCCAGTGGCTGTCTGGTTGTGTCGGTCGACTACAGACTCGCCCCGGAGTACCCGTTTCCCGCGCCGCTGGAGGACTGCTTTTGTGCTGTCCGTTGGTTGGCTGATCACCTGCAAGAACTCGACGTGGATGCCTCCACGGTGGCAATCAGCGGGTTCAGTGCCGGGGGAAACCTTGCGGCCGCGCAGTCCCTCTAGCGCCCGTTCACTTTCCGTACCGCACGCAGGTTGGCGCTTCCCATCGCCTTCGAGATCGCCTTGCTGATGTTGACCAACTCGCGCAGGGCCGGCGTCATGGCCCGCGCATCCCAGGCGAGCACCAGCTCCCACTCCATGTAGTCGGGCAGATCGACGAGCGGAACGTAGGACACCCCTTCCACCTGCAGGCGTTGCGTGTACTCCGAGGCCAGCATGACGCCGACATTGCTGGCAACCATGCCGAGGCGGCTGAGCAGTTCGGTGTTGTCGCCGGGCACGATCTTCGGCATGAACCCGGCGGCGCGACAGGCCGACAGGGTGCCGTGGTAGGTGTTCGGGCTCTTGTCGCGGGGGACGACAATGAGCGGAAGCTCGGCGAGATCACGCAGGCGCAGCTTCCTCATGCGCGCGACCGGCCATGCCGAAGGGACCACCGCGACGTTGCGCGTGCGCTCCAGCACCTGCACCTCGAATTCGCCGCGCTTGAGCACGTCGCCATTGACGAACGCCGCGTCGAGCTCGCCGTTGCGAAGCCGGTCGACATGCGCGTAACTCTGCGCCTCCTGCATGATGAGCTGAACGTCGGGAAAGCGTTCCCGCAAGGCACGCATGATCTTCGGCACGGCCCAGAACATGGCGGTCGGGGTGAATCCGATGCGCAGCGTGCCGGTTTCGCCGGCCTGGGCGCGGCGCGCGATGTGACGCGACAGCTGGACCTGGGAGACCAGCGTGCGCGCCTCCTGGAGAAAGGCCAGTCCGGCCGGGGTCAGGGTGACCGCGCGCGCCGTGCGCAACAGCAGCTTGGCGCCAACGGCCTCCTCGAGGCGGATGATGGAGCGGCTCAGCGTCGGCTGGTCCATGCCCAGGCGCTCGGCCGCCTTGCCGTAGTGCCCTTCCTCGGCCAGCGCGATGAAGTGCGGCAGGCGATGCATCTCGGTCATCAGCGATGCCGATGAGGAGGGGGTGGGCTTTTGGGGTCTTTTCATGGGTGCGCGGGGCCTGGAGCGCGAGCAGTCTACTATAGCGGTCATGCTGGGCCCGCGATGTTAGTTGAGGCGGCCCAGACTGGAAGGACTCGCCGCTTTGGCCCCGGCGCCAACGCTTTGGCGCAGCCGAAACGCACGCTGCCGTAACAACCGTCGTCCAGCCAGTGGACAGACCTATGGTATGAGCAACCACTTCCCCGTCGTCTGTCGCGACTCGATGGCCGTATGTGCAGTGCGCGCATCGGCGAGTGGCAGCGTCTTCTCGATGCGCAGCTTGAGGCTTCCGTCCTTCACCCAATTCAGGATTTCACCCGCGCGCCATTCCAGGCTGGCGCGGTCGGCGATGTAGTAGAGCACGATGGCGCGCGTGACGAATAGCGCGCCGCGCCGCAGCAGCGCCGGGTCGAAGGGCGGTACCGCACCGCTCGACTCGCCGTACATCACGAGGTAGCCCAGCGGGGCGAGGCAGGCGAGGCTTTTCTCGAAAGTCGTCTTGCCCACCGAGTCGTACACCGCGCGCACGCCGCGCCCTTCGGTGAGCCGCAGGGTTTCTGCGGCGAAGTCGTCGCGTGAGTAGAGGATCACCTCGTCCGCGCCCGCGGCGAGTGCCAGCGCCTTCTTCGCTTCGGTCGACACCGTACCGATCACGCGCGCGCCGCAGCGCTTGGCCAGCTGCACCAGCAGGAGGCCCACGCCGCCTGCTGCCGCATGGATGAGGCAGGTGTCCCCGGGCTTGAGGGCGCAGGCGCCATAGAGGAGGCTGTGCGCGGTCATGCCCTGCAGCATCGCAGCCGCTGCCTGGCGCGTGTCGAGACCGGCGGGGATGGCGATCAGGCGCTCGGCCGGCACCACGGCATACTCGGCGTAGGAGCCCTGCGTGCTGCTCCAGGCGACGGCGTCTCCCTCGCGAAATGCCGTCACGCCAGACCCCACGGCCGAAACCAGGCCTGCGCCTTCGATGCCGATGGGTGCGGGCATTGCCTCCGTGAAACGGAAAATGCCTTTCCGCTGGTGGGTGTCGGCGTAATTCACGCCGGCCGCATCCACCTTAACCAATACTTCGCCGGCGCCGGGTGTTGGCACGGCAATGTCGTCGAGTTGCAGCTCTTCAGGGCCGCCGAAGCGGTGGACGCGGATGGATTTCATGCGTGGATGATATCAATTATCGTGCTGAGGTCGTATAGGTAAAGACAATGTCATTGAACTTGATAACAAATACTGGGCCCAACGGAGAGCCGGGCCGGGTCTGGCCATGTGAATCGTTCTGAGCCAGAAGCTTGTGCACTGGCGCGATTGATCTGAGTCAAGCGCGCTTTGCTGGCGTGGCCATAAGCTCGCGACAGTGGATCTTTCCGGAGGCATTTTCCCGCATTGCAAGGCGGGTAAGTGAGTCGACAATAACAACATGCCCATGAAGCGAAACGCGACCATGCCAGCTGGCGAAGCCCTCGCCAGCGGCTTCTATCACTTGGCAGGTGTCTCCCTAGCCGGACGCAGCTGTGCGGGCCTCGCCTGCTTTGCGGCGCGCGCCGACGCGCCCGCGCGCTGGGCGGATGCGACGCGCGAACCGCGCGTGCATTGCCTCGGCAAATGCTATGCGGGACCGGCGGTTGCCGGCGTGGACGCAGAGGATGATCTGCGCCCCCATGTGGAAGTGCGCGCACGCCATGCCGTGCTGCTCGGCAATGTATTGCGTGGCGGCGCGCGAACGCTTGCTGAGTACCTTGCCGCCGGCGGCGGACGGGCACTTGAAGCTGCACATGCGCTCGATCCTGCTGCCATCGTCGCCATGGTGCGCGATTCGGGCCTGCGCGGGCGCGGCGGCGCGGGCTTCCCCACTGGAGAGAAGTGGCTGCTTGTCGCGGCAGCCGGCGGGTCGGTGAAGCACATCGTCGCCAATGCCGACGAAGGCGATCCCGGCGCCTTCAGCGACCGCTTCCTGATGGAGGACGATCCGTTTCGCCTCATAGAGGCCATGGTTATCGCCGCGCGCGCCACCGGCGCCAGCCGCGGTCATATCTACCTGCGTCGGGAGTACCCGGCTTGCGCGCGCGTCCTCGAGGCCGCGCTGGCCGAGGCGCGGCAGGCCGGCTGGCTGGGGGCGGCAGGGCTAAACGGGTTCGACATCGAACTCGTCGTCGGCCATGGCAGTTACCTCTGCGGCGAGGAAACCGCGATGCTCAATGCCATCGAAGGGCGCCTGCCGCAGGTGCGGCTGCGCCCGCCGCAGATCACCGAGCGCGGCCTCTACGGCCAGCCCACGCTGGTCAACAACGTCGAGACGCTGTGCGCGGTGCCGTGGATCATCGAGCATGGCGCCGCGGCTTACGCCGCGCTGGGCTTTTCGAAGAGCCGTGGTACCAAGCTGCTGTCGTTGAATTCCCTGTTCTGCCGCCCGGGGTTGTATGAAGTGGAATTCGGTATCTCGCTGCGCGAGATCGTCGATGAGCTCGGCGGCGGGCTCAGGCGCGGCCGGCTGCAGGGCCTGATGGTTGGCGGGCCGCTCGCGGGCCTGGTGCCGCCGTCCCGCCTCGACACGCGCCTGGGCTATGAGGAGATGCACGCCGTGCACGGTGCTGTCGGCCATGGCGGCGTCATTGCCTTTGCCGACGACACGTCGCTTGCCGCCATCGCCGCGGAAATCTTCCGCTTCGGGGCGGATGAATCCTGTGGCAAGTGCGTGCCCTGCCACCGCGGCACGCCGCAGCTCGCGCGCATGTACGCAGGTAAGGCGGCGCGCGAAGCGGGGCGTCACGACGCGCTGCTGCGCGCGCTGGCCGACACCAGCCTGTGCGCCCACGGCCGCGGCCTCGCCGAGTTCGGTGACTCGCTCAAGGCGAACTATCCGGATCAACTGGCGGCATTGTTCAGGTCATGAACCCGTCGCAGGCTACAGCCGGTTCCGTGCAACTCACCGTGGATGGCAAGCCCGTGGCGGCCGTGCCCGGGGCCACGCTGCTCGATGCGCTGCGCGGGGCGGGCTGCAACGTCCCGCAACTTTGTCATGACGACCGACTTGCACCGCACGGCGCCTGCCGGATGTGCGTGGTGGAGGTCGAGGGCGAGGCGCGTCCGGTGGCAAGTTGCACCGCCAGCGTGTGCGATGGCATGGTGGTTCGCACGCGCACGCCGGCCCTGGAGTCGCTGCGCTCGACCAATCTCGGGCTGATGACCGAAGGTTATCCCGTAGCTGCTATCGCGCGCGACCCGCAGCACCCCTTCCACCGCCTGCTGGCCGAATACGGGATCAAGCCGGCGCCTGCGCAGGAGAGCGCGCCGCTGCCGTTCCGCGACGATAGCCATCCCTACCTCGGCGTGGACATGGATCGCTGTATCCAGTGCCATCGCTGCGTGCGCATCTGCGACGACGTTCAGGGCCAGTTCGTGTGGGGCATTCAGGGTCGCGGCGAATCAGCGCGCATTGCGCCTCGCCGTGGCAGCACCCTGATCGAGGCGGGCTGCGTGGCCTGCGGCGCCTGTGCCGACACCTGCCCGACCGGGGCTCTCTTCGACAAGCGCGCCGATTTTCGAGGCGCCACGCAGTGGACGCGGACCACCTGCGTGTACTGCGCGGTGGGCTGCCAGATGGCGGTGGGCACGCGCGACGACCACGTGGTGCAGGTGCGCCCAGACGCCGACCCGGTGAACCGCGGCCACCTATGCGTGAAGGGCCGCTATGCGCACGAATTCGTCGATGCACCCGACCGCGTCACCCAGCCGATGATCAAGCGCGACGGGCGCTGGGCGACGGTCAGCTGGGACCAGGCGCTCGACCACACGGCTGAGCGTCTTCGTGAGCTAGCCGCCACGCACGGCCCGGATGCCATCGGCGTGCTCGGTTCCGCGCGTGCCACCAACGAAGAAAACTACCTGATCCAGAAGCTCGCGCGCGTCGCGCTCGGCACCAACAACGTTGATTGTTGCGCGCGCGTCTGCCACACGCCGACTGCGCGGGCCATGAAGGACATGCTGGGGACGGGCGCCGCGACCAACAGCTTCGACGATATCGAGCGCGCCTCGCTCATCCTGCTGGTGGGCTGCAACCCGACCGAGAACCACCCCGTGGTGGGGGCGCGCATCAAGCAGGCGGTGCTGCGCGGCGCCAGGCTCATCGTCATCGACCCGCGCCGCATCGAGCTGACCGACTACGCAGACATCCACCTTGCGGTGCGTCCTGGCCACAACGTGGCATTGCTCAACGCGCTGGCCTCGGCCATCATCGAGGAACAGCTCACCGACCGGGAGTTCCTCGCACGGCGCGTCGACGGCTACGCCGAGTACGCGCGCAGCATGCTCGCCGACTATGCGCCCGAAGCGGTGGCGGCGGGCTGCGGCGTGCCGGCGGCCGATATTCGCGCGGCGGCGCGGCTGTACGCCACCACGCGCCCGGCGATGTGTTTTCATGGCCTTGGCGTCACCGAGCACCTGCAGGGCACAGAAGGGGTGATGTGCGTGGTGAATCTGGCGCTCCTCACGGGGAATCTCGGCAAGCCGGGCAGCGGCGCCAACCCGCTGCGCGGCCAGAACAATGTGCAGGGCGCGGCGCACATGGGCTGCGACCCGGCCACGCTGCCCGGCGGGCAGAGCTTTGCCGATGCCGGCGAGCGCATTGGGGCCGCTTGGGGTGCGCCGCTGCCCGAGAGCCGCGGCATGAACCTCATGCAGATGATGGACGCTGCGGCCGTAGGCTCGCTGCGCGCGCTGTGGGCCTTCGGCTACGACGTCTACCTGTCGCTTGCCAACGCCACGGCCACGCGCGCGGCGCTCGGCCGCCTGGACTTCGTCATCATCCAGGATCTGTTCATGAACGAGACGGCGCGCGAGTTCGGTGGCGTGTTCCTGCCCGCGGCTTCCTTCCTCGAGCGCGACGGCACCTTCATGAATTCCGACCGGCGCGTGCAGCGCGTGCGACGCGCCCTCTCGCCGCGCGGCGACAGCCGCCCGGACTGGTGGATCATTCGCGAGATTGCGCGTCGCATTGCCGGAGAGGGCGCAGGCTTCGATTTCGAAGGTCCCGAGGCGATCTGGAACGAGGTGCGCAGCCTGTGGCCGGCGGGGGCGGGCCTCTCCTACGCGCGCATCGACAGCGCCAGCCCGCACTGGCCGTGCCCGACAGAGGACCACCCAGGCACGCCGATTCTGCACACCGAGCGTTTCACCATCGGCGAGCGCGCCGCGCTTCGCAACATCCCGTGGATCGCCACGACCGAGCGCTGCGATGAGGACTTCCCCTTCCTCATGACCAGCGGCCGCACGCTCTACCAGTTCAACGCCGGCACGCTCACCGGGCGCACGCCCAATGCCGAGCTGCGGCCGAGCGACACGCTGGACATGGCCCCGGCAGACGTCACGCGTCTTGGCATGAGCGCCGGTGAGTGCGTGCGCGTGAAAAGCCGCCACGGCGAAGCGGTGCTGCCGGTGCGGCCGTCATCCGCCGTCCGCGAAGGCCAGCTCTTCGCCACCTTCCACACGCCGGAGATCTTCCTCAACCGCATCACCTCCCCGGTGCGCGACCGCCTGGTCGGTGCGCCGGAGTACAAGGTCACCGCGGTGCGCGTCGAGCGGCTTGTCGACTGATTCCTCGATCGCCAGTGGCGTGCCGCACCCGCAAGCGGCGAGCAGGACCGCGGCGTATAGTTTCCCAGGGTATTGTGCGTTTCACGATGGGGAGCGGGACATGAAGGAAAGTGCCGGACGACGCGTTCGCAGCCAGTTGAAGCATCCGGTCGTCGATGGCGACGGCCATTGGCTGGAAGTACAGCCGATCTTCTTCGAATACCTGGCCCAGGTGGCCGGGCCGGCCTTCGTTGATCGTTACGCCAAGCAGGCTGCGGCGCACTACGGCCAGGACTGGTATGGGATAGCGCCGGCGGAACGCATGCGCCGGCGCGTGACGCGGGCGCCCTGGTGGACCCTGCCCAGCAACACGCTGGATCGCACCGCGGCGATGGTGCCCGCGCTGTTCTACGACCGCCTCGATGAGTTGGGCATCGATTTCGCGCTGGTCTACCCGAGCCTGGGTTTCAACATCGCCCGCGTGCAGGACGCCGACATGCGGCGCGCGCTGGTCCGCGCCTATAACGTCATGGCAGCCGACCTGTTCCGGTCCTACGCCGATCGCATGACGCCCGCCGCCGTGTGCCCGACCAACACGCCCGAAGAGGCCATTGAGGCGGCCGAGCATGCGGTGCGCGAACTGGGGCTGAAGGCGCTGGTCATGAATTGCACCGTGCCGCGCACCATCCCCGCCGACGCGGACTGGCAGCCCGAAGGAGGCAAGCGGCGCGTCTACATCGATGCCCTCGGCATGGACAGCGCCTACGACTACGACCCGGTGTGGGCCAAGATGGTCGAGCTGAAAGTGGCGGTCACCAATCACACCGGCAGCATGGGATGGCCCGACCGCTCGTCGCCGAGCAGTTTCGTCGGCAACCACCTCGGTCATTTTGCGCAAAGCCACCATGCCTTCGCGCGCGCGCTGTTCCTGGGAGGGGTGACGGAGCGCTTCCCGGACCTGAATTTCGGCTTCCTTGAAGGCGGGGTCGGCTGGGCCTGCAACCTGCACGCGGATCTGATCGGGCACTGGAAGAAGCGCAACAAGAAGGCCGCGCATGCGCACTTGAAGCCGACCAATCTCGATATTGGCGAGATGCGGCGGCTGATGACGCAGTACAGCGCGCGCGACAAGGCCTTCGTGGGCAAGATCGATCGCATTCTGGAGAACAATCTGCATGTGGTGCTGCCTGATATCTCCCAGGCGGAGCTGGCACGCCGCGACATCGACTCAGACGAGTTCGCCGCGGTGAGCATCGGCAATGTCGGCGACATCGACCGGCTGTTCTCGCGAAACTTCTATTTCGGCTGCGAGGCGGACGATCCGGTGACGGCCTGGGCCTTTGATCCGCGCATGAAGACGCGTCTCAAGGCCATCCTCGGCTCGGATGTGTCGCACTTCGATGTCACCGACGCGAGCGAAGTGATGGCAGAGGCGTGGGAGATGGTCGAGGACAGGCTGCTCACCGAGGAGGACTTTCGAGCCTTCACATTCAGCAATGCCGTGGAACTGCACGGCCGCATGAACCCGGACTTCTTCAAGGGGACGGTGGTGGAGGCGGCCGCGCAAGCGGTGCTCGCGCAACCGGGGCCGGCAGGCAATGCTGCCAGTGCACGCGTAGCGGCAGCAGGGTGATTGAGCGCAGGGGCCTGGTCACCGGAGCGACCTGCAAGCGGGATTCGCAAGCGCTGGTGGGTCGACGCTATCGACGCCAGGGCTTAGACCATTCCTCCCCGCCACGTGCCCCAATGGAATGCGCCGCCGAGGATCGTGGAAATGATGCCGACGAGCACGATGAGGATGATCACGGCGGGAATGGCGGCAATGGCCCATTTGACGAGAAGGATCACCATGGACGTGAAAGGAATCTTCACGTCGACTACGACCACCTCCTGGCGATGGTTATCTGGATCCCTGGCGTCGCTCACTGTTCGCTCCCAATTGGTTTGATGTGGACAGCCTACGCTCGCACTGGACATTGCGCCCCCACTCCCGGCTTCACGGCGATGCGGGCCATTTCGTTGATCATGCAAAGGTCTCCAGTTATATCTAATCGAACGTGACTGTCAGAACCCGAGCAGCTTGAAAATCCGTTCCTTGCGCGCCAGTGCTCCCTGGTCGGGCGCCCGGTAGTCCTTGGGCAGATTCTTCGTGTCGTAGATGGTCAGGCCGCCGGGATCGTCGTTGAACACCTTGTTGCCTTCAGGCGACATGACGTAGTTCGCAAAAAGCCGCGCGGCATTGGGGTGCTTCGCCTTGGTCCGGGCGGTCAGTACAATGTGCATCTCGACGCCGGTGGTCAGGTCCGGTGTCACCGTATTCAGCGGGCCGCCCTTGCTCTTGATTTCCTGCACTGAAGACTCGATCGTCGGCACCGCGACACTGCCTTCGCCCGCGGCGAGCGACTGGATGGTGGGCGGGCCGCCGGAAAATACACGCAGTCCCTGCGCGCGCAGTTTGTGGAAGAACTCCTCGCCGTACTTGTCGAGGATGATGCTCCACAGCGGAATGTGCGCGTCGGAGGCGCGCGGATCGGCCAGCAGCACCTGCCCTTTCCACTTGGGATCGAGCAGGTCGGGCCAGTCCTTCGGCACGTCGGCGCCCTTGACCTTGTCCGTGTTGAAGAAGATGAGCCAGGGCGATACCTGCACGATGGCCGTGGGCCCGCGATTGAATGCGCGCGGAAATTCGCCGGACCGTATGACCGGCAGGCCCGCCTCTGAAATCGACTCGATCCAGCCCTTCTTTATTCCTTCTGCCGCGTAGGCGGTGGCATTGCCTGCAATGAAGATGGCGTCGGCGGCGAAGTTTCCTGTCTCGGCCTCGGTGGAGTAGCGCTGCTGCAGCGGGACGCTGTTCAGCCGTACGAACTGGGTCTTTATGCCGTACTTGGCGGTGAATGCGCTGCCGATACGCCGGCCGACGTTCTCCGCATTGGACGTGTAATAGGTGAGTTCGCCTTCGGCCCTGGCCGCCTTGGTCAGGGCATCGAGGCCAGGTGCATTGCCCTGCGCAGCAGCGAATCCGCCGATCAGCGTGAATGTCAATCCCAAGCCCAGGCGCAGTAAATTCCGGCCCGGCCGGCGTTTCAACGAATGGAACACTGAATCCATGCTGCAATTCTCCTTAGAGCTCATTTCACAAGCGAGGGGATACTCCCCTCAATCGGCGCGCCTAACGGCAATGCCTTCAGGCGCTCTTAAATGATTCGCGCCTGCGGTTGTGCGCTGGCGAGTAATTCCTTCCATCTTGCCGGCAGCACTACGCGGCGGCTCACCGGCACGCCATGCTCGTGGTTGTTGATATAGGCGCGTGACTGGTTGCGGCCGGGATCGCCGGCCAGCACGATATTGATCCACTCCGCCTTCAGGCACATGGGCACGAGGCGATCCGGGTCGTCGGAGGCGGCATAGAGCGCAGGGATGGTGCCTTCGTCCACGGCGTCCTTCACCTTCCAGCGGCTGGCCGCCACGTGCCAGAAATAGCGCTCCATGGTGCTGGCGGGTATTTTCAGCGAGTCGTAGAGATGCTGGCGAATGCGATCCTTGGTCCATCCGTTATCGGCGAATACCTTCGCCACCACCGGACTCATGACCAGGAGCGGGTGCCAGTTGCCGTACACGAGACCGGAGAAGGTCCATGGCCCGCAGGTGGTGCCAAAGATGCTGGTGATGAATTCGAGCTGTGTCTCTGGGGTATCGCCGCCGCTGTAGATGGGCGGGCTGATGGCGACCACGCTTTGCACTGTGACAACGGTGTCCTCTTTCGAAAATCCGCGATCGACGCGAAAGGGCTGCCAGCCCATGCCGGTGACCGCCTCGTCGTTCTCGGCGAGCGCGACGTTGAACGTCATGCCCAGCGTGCCCTTGTCGGTCTGGCCGGGGAAACTGCGCAGGCCCGCGACGTTGCGCATGAACAGCCTCAGGAAGCGCCCGATGCTGGTGTTGGCCTGGGAGCCCACGCGCATGGCGCCAGCCTGGTAGTTGAAGTTGAGCGTGCGCACGAGATCGCCGCTGACGATTACCAGCGGTTCCCATCCCGGTGTTGCCCCCGCGTGCAGCAGCCTGAACTCCGGATCCGCGACGGCTTCGACCACTGCCAGCAGGATGGGGAAATATTCCGGCCGGCAACCGGCCATGACGCCGTTGACTGCCACGCTCCACACAGTGGCTTCACGCATTTCGGGCAGCAGCACGCCGAGAACTTCGCCGGGGTCGCGATCGGTGAATTCAAGGAAGCGCTCGACGCGGTCAAGTGTCGGCGGCACGATGGGCAGGCCGTCCGTCCACAGCCGGCGGTGGAAATGCTCCTGGATGTCGTCAAAGCCGCCGCGGCAGATGATGTCACGCGGCTGCGGGTCGGCGGCCTCCTTCGCCGCGGCTTTGACCGGCTCGCGGATGCGTTCCATCAGTTCGGGGAACACGCGCTCGCGCACATTGCGGTCGAAGGTCTCCTCGCCGTCGATGGTGATCACGCCAGGGTATTCGGCGATGCGCAGGTCCGGCAGGCCGATGGCCTTGCCGGTGGCGCGCTGCATTCCCATGAAGGCCGTGGCGGTGACGGCGACGGCGCGAACGCCGGCTTGTTCTGCTGCAAGGTAGGCCCGCGACACGGCGGGCGTGCAACTCCCTCAACCGGCGACGCCGATGACGGCGACGTCGGCCTTGTGCTGTTTGAGCATTTGCGGAATGGCGGCGACGACTTCGCGCTCGCTCGCGCCGTGGATGTTGCCGAAGGCGTCGTAATCGACGAACTGGATGTCCGGGTATTCGCCGCGCAGCGTGCCCTTCATGATGTCGTACATGCGGTCGCCCTTGCGGTTGTATGTCCACAGGAAGGCGACGGTGGCGCTGTTGAGGTCGAGGGCTGCGCGAGGGCGCGTCGGCTGCACGCTTGTCGGGACGCCGGCCTGCGCGTGCCGCGCCAGCGGCCAGACAACTTCAAAATCGTGGGTGCTCATGGGTCGAATTGCTCCTGCTTTTTGCGGTTATTTGAACAGCTTGTTCCAGCGTGCCGTGAAGGGCTTGGCCACCTGCGGCGGGAATTTGGCGAGATCTGCCAATTGCAGCGCGCTTGAATCCAGGCTGCCGGGAATATTGGGCAAGGGACTGGCGGAGTCGTTGTTGCCGTTCCAGGCCTGCTGTCCGCGCGGGCCCATCATGAAATTCATGAACACTTTCGCCGCGTTGGGGTTCCCGGCCCAGCTCACGATACCGGCCCCATAGCCGAAGCCGAAACCCGGCTTCGGGTACACGATCTTCACCGGAGCGCCGGACTGGACCAGCGGCACCGCGGCGCCCGCGTTGATAAAGGTGGCAACCGCAAACTCGCCCGCTGCGAGCGATTGCCCGCCGCCAACGGTGCTGGTGTACAGGGTCAGCTTTTGCGCGGCCAGGCGGTCGAGGTAGCCGGCGCCGTTCGAGTCCTCGAGCCAGTTGTTGAACGCGATGACGGTTGTCGACAGCAGGTCCAGCGTGGCGATCTTGCCCTTGAACTCCGGGCGAAGCAGGTCGGCATGGCCGGTGATTGGCGTCTTGACGAGATTGGTATTGACCATGATGACGAGGGCGTCGATGGAAAGAATGGGTATCGCGCCGCGCACCAGGAATTTTTCCGGGAACTTGGCGGCGTCGGGACCCACCGGGCGCACCAGCGTGCCTTCCTTCAACCGGTCCTCGAACCAGCCGACTTCGGTGGAAGAGACCACATCCACGCTGGTGACGCCGGCCTTGCGTTCCTGGTCGACCTTGGCCATGAGCGGGCCGCTGGGGAAGCGGATCCACTCGAGCGAGATCTCGGGGTAGACCTTTTCGAATTCAGCCTTGATGCGTTGCATGACCGGGACCACTGTCGCGGTGTAGAACACCACCTTGCCTTCCTTCTTTGCCGCCGCGACGATCTTGTCCCACTCGGCTGCGGACATCCCCTGCGCCCGCGCACCGGGCGATGCGGCGCAGGCAAGGATCGCGGTGAACACCGCGATCGCCTTGGCTATGGACGAAATGCGCAACTGTTGGATCATGTTCATCTTCTCCCTTGTCTTGAGTGGTCGATCGGATTTTGCGCAGACATGCATCAATTGCCTGCGTGTTCTGTCCGACTGCGCCGTCCGACTGCGTCCGGGGTATTCCGCCAAATCGATCAGACGGCTGGGCGCGATTCCCGGGGCCTGTGGAGCGACCTGAGCCTCAGGACTTCTTCGGGATGCTGTCCTGCGGCGGCGTGTCGAAGCAAATGCGGCGCGAACTGAACTTCCAGTCGTCATTTTCCTTTTTCAGGTCGTCACTGTACCAGCCTTGGGCGACGATGGTCAGCGCGCCGGAGTCCCTCGTCTTGCCGATCATGGCGAGGTAGGACGTCGCGACGGCGCTGTCCGCATTTCCTTCGACAATGATGTTGCCATTCCAGTGCTGCACGTTGGCCCAGGGGTTGGCCCGGCGCCGCGACAAAACAATCAGGCCATGGGCCTCGATGGCCGCGCGCCCGGTGTGCATGTTGCGGACACCGAACTTGCCATCCACCGTGAAGCAATGTGCCCAGCCCTTCACGTCCCCGGTGTCGAGGCAGGCACAGTAGCGCGCATGGAGTTGCAGGATGGCGAGGCGGTCTTCGGTGCTCAGCATGTTGACCCGAATGCCTTTGCGTGCGCTCAGGCCTTCTTGGGGATGAAGTCCGGCGAGGGCGTGTCGAATGCCACGCGGCGCGCCTTGAACTTCCATTGGCCGTTTTCCTTCTCGAGCTCGTCGCTGTACCAGCCCTGGATGACCATCCTGAGCTCGCCCGAGTCCTTCATCTTGCCGATGACGACGAGATAGCAAGCAGCCTTCGCCCGCAACGCATCGCCCTCGACGATGATGTTGTTGTTCCAGTGCTGTCCGTTGGTCCAGGGGTTGGTCTGGCGACGCGCCATGACGTCGGCGCCGTAGGCCTCGATGTTGTCGCGGCCCTTGTGCGTGGTGTAGGTGACGAATTCGCCGTCCACCG